>NZ_CP115464.1:2400000-2736250 GCF_027912515.1 Brevundimonas sp. NIBR10
CCGGGCTGATCGCAAGGCCGTTGGCGACTGCAACCTCCGGGACGACCGGAATGAGGCGGTCGCCGTCGAGCCGGAAGTAACCCGCGTCGGAGGCCGATCGATCCGCTGGGTAGTGGTGATCGAAGCCGCCGGTCCACAGTCGGCCCTGCCGGTCGCATTGGCATTCATGCAGGCCGACATGAGGGGGCAGCGGCGATGCGACGCGCAGCGACAGGGCGCCAGAGCCAGGCTCGAAGTCGTACAGGCCATCGCTCAGGGCGACGAGCAGGCCGCCGGAAGACTTGAAGACAAAGCCACCGGTCCGTTTTGGCATCGGCCAGAAGTCATGAGCGTCCGTCTCCGGCGACCAGCGATGGATTTCGGCGGGCTGCTCGCAGTTCACCCACCACAGGGCCTGTTCGCCGACCGACCAGACCGGGGTCTCGCCCAAGTGGTTATCGGCGTCGAATGCGCGCACGACCTCGACGGATTTGATCATTTCACGAACTCCGAGGTCGCGCCGTCGAGGGTGCCGAGCGGCATGGCTCGCGCGCCATCCCGGGCTATGGAGACGTCCTTTTCAAGATAGTGGCGGATGGCATCGAGCGTGGCTTCGGGCTGGCCGCCCCGCCCAAGAAGCCGCAATGCCGTGCTGCCGGCGCTTCCCCGACTCAGGGTCTGTAAGGCGGTACCGAGGTCCAGGCCTTGGCGATCCACGAGACGCAGGGCATCACGGGCGATGGCGATATTGGCCGCGAACATCAGATTGTTGATGACCTTGAGAGTCATGCCTGCACCGACCGGCCCGAGATGGGCGATGTGATCGCCATAGCTTGACAGAACAGGTCGCGAGCGTTCGAGAGCCTCAGCATCTCCGCCGACCATCAGCGTAAGCTGACCGCTGGCGGCCTCATCGGGCCCTCCGCTGAACCCAGCGTCAAGTACGGCGATGTCGGCACGGAGCGCGGCGACCTCCTGCGCAAAGTCAGGGCTCACGGTACTGTGCAAAACAAGGATGGAGCCGGTCGGAAGGGCCGACAGCACACCGCCGTCAAGGACCACCTCGCGGACCTGGACCTCCGAGAACAGGGTGACGCAGGCCACTTCGGCATAGGCGGCCGTCTCTAACAGATTGTCTGTGACCGGAATGCCGGCGCTCTTAATCTCAGCCAATTCGCCCGGGCGTCTTGCATAGCCCCTGACACTATGGCCCGCCTTTGCCGCAGCGAGCGCCATCGGCCTGCCCATCGCTCCCAGCCCGATCCACGCGACCCGCATATGTCAACCCTGCTCTGCCTGCGTCTAGCTACTCGGTTTGGTCGGAGGCGCGAGGCGGCGGGCGTCGATATCATCGCCACGATGTTCTGGGACGGACTTCTCGCGCGCGATGCTCGGGGTGGTACAGCGAATGTCCAATTGACCGCGGAGGCAGCCGGTGACGGATCGGTACGACTATATCATCGTCGGGGCCGGATCGGCAGGCTGTGCCCTGGCCAATCGACTGTCCCAAGACGCGTCCAACACCGTGCTTCTGATCGAGAGCGGACCTGTCGACAAGAACGCCATGATCCATATGCCCCGCGGGCTGGGATTGATCCTGAATCCCGGCAGCAAGGTGATCTGGGAGTACCAGGTCCAGACGGGGGGCAACGGACCGACCGAACGATGGTACCGGGGCCGGACTCTGGGCGGATCGAGTTCGGTCAACGGCATGGTCTATATGCGCGGGGCTCCGAGCGACTACGACGGCTGGGCTGCGGCGGGATGTGATGGCTGGGGCTGGAAAGACATCGGACCCAAATTCGTCGAGCTCGAGGATCACGACCTGGGCAAGGGGCCCTGGCGAGGGACAGGCGGCCCGCTGCGCATCACGACCCATCCCAAGGGAGAGCCTCTGTTCGAGGCGATTATCGAGGCCGGAACCCAGATGGGCGTGCCTCGCGTGGTCGATGTGAACGATGTTGAAGCGGTCCGGGCCGGCGGCATTGGCTATCAGCCTACAACCCGGTTCGGCGGCCAACGCTTTAGTGCGGCGCGGGCTTTCCTCGAGCCGGCGCGAAAGCGCTTGAACCTGACGGTGGCCACCGAGACGGATGTTCTCCGTGTTCTTTTCGAAGGTGACCGGGCCGTGGCCGTCCAGGTTCGCGATTCCGCAGGGGAACGGCGCGTGGAGGCCACCTGCGAGATCATCCTGGCCGCCGGCGCGTTCCAGACACCCAAACTACTGCAACTCTCGGGAATCGGTCCTGCCGAGCTCCTCAAGTCGGTAGGGGTCGAAGTCGTGGTCGATTCGCCTGACGTCGGAGGCAATCTACGGGAACATCGTCACGTCGATCTGCGCCTGAAGGTGAAAAGTGGCAGCCAGAATCCCCAATTGGGCGGGCTCGCCGCCGTGTGGTCGATGCTCAAATACCTGTTCCTGAAGAAGGGACCGATGACCCATGCGGCGCACGAGGTCGGCGGCTTTGCGAAGTCGGACCCTGCCCTGGACCATGCCGACCTTCAGTTCGGATTGATGACGGTCTCCGCAGGCAGCAACGGCAAGGACGAGGACATCGCCCTCGATCCTTATCCCGGCATCACCCTCCTGGCCTATTTCACCAGGCCGCAGAGTCAGGGGGAGGTGCGGATTCAGTCGGCCGATCCCGATGCGCCATTGTCGGTCAATATGCGCCACCTCAGCGCCGAGATCGATCGAAAGACCTTTGTCGCGGCCTTTCACTGGCTACGGCGCATGGCGGCTCAGCCTGCGCTGAAAGATTGGGTCATCGACGAAATCTATCCGGCGGGCCTGGTCGAGACCGACGACGACATCCTCGC
Organism: Brevundimonas sp. NIBR10; assembly: GCF_027912515.1. Classification (NCBI taxonomy): domain Bacteria; kingdom Pseudomonadati; phylum Pseudomonadota; class Alphaproteobacteria; order Caulobacterales; family Caulobacteraceae; genus Brevundimonas; species Brevundimonas sp. NIBR10. The sequence continues at coordinate 2,402,800 of NZ_CP115464.1, forward strand.
CAACGCCATGACCCTGGGGGGAACCTGCTTCCACAGCGCGGGTACGGCGCGGATGGGGGCCGATCCGCGCTCGGTGGTCGATCCTCAGTTGCGCGTGCGCGGGGTACAGGGGTTGCGGGTCGCCGACACCTCGATCATGCCGACGCTGATTTCCGGCAACACCAATGGGCCTGCCATGGTGATCGGTCTGCGGGCGGCGGACTTCATCCTCGCGGATCGAGACGCCTAGGGCCCTGACCCTTCCGGCAAGACCAGCCGTCGACGTTGCCGAAAGCCGTTCATGACCGAAGCGGACAAATCACAAAGCCTTCTGGCCCCTCTGGGAGTGCCGGTCTTTAGACGTATCTGGCTCGCCAGCCTGCTGTCGAATTTCGGTATCCTGATCCAGGGGGTCGGGGCCGCCTGGAGCATGAGCCGGCTGACGGATGACGTCACCATGGTGGCCCTGGTCCAGACTGCCCTGATGTTTCCCCTCATGCTGATCGCCCTGCCGGCAGGCGCGATCTCGGATATGTTCGATCGGCGCATCGTCTGTATCGTCGCCCTGATTGTAGCATTGGTCGGAGCGGTCGGTCTTTGCGTCGTCACGGCCATGGGCCTTCTAACGCCGCTGATACTGCTCGTCTTTTGCTTCGTCGTCGGATCCGGGATGGCCTTGTTCGGGCCCGCCTGGCAGGCGTCCGTAAGCGAGCAGGTTCCTCCCGAAGCCCTTCCGTCGGCCGTGGCTCTGGCCGGGATGAGTTACAATGTGGCGCGCAGTTTCGGGCCCGCGATCGGTGGCGTGATCGTCGCCTCGGTCGGGGCCATCGGTGCCTTTGCGGTGAATGCCGTCTTCTATCTGCCGATGCTGGTTGTGCTGCTGGTGTGGAAACGGCGACAGGAACCACCTCGCCTGGGGCCGGAAACCTTCTGGCGCGCCATGGTGTCGGGCATCCGATTCATTCGCTACTCGCCCTCCCACCGCATCTTCATCCTTCGCACGGTGGTGTTCGGGCTCGTCGGGGGCGTCATTCCAGCTCTGATGCCGCTGATCGCGAGCGAACTTCTGAACGGAGGCGCCCCGGTCTATGGCGTTCTTTTGGGAGCGTTTGGTCTCGGCGCTCTGCTTGGCGCTGTCCTGTTGCCGTGGATACGCGCCCGCTTCTCGACCGAAATCTGGAGTCGGCTTGTCGCCATGATCGTCGGTGCCATGGTCATCTGCATTGCCTTCAGTCGCAGTGAAGCGATCACCCTGGCGGCTCTATTGATCGCCGGCGCGGCCTGGACGAGCATCTTGACGCTGTTCACGATCTCGATCCAGGTTGGCGCGCCCCGCTGGGTGGCCGGAAGGGCGCTGTCCATCTTTCAGGCGACGATCGCAGGGGGGGTGGCCCTGGGCGCCTGGGGATGGGGTGAATTGGCAGATCAGGTCGGGGTCAAGGAAACCCTCGCGGTCGCAGGGGCGCTGATGATCGCATCAACGCTGGTCGGGCTTGTTCTACGGCTACCGGAGATGGCGACCGCCGGGGCCAACGAACCTGCGAACCGAGAGGACCAAACCGTACTGCTGGATCTGACGCTGCGGAGTGGACCCATCGTCATCATGGTCGACTACGACGTACCCCAAGCTAACGCGCGACCCTTCTACGAAGCGATGCAGCGCGTCCGGCGATCGCGCCAGGCGTCCGGAGCCTATGGATGGTCGCTGTCGCGTGACATCGCAGATCCCACCCTGTGGACGGAACGCTTTCACAGCCCGACCTGGAACGACTACCTGCACCTGAGTCAGCGGGTCGTTGGGGCCGGGGTCGATCTGCTGGACCAGAGCCGAAGCCTGCTCGACCCGACGTCTACGCCGCGTGTACGGAGAATGCTGGAGCGGCCCGCCGGGTCGGTGCGATGGAAAGATGAAACGCCTGACCGCGGCGTCGATATCGGTCCTTCAGGCAGCGCCGGCGCTCCCTGAACCAAGGCGCAGAGGAGCTCACAGCACGGTCGTGAACGCGGTCAGGTGGCCAGAGGCGTCGATTGAAACGCGACGACGCGCCATCGGCCTTGGTCGTTTGTCCATGCCGACATGACCCTGTTGTCCAGCTGCTTACGGACCCCTTCGACACTGACGACAGACGTCATTCGTCCCGTGAGGAGGGCCGCGTTCGCGGCAAGCGGCGTCACACGATCCTCGCTCCAGTCGATCGAGACATAGGTGATCCGCCCCATCGACATCTTGGCCAGATAGGTGGCCTTGTCATCCACCGCGCCCGTGGCGTGACTGAAATGGAGGCGACCGTCGAGGATGGCGTCCAGCGCCTGACCGTCGTTCGCAAGCATTGCCTCGCATCGCGCCCGTTCTGCAGCCAGGACCGCTTGTTCGATGTCTGTGCTCATTTGACGGTGACGTGAAGCTCGTTCCAGCCCCATTGGAAGCTGGACGGATGCCGCACGGCCTTGTCCATGTCGAACTCGAACTCGGGAACGCGCCGCAGGAAGGCATCGACCATGGTGCGGATTTCCATCCTGGCGAGGTGGACGCCGATGCAGAAATGCATCCCAGCGCCGAACGACAGGACGCGGGGAACCGGACGGTTCCAGCGGAACTCATCCGGCTCGTCGAACTCGCGCTCGTCCCGCAGCCCTGACGCGATCATGGCGAACGCACGCTGGCCGGGGCGGATGCTCTGGCCAGCGACAGTCACCGGCGTGTTGCAAGTCCGCATGAACCACTGGGCGGGGGCGCAATAGCGCAGCATCTCCTCGACCACCTTGGGTACATTGGCTTCCAGATCGGCCCGGACGGCGGCCATCTGCTCGGGCCGGGCATTGAGCTCCATCAGGCCATGGGCGGTGATCTTGGGCACAGTCTCGATACCGCCGATGAAGGCGCAGACCAGTTGGACCGCGACTTCGCGAGGTGTCAGCGCCCGACCCTCGAACCGCCAGTTGATCATACCGTCGACCATGGGCACGCTGCCGTCGGCCCCGGCGGCGAAGCGCGCCTCGACATAGGGTAGGTAGAAGTCGATCGCCTGCGCCGCGACGGCGGCCGAGTCGAAGCCGCCCTTTTCCGGGTCCGTCCGCGTACCGGAATTTATGATGGCGAGGGCTTCGCCGGCCAGTTCCAGTGGCATTCCCATGAGATTGCAAAGGACGCTGGCCGAGACGATGCCGCCATAGTCGCGGCTGAGATTGAAGGTCTTTTGCGGAAGCAGCAGGTCCAGCCGCTCGTTGGCGAGATCACGGACGAAATCGGTCAGGCCTGCGACATGCCGTGGCATCATCGGGCGGACATGGGCGCGACGGACCTCGCCATGGACGGGAAGACCCATTCGCATGGAGATCGGAAAGGGATCCGTGACAGGAGGCGGCAAGGCTGCGGCGTTGTGGGCGGACAGAACGGCTGGCGTCGGCAGGGAACCCTCGCTCTGGAGGAAGCTGTTGTCGACGTGGCTGAGAAGCTCGAGGACGTCCTCGAAACGCGAGAAGAAGAAGCCGTCGTACTTTTCCATATAGAGCACCGGATGGTCGCGGCGCAGAGTCTTGTAGAAGGGCAGGGGGTCGTTCATCACCGCCGGCGAGAAAGGGTCGTAGTCGGCTGCGCGAAACGCTTCGGCGCCCATGGCGTCAATCTCCTGGGGGATCGTCAGAGCGACCTCTCGTGCCGCGCAGTCGAAGGGCTAGAGCGCCGCTCCGAGGCCTGTCAAACCTCCGCCCCGCGATACCGGTCAGGCGATGCCGCCTGGCTTTGCGACCTAGGTCGCGGCAGCGGGTTTCGGCGTCATAACGCGATACGGCTTGAGCGATGCAAACAGGGCCGCGGCCGCCAGGCACATGGGGAAGGCGGCCAGAAGCACCGGGCGGTAAGATCCCGAGTGATCGTAGACGAGGCTGACAACCCACGGACCTGCGCCACCCGCCAGGGTGATCAGGGCACCGATGACGCCGAACAGCAGACCAAAGCGATCCAGGTCGAAGTATCTGGACGTCAGGTAGGCCACCAGGTCCAGTTCGGCACCCAGGGTCAGGCCCAGCAGGATGACGCCCGCAAAGGCCATGGGCATTGACCCGGGAAATGCTAGCAGAAGAAGACTGGCCCCCATGGGAAGGCATACGCTGACCGCCGCCAGCACGCGGCCATCGAACCGATCCAGAAGATGGCCGACGACCAGACGGCCCGCGATTGAAGCGATGCCGAGAGAGGCCGCGATCTCGGCGGCATGAGATCGGTCGATGCCGTTCCAGGTCAGCACCGGCACCAGATTGACGACCAGAGGCACCACGACCGACGCGATCAGGAAGCCGCCCAGGGCGATCTGGACAAAGCTCCGAGACCAAAGCACGGACAGGCCTCCTGAGGGGGGCTTCGCCCTTTCTATCTTTCCGGCCTTAACCGCCCGCCTGTTCACGTCGATCTGGCTCGTGAAGAAGAACAGGATCATCGGGATGGCGATCAAGCCCCAAAAGACAGCGAGCCCGACGAACGCGCCACGCCATCCGAATTGTTCGATCAACTGGTAGGTCAGGACCGGGGTGATCAGCGACGCCAGGCCGCTGCCGCACAGGGTTATCGCGAACGCCAGGCCACGGCTCGCGTTGAAAAAGCCCGATACGCCGGCGGTCCAGACGGTCGGCTGCACGAAGGCGTTGATGGCCGCCAGCAGCACCCAGAACGCCCACCAGGATCGGATGTCGGACGTGATCTGGGACAGGAGGGCCGTCAGGATGGTGATGACGACAGCGCCCATCAGGCCCACCCGGCGAGGCCCGAACCGGTCGATCGCCAACCCGATCATCGGGCCCGTCAAGATGGTGGCGAATCCGGCGAGAGCCGGGCCGAAGGAAATGTCGCCGCGCGACCATCCGAAGTCGGCCTCGAAAGGGGCGATGAACAGGCCGACCGAATAGATGTTGATGGTCGATATGGCGACGCCCGTCGTCGCCGCCGCTACGACCGGCCAGTTGGCGCGCCATTCCGCACGGGTGCTACCGAGCCCGGCGGCCTTGATTGGGCCCGTCTGTACTTGATTTTCGGAAGCGGCCATTGACGCGGATGTTCCCAAGACACGGACACGGCAGACGATTGGCCGCGGCCAGCGGCAGCCGCGACACCGTCATGCAACACCGGATGGCCAGTGATTGCACGACGTCGGCCAAGGGCATCGCCGTGGCGGATTTGCCGGCCGCTCGATTGACCCCCCTTGGGCCCGCGCATAGCCAGAGGCTGGCAGGATCGTGGGAGTAGCTGGAATGGCGGACAAGCTGGTGGTGGAATGGCCGCTGTGCGACGGCAACGGAGTCTGCACCTTCGAGGCACCCGAACTCCTTGAGATTGACGACGACGACAACCTGATCGTGCTTCGAGATGAACTGACCGAAGCGGATAGGCCCAAGGCCGAGGCCGCCGTCCGCGTCTGCCCCAAACACGCCCTGCGGATCGAGCGCCAGGGATGAACCGGTGACCTGCGACGGACTGGAAGCGGAACTGCGCACCGTCGTCGGGGAGGACCATGTCCACATTGGCGATGCGATCGGCGAACGCTACCGCGTGGACGTGTCGCGAAAGTATCAGTCTCGACCGGTGGCCCTGGTCAAACCCGCCAGCACGGACGAGGTCGCCGCCATCGTCAGGCTGGCGAGCCGGCGGGGGCTTTCCATCACCGTCGTGGGGGGGCAGAGCGGCACGGTCGGTTCGGCCGTGCCTGCGGACGGCGGGATCGCCTTGTCGCTGGAGCGGATGAGCCGTGTCGTCGAAATCGACCCCCTTTCGATGACCATGACCGTCGAGGCGGGCTGCATCCTGCAACTGGCTCAGGAAGCGGCGGAAGTCCGAGGCGCATTCCTGCCCCTCGACCTCGGTGCCCGGGGATCGGCGACCATCGGCGGGGTGATCGGCACCAATGCCGGTGGTAACCGGGTCATCCGCTGGGGCATGATGCGGGACATGGTGATCGGGCTGGAGGTCGTGTTGGCCGACGGTACGATCGTGTCGTCCCTGACCAAGATGCTCAAGGACAACGCCGGCTATAACTGGAAGCATCTCCTGATCGGCAGCGAGGGGACGCTCGGCATCGTCACCCGGGCCGTGCTGAGGCTGCGGCCTATTCCGACCTCGCGCCAGACCGCCCTGATCGCGACCGAACGGTTCGAGGACGCCATCATCGCGATGAGGCGGCTCGAGGTCGCGCTTTCGGGCAAGCTGTCGTCGTTCGAACTGATGTGGAGCGATTTCTACGCGGCGATGACCGAGGCGCAGTCGTCGCAACGTCCTGCACCCATGGCTCCAGGCCATGGATTCTACGCGCTTGTCGAGGCGATGGGGGGCGACGCGGTCGCCGACAACGAGCAGTTCGAACGGGTCCTGATGAGCCTGATCGAAGAGGGGTTGGTCGCCGATGCGATCATCGCCCAGTCCGATCGCGAGCGGGAAAACATCTGGGCGGTGCGCGAGGATATGACGCCGGGTTTGACGCCCTTGCGTCCCTTCTGCGCCTACGACGTGAGCATGGGCATCGCCGATATGCCTGCCTTCGTGGCGGCGGCGCGTGCGGGTCTGGCCAAGGTCTATCCCGACGCCAGTGTCCTGTTCTACGGCCATGCCGGCGACGGGAACCTGCATGCGATCGTCAGCCGTGGCTCCATGGACACCGACATCCAGCGCGGTTTCGACACGGCGATCTTCGACGCGGTGCGTGACGTCGGCGGTTCGATCGCGGCGGAGCACGGGATCGGCGTGTCCCGCGCGCCCTATCTGTCCTGGACCCGTTCGCCAGCGGAAATCGATCTGATGCGGACATTGAAGGGCGCGCTTGATCCAAACCGCGTCCTGAATCCCGGAAAATTGCTCGACGCGATGTGAGGTGGCCATGACCGATCGTTTTCAGGGCAGGGTTGCGATCGTCACGGGCGGAGCCACCGGCATCGGCGCGGCGATTGTCGCGCGCCTCGCCAGCGAAGGCGCTCAGGTCGTGGTCGCCGACATCAAGGCCCCGGAGCCCGACGCGGCCGGTAGTCTGTTCATCGCGACGGACGTCACGGACTCGACCCAGGTCACCGCGATGGTCGCCGAAACGATGAGCCGCTTCGGGCGGCTCGATATTCTGGTCAACAATGCTGGGATAGGCGTGCTTGCCGAGACGCCGGATCTGTCCGAAGCGCAATGGGAACGGGTGTTCGCCGTCAATGCGACGTCAGTCTATCGCACCTGTCGGGATGCGATCCCGGCGATGCGGCGATCCGGCGGCGGAGCCGTGGTCAATATCGCCTCGGTCTCGGGCCTCTTGGGTGACTATGGGTTCAGCGCCTACAATGCGTCCAAGGCGGCGGTGATCAATTACACCCGCTCACTGGCCCTGGACTGCGCCCGCGACGGCATCAGGGTGAATGTGGTGTGCCCGGGGGCTATAGGCTCCACCGCCATGGGCGTAGGCACCCATGGTAGCCAAGCGGATCGCCAGGAATGGCTGGACGGCATTCCTATGGGGCGCGTGGGACAACCGCACGAGGTTGCCAATGTCGTGGCCTTTCTCGCATCCGACGAGGCCTCGTTCGTGACCGGCGCGACCTTCGTGGTCGATGGGGGCAGGATGGCGCATAGCGGGCAGCCAAACATCATCGCCCAACAACGTCGTCGGCTGGAGGCGACCGCATGAGCGACGCCGCCAACTCCTCCCGGCCCCATCCGGTGTTCCAGGCGATCATCGATGCCTACGCGGCGGCCAACCGGCCCTTTCTGCATCAGGTGTCGCCGACGGTCGCCCGCGAGATGTTGCGCGCCTCCATGATGGCGGCGCCGACACCGGCCGGCCTCGTCGGACTGGAGGCTGTCGTCGATGCCGTCGTCCAAGGCCCCAATGGTCCCATCCCGGTCCGTCGCTATGTACCTTCAGGTCCGCCGCTGGGCGTCTGCGTCTATCTTCATGCGGGCGGCTGGGTCATCGGCGACCTGGATTTCTCGGATACGACATGCCGACGCCTGGCTGCAGCAAGCCAGTGTGAGTTCATCAGCGTGGACTACCGGCTCGCCCCTGAGCACCCCTTTCCTCAGCCTCTGGACGACGCCTATGCCGTCCTCGAATGGGCGGCGGCGTCCCGGCCCGGACCTCTGCTCGTAGTCGGCGAGAGCGCGGGCGCCAATCTGGCGGCCGCCTGCGCCATCCGGGCACGCGATTGCAACGGCCCCAGGCTGGTCGGCCAAGTCCTCGCCTACCCGGTGACGGATCACGATTTCACGACCGGCTCCTATCAGGAGGTGGGCGAGCGGAACTGGCTGCTTTCGACAGCCGACATGCGTTACTTCTGGGACCACTACGCACCGTCTGGGGTTGATCGCTCGGATCCGCTGATCTCGCCGCTTCGGCTGACGGATCCCGTCGGCCTTCCCGCCACGTTCGTGGCCGTTGCAGAGCTCGACCCGCTGCGCGACGAGGGTCTGGCCTATGCCGACCACCTGGCACAGGCGGGGATCGCGGTCGCGACGCGGTGCGACGCCGGCATGGTGCACGGCTATCTGGGCGCCGCGGGAGCCATTCCGCTGGCTGCCGAGGCATTGGCAGAGGTGTCGCGATGGATACGAAGCGCAGCCGGGGAGGCCGGCTGAACGTTCAGACGTCGATCCAGCCCCGCGAAGCGTGCGAAGCGTAGAGGGCGTCGATCAGGCGCTGGATTTCGGCGGCGCGGCCAAAATTCGGCATGGCTTGGCCGGTTCCCCGGATTTCGGCGACGACGCTTTCGAAGACGCGGGCGAGCGATAGTGTCTGGCCACCATTCATCATGTCGGCGGCGGACGGTTCGACGCGGCGACCCGCAACGCTCAAAAGCCGATCGGGCACGACTACCTCGGAGCCGGTCGGAACCATGCTGATCGGTCCGGTCGAGGCGTAGAGCTTGGCCGTGGAGATGCTGGGATAGAGCAGGGCGTCCAGTTTCAGCCTGCCCTTGCTGCCGAACACATCCAGGGTGAAGCCTGGGCTGTCGGCGGCGGTCCAGGAGGTTCGCATGGAGCCCATGGCACCATTGGCGAAGCCGAGCAGGGCGTGGCAGGTGTCGTCGGTTTCGGCGGCACGCGGGCCCTCGCCCGGGACGTTCCAGGTCTTGAGCTGGGTCTCCATCCGGGCGACGACGGAGGTGATGGGGCCGTTCAGGTACCGGAGTGCGTGCAGGATGTGGGAGCCGTGGTTGCGGGTCACGCTGACGCCTAGGCCCGCCTTGCCGAACCACAGATAGGGAAAGCCCGGCATGATCTCCAGGAAGAAGGATAGCTGGAAGGCGGTGTCGATCTGGAAGACCTCGCCGATCTCCCCGGCGTCGATCATCTCCTTCATCAGGGCAAGATGGGGCAGCCCCGCCAGGCTGGAGGCGGCACCACCGACCACGCCGGCGTTCTGTTGAAGCGCGGCGAGGCGGTCGGCGGCCTCGCCCGAGGTCGCGAACGGCATGTTGTTGACGACGTGCTTGCCGGCGCGGATGGCGGCCGCGACCATGGACTCGCGCAGGATCGGGCTGCTGCCGACGTCGATGATGTCGATGTCGGGGTCGGCGCACATCGCCTCGAAATCCCAGAATGGCCGCGCGATCCCGTGTTGCGCGACCGCGGCCTCGGCTGTCTCCTGGCGGGAGGTGCACATGGCGGTGACCTCGACGTCCGGGATCAGTCGCCACGCCGGCAGATGTCCCATGGCGCCCCATTGGGCGCTAATGATTCCGACTCTCAGGGGCTTTGTCATGTGCGCTCTGCGTTCCATGGTCTTGTTTGCGACAGGCTTTGGCCAACCCGCTCTCGTCGTGGCGCTAGCCGATCGCGACCATGTCGACATGCAGCCGCGTCAATTTCGACGCCGAGATCTTCCAGACCCCGTCAAGGCGCCGAAACCGGTCGTGATAATGGCCGAAGCCCGAAAGAGAGGGGCCCTGCGGTCCGAACACGACCCGATCCTGCATGGCCCAGATGCCCTCGGCGGTGTCTCCGTTGATAGTGATCTCGGGACAATGGACCTGATGGACAGTGATCGCGGGCAAGACGAAAGACATGGCCATTCCGAGGGCCTCCGTCCGGCCCTTGATCGGCGGCGGGCCGCCGGCCTCCGAAACATCCAGCTCGTAGTCTTCGGTGAACAGATCGCGCCACGCATCCCACTGTTTGGTGTCCATGAGGCGGCAATACCGCGCCTTGACCTCGCAGATGGCGATCCAGTCCTGAATGTCGGTCATCGTCGTGCTCGCATGGTTGCTGGTCGATCGCGACCTTGCCTATCGAGTTGAAAGGCGGCGGAGAGCGCTTGGCTGCTCGATTATCGACTCACCATGCGAGGGCGACGGAAGTTCTGTCAGCAGCGCACTTGCCTCTCGGCGCGTGTTTCGCCGGGGCGAACTTTGCTTCTCGGCGATGTTTAAATGGCTGCGTCGGCCATACGGTGGAGCCTGCAGGATTTTTGGCCGGGTTCCGCCGAAAGATCCGGTTCAACAGGAGACAAGAATGGCGATCGACGGCGTGTATGAAGTCACCGTGAAGTCACCGATGGGGGACCAGAAGGCGGTCCTGACGGTCAAGACCGACGGCGCGACCTGGACCGGTTCCCAGGCCGGACAGATGGGAACCAATGAGATCACTGACGGAACGATCGAGGGCGACACGATCCGGTGGGTGACCAAGATGACGTCACCGATGCCGATGACCCTGGAGAACGAGGCCACGATCGATGGCGACGCCATTGCAGGCTCGGTGAAAGCGGGCGCGTTTGGCACATTCCCACTTTCAGGAACGAGAACCGGCTAAGCGGGAGTCAGGCGGAGAGGATCATGCGGATCGTGTTTGCGGCGCGCGTCAGGGCGGCTTCATGCCCTTCGGCGGCGATCCGCGGGCCGATAATTTCCAGATCGAACCAGCCATTGAACCCTGCGGCCACGATTTGAGGCAAGAGCCGGCCCAAGGGGATCCCGCCATCGCCCGGCACAGCGCGACAGGGCAGGGCGCGGTCCCCCATCACGTAGTCGCTGACCTGGACGACGGCGCACAGGGGAGCGGCGGCTCGAATGGCGGCGTCGATATCCGCATCCATCCAGCAGGCGAAAAGGTCTATGCCCAGATGAATGCCGGCCTGTTTTGCCAGTGAGACCGTGTCCGCCAATCGATGGGCGATCGAGACGTCGGCATAGAGATGCGACGTGGGTTCGATCGCCAGCTTGATCCCGACCTCACGAGCACTTTGTGCGCAGGGCGCGATGGCCTGGGCGAACATTTGGGCGGCGTCGGGCCAGTACAGGTGTTCGCGCCCCCCCGTCGTCATGGTGATGGAATCGGCTTGGATCTCTTGTGCGAGACGCAGGGTTGCTAGCAGCCGCTCCCGACCGGCCTTTGCCAGTTCCGGTGTGGCGTAGGCAAAGGCCCGGTGGGTGAAGGTGGCTACGGACAGTCCCACGTCGTCAAGCAGTCGGCGAGCCTGCGCGGAGCCGAACTCCGTGACTTCCTCGAGCGTCGGGCTGATCGCGTTCAGGCCCAGGCGGACGACCTGATCGACATGGACGTCGAAAGGAGCGGGCGCGAGGCTGAGCGTGTTAACCGAGATCATAGGGTGCATCGCAAGCTCCAACGGAGCTTGGTTCTTGCCAATGCATCGAGGTCGTTGCAATCGATGATCTGCTTGAGGAAAATGTCATGACGAAGTCTGTTCGCTGGACCCTGCGGCCCGAAGGCTCGAACTGGGGCGATTTCGGTCCGGACGACCAGCTTGGTCGACTGAATCTGATCACGCCGGAGCGTCGGCGAGCGGCCGCCCAGGAGGTCCGCGAAGGCTTGGCGTTCTGTCTGTCCTTGCCGCTCGACTGTCCGCGACACGTGGAACTGCATCCTCGCCGAAAGCCGCCCGAGTTGGGGTTTTTCCTGCGAGGCGAGGATCCGACGCTGAACTATCCGATGTCGCGCGTGAACCCGGATCAGGACGATGTGGTCTGTGACGACAAGGCGCTGATCAGCCTTCAGTTCTCGACCCAGTGGGACAGTCTTTGCCACATCGGCGCGCTGCATGACGCCCATGGCGATGGATGCCGCGAAGCGACCTATTACAACGGTTTTCGGGCTAACGATCACATCCATGGACCCGTCGATTATCTCCGGGATCGGCGAGCCTGCGACGGCCCGTATGGTGCAGGGGCCCTGGGTATTGAAACCATGGCCGAAACTGCCTTGCAGGCGCGCGGGGTCATGGTCGATCTGTTCAGCCATGTCGGCCTGGAGCGAGTGGCGGTGGGCTATGACCCGCTAATGCGCATACTCGAGGCGGACCGGACCTCGGTCGAGGCCGGAGATGTTCTATGCCTGCGGACAGGTTTCGATCGCGCGCTTCTGGGACGCTACAGCGATCCGTCCGCGCCCTTCGATCAGCATCGGTGTTCGGGGTTGGACGGTGCAGACGAGCGGTTGCAGCGATGGATCGATGACAGTGGCCTCGTCGCCATCCTGTCGGACAATGAGGCGGTGGAGCTTTTGCCGCCCTCCAGTGTGCCGCACGGCCACGGCACGCATATTCCCCTGCATCACCTGTGCCTGTTCAAGCTTGGCATCCCATTGGGCGAGCTGTTCCTGCTGTCCGACCTGGCCGACTGGCTCCGGGCACATGACCGGTCACGCTTTCTGCTGACCGCACCGCCGCTTCGTCTGCCCGGCGCGGTGGGATCTCCCGTGACCGGTGTCGGGACGGTCTGAGGTTCAGCCGATCGAGGCGGTAGGGCGGCCCACGATCGTCAGCATTCCGTCCTTTGTCATGGCGTCGCTGAGCGGCATGATTTCGGTTCCGGAGGCCTCCCGGATGGCTGCGAGCGTGATTTCGGGATCGTCTGTCTCAAGCTCATAAATGGCCATGGATCGCCACGCCGGCGGCTCCCAGTCCTTGGTCTTGATCCGTTCGATGTTGAATCGTCGCGCGCTGACAACGCCCGGCATTCTGGCCACGTCCGGCATATGCACGGTGTCGTACCAGTGATCGAACTCCTGCTCTCGCCCCGGTGTCGGACAGATGAAGGCCACGTAGGTGTACTGGCCCATTTCAGCCGGCCAGCGACAGAGGAATGGCGGCTCCGGTCACCGCGCCGGATTCGCGAGACAGCAGGAAGGCGATGACCCGCGCCGCCGCTTCCGGACTGACCCAGGCCGATGTATCGGCGTCGGGCATGTCGGCGCGGTTCGTCGGTGTGTCGATAATGGTCGGGAGGACCGCATTCACACGGATGCCCCTGCCCTTGAGTTCTTCGGCCAGGCTTTCGGTCAGGGCGTGAACGCCAGTCTTTGACGCGGCATAGGCCGCGAACCCTGTGCCAGGTCGGACGGCCCCGGCAGCACCCACGTTGACGATCGCCGATCCCTCCACAAGCAGCGGAATCGCCGCGCGACACGAAGCGGCTGCCGTGCGCAGGTTCATGCGATACATCCGGTCGAAGCTGTCCAGCGAGCCGTCCGCCACGGTCTCCCATACGAAACCCCCGGCGATGTTGACGACGCCGCCAATCGCTCCGAGGTCGCTGACCACATTTCGATAGGCCTCGGCGACTGCGTGTTCTTCCGCCAGATCGACGCCGCCCAGGGTCAGTTTGGCTAGGGTTTCCGTCGAGACGGGAGCCATATCGACGGCGGCGACCTGATGCCCGGCATCAGCCAGATGGCGGACAACGGCGCGACCCAGAGCCCCGAAGCCTCCCGTGACGATAATGACGGCCATCAGGCAACTCCTTCAGTGGCTGGGCTGTCGATATGAGCCGACACGCGCGTGGTGATGAACTCTTGCGGGTCCGGTGCCCGGGTCCATTCCCAGTAGTCGATCAATGGCCAGGGCGAGTTTGCGATGACCTTTCCCGCGGCGTTCTTGTACCAGCTTCCCGCGCTGTCGTGGGACCAGGTGAACCGGGACAGCGCCGCGTCCATCCGGGCGGAATAATCCGCAAAGACCGTCGGCTTGAGTTCGATCGCGTCGATGTCGTCCTGCACCATCCATTTCAGGGCGTTGGCGATGTATCGCGCCTGGCATTCGGAGTTGAAGAACAGGTTGCCATTGAAACCCAGGTTGGTGCCCGGCCCATACATCAGGAAAAGGTTGGGAAACTCGGGTACGGTGATACCGAGGTGGGCGCGTGGCGTGTCGTCCCAGAATTGGTCGATCCTCTTTCCGGTTCGACCCACGATCTCCATCGGGGCCAGATATTCGAGCGCCTTGAACCCGGTGGCATAGACGACGATGTCTGCGTCGTGATGGACCCCCTTGCCATCGATGATTCCGGTCTCGTCAAAACGCGCGGCACCATCGGTGCACAGGGTGACATTCTCACGCTGAAAGGCGCGGAAATAGCCGCCGTCTCCCAGATTGGGTCGCTTCACATAGGGTGGGTAGGTCGGGATCAGCTTCGCTTGCAGTTCCGGATCGTCGCCGATGGCGGCCTTCATGCCCTGGGTCAGGCGCTCGCGCGCGGCGTCATTGGCGGCGCTGACGGCCTGCGGCCCTCCGGTCCATTGCGGATCGATCACCATATGGTCGGGCGAACCGTCCAGCGCCCAGTTGTACATGATCGCCCGGGTCCAACGGGCATAGCCGGGCAGAGTGTCCATGGCCCAGTGCTCGGAGTCCGAGACCTTTCGGCGGTACTCCGGGTGGACGAGAACCCAGGTCGGGGAGCGTTGAAAGACGGTCAAGTGGGCCGCCTGCTCGGCCAGTTCGGGCACGATCTGCAAGGCCGTCGCGGCCGAACCGATGACGAGCACCTTCTTGCCTTCGGCCGACAGGTCTTCCGACCATTTCGCCGTGTGGACGCGAACCCCCTTGAATGCATCCTGACCTTCGATGTCCGGGATCAGGGGGCGGTTGAGCTGCCCGACGGCACTGACCAGTGCGGCGACACGAACCTGTTCCTCGCCCCCGGCCGAGCGCAACGTCACATTCCAATGCGCAGACTCGTCATCATAGACGGCGCGCAGAACTTCGGTCTCGTACCGGATGTGCGATGTGAGCCCCAGGCGATCCGCCAGGTCCGCGAAATAGGATCGCAACACCGGCCACGGCGAGAACAGTTCCGGCCAGGTCTGGTCGCGCACGAAGGTGAAGGAATAGCAGTGGCTGGGCACATCCACACGCGCGCCGGGAAAGCGGTTCTCGAACCAGGTACCGCCAGGGCCGCTGTTCTTCTCGACGATGGTGAAGGGAATGCCGGCCTCTTTGAGCCGATAGCCCATAACCAGACCCGAAAGCCCGGCTCCGACGGTCATTACCGGCTTGGCGTTGACCGCTGTCTGATCGACGAGCTTGTCCCATTGAAACGCACGGGCATCGCCGCCGAAGCCCAGTTCCTCGGCGATCAGGGGTTCGTAGCGAGGGTCGAGCGACTTGCCGGTCAGCGTGGCGATCATCTCGCGCAGTTGAATCGTGTCTGGAAGGTGAGGGGCGGGGCAACCCGCATCACGCCATGCCTTGATCGCCTGGGCCGCCTTGGCGCGCAGTTCGACCTGGAGGTCGGCGGGGACACTGCCCGACAGGTCGGTGGAATACTGGGGTCTCAGGGTCGGTCCTGCGGCGCGCAGAATTTCGGTGCTGCCTGTCAGGTGGACGACTGACATCAGAAGCGGCAACAGGCCGAGATCGCCGACCGCCGCATCGATCTCGTCATCGCTCGCCGTCAGCGGGGCGACGTCTGAGAGACCAGGAACAGCGAAGGTCGCGCTCACGCTGGCACCCGACTGGCAAAGGTCATATCGGGTCCTGTCGGCCGGGTGTTCAAACGCTCGATCACGGTCGCCCGATGATCGAAGGCCGTACCCCAGGCATAGCGTAACGCCAGGGTACGCTTGAGGAAGAAATGGACGTCGGCTTCGCGGGTCATTCCCATGGCGCCATAGACCTGGACCGCCGTTCGGGTGGCGAGATCGGCCGCGTCGCCGGCGGCGATCTTGGCATGGGCGACGCGGGCGCGGGAGGCGAAAGTGTCGAGGGGGAGCTCGGCAGCAGCGGCGTGAACGACGGGGCGGGCGAACTCGATCTTGACCTGGGCCGAGGCGATCAGATGTTTGACCGCCTGGTAGCTGCCGATCGGCTTTCCGAACTGAGTCCGGTCCTTGGCGTAGGCGACGGCGAGGTCGATGGCGCGCTGGCCAAGACCGATTAACTGGGCTGCGGTGAACAGAGCGCCGCGATCGGCGGTCTGACCCCAGTCGGACCCGACCATGGTTTCTGGCGACGGGCTCCAATCGACAGTGAACAGCCGACGGAAGGTATCGACACTATGCCGGAGCGTCAGTGAAACCTGTTCTCGTTCTACCAGATGGAGCTCCGCGCCATGAGGGAGGATGAAGGCACCGGCCGTATCCGCGTCGGCGACGAACGGATTTGCCGGATGGCCGACGGCGACGACCTCGCCCCTGATCACACGCTCGATCCAGCCGCGATCGTCGGCAAGCGAAGCCAGCAACGGGACGACAATCCCGGCTTGTTCGACCAGAGGCTCGGGCAGGCCTACATAGCCCGCAGCCTCTGCAATGCCGACCAAGTCGACCGGTGCGAGCTCGAGACCGCCAGCGTCCTCGGGGGCGAGCATCGCTACCAATCCCATGTCCCGGATAGCGTTCCAACGCGCCTCATCCCAGGCTTCGTTCCGCTCCAGAAGATGGCGCAGGTCGGCGGGGGTGCAGGTCTCGACCAGCATGACCCGCGCGGCGTCGGTCATGGCGAGCTGATCTTCGTCGAAGGCGAACTGCATCGGCTCAGGCCCTCGGCAGGCCGAGCATCCGCTCGGCGATGATGTTGCGCTGGATCTCGTTCGATCCGGCGTAGATCGGACCCGCGAGGGCGAAGATATAGTCCTCCAGCCAGTCGACTGCCGTCGTGCCCAGGTCTGGCGGCGCCAACTCGGCCCGGTCACCCAGAATGTCGAGCGCGGTCTGGTGCAGGGCGATATCCATTTCGGACCAGAAGATCTTGTTTGTCGAGGACTCCGGCCCGATCGATCCGCCCGCCGTCAGGCGCGACGCGGTCGAATAGATCGACAGGGCATAGGCGTCGGCATCCATCCAGCTCTGGGCCACGCGCTCGGCAACCGAGGCCGGGAGCGAGTTCTTGTTGTTTTCGTACAGTGTCAGCAGGTTGGACGCCGCGACTTGATAACGGGCGGGCGAGCGTAGCATCAGCCCGCGCTCGAACCCTGCGGTGGCCATGCAGACGTGCCAGCCCTGGCCTTCGTCGCCCAAGCGATCGGCAACCGGCACCCGGACATTGTCCAGGAAGAGTTCGGCGAACACCATCTTGCCGTCCATCCGCTGAATGGGACGACGTGTCACGCCGGGCGCATCAAGCGGAAACAGGATCAGGCTCATGCCCTTGTGCCGCTCGCTGCCCGGTTCGCGGAACAGGCCGAAGGCCCAGTCGGCGAAGACGGCGCGGCTGGACCAGGTCTTCTGCCCGTTGAGGATGTAATGGTCGCCGTCACGGGTCGCGGTGGCGCGAACGCCGGCAAGATCGCTGCCTGCGCCGGGCTCGGACCAGGCCTGGGCCCAGATGTCGTCCCCTGCGGCCATGCGCGGCAGGAACCGCGCCTTCTGATCCTCGGTGCCGAACTCCATCATGGTGGGGCCGAGCAGGAAGATGCCGTTCTGGTTGACACGCGTCGGAGCCTTGGCGCGGTAGTACTCTTCCTCGAAGATCAGCCAGCGGATCAGGTCCAGAGCACGGCCGCCGTAGGCCTCGGGCCAGGTGACCATACCCCAGCGCCCTTCGCTGAGCTTGCGCTCCCAGTCGCGGTGGGCTTCGAACCCTTCGCGCGTCAGGTCGAAGGAGGGGAGGGGCCCGGACGGGACGTTGGCCTCCATCCAGGCGCGGACCTCGGCGCGGAACGCGTCCTGTTCAGGGGTGTACTCGAGCTTCACTCGCCGGCCTGCTTCTTGTTGGCCGAGGCCATGGATTTCGCGTCCAGCCCGCCCAGGCTGTTGTCGGACGTCAAGTCGTTCTGGGCGTGGGCGAAATGGTGCATATGGAACACCGCCTCCATGGCTGTTCTCTTGCCGCGCAGTTCCTCGACATGGTTGACGGCCTGTTTGGTCAGCCAGGCACCGAGGCGAGGCTGGGCGGCCAGCTTGGCGGCGACCGCGGCGGTTTCCTCGCGGAGTTTGTCGCGCGGCACGATCCGGTTGACCATGCCGAACTGCTCGGCCCGCTGAGCCGTCATCCGCTCACCGAGCAGCAGGAACTCCTTGGCGATGCGGGGGGGCAGCTCGAAGGCATGGGCGAAATACTCGACGCCCGGGATGCCCATGCGGACGACCGGATCCTGGAAGAAGGCGTCGTCCGAGGCGATGATCAGGTCGCAGACCCAGGCCAGCATCAGACCTCCGGCGATACAGGCCCCCTGAACCATGGCCACGGTCGGCTTTGGGGCTTCGCGCCAGCGTCGGCACATCCCCAGATACTGTTCCTGCTCACGGGTGTAGAGCAGTTCGGCGGCCGGCCGGTTGACGTGGCGGCCGAACATAAGGCGGCGATCGAAATCCCTGTGCAGGTCGCGACCCGGCGTGCCGATATCGTGCCCGGCCGAGAAATGCTTGCCCTGTCCCGCCAGGACAATACAGCGGACGTCGTCGTCGTTCACGGCGCGCTGGAAGGCGTCATCCAGCGCATAGGTCATCTGACCGTTCTGGGCGTTGTTGAAACCGGGACGGTTCATCGTGATCCAGGCGACGCCGTCCTCGACGGCGTAGAGGATGGGCTCCTCGGTCTCGTAGACGATCTCGGTCGCCTTGGGCTCCACCAGATCGGTCATGCGGCCTGCTCCTGTGTATCGTCTTGTCCGCTGTCCAAAAGCACCAGGGCATCCACGGCGATCGCGCCAAGACCCTCCGGCATGACCAGAAGCGGATTGATTTCCACTTCCCGAAGTCGCTCGCCGCCAGCCATGACGGCATTGCACAGGGCGGCGATCGCCTTGCCCGCCGCCGCGACGTCTCCCCTGGGCCCGCCGCGATAGCCGTCCAGCAGCTTGAAGCCCTTGAGGCCGCGAAGCATGGCTTCGGCCCCCGCTGCATCGACGGGCAACAGCCGGTGCTGAACGTCCTTCATGAGTTCGGTCCAGACGCCACCCAGGCCGACAGTCAACATCCAGCCGAAGACGGGATCGCGGGTGACGCCTGCCAGGATTTCGACGCCGCCTTGAAGCATGGGCTCCAAGGTCACGCCCTCGATCCGCACGCCGGGCATGGATCTGGCCTTGTCCATCATAGCCTCGAAAGCCTCGACGACACTGTCTGCGTCCCTGAGGCTCAGCCGGATCAGGCCATGCTCGGTCTTGTGCGCCACATCCGGGCTAACCAGCTTGGCGACGAGCGGGTAGCCGATCCTATGGGCGGCCTCACGGGCCTCAGCGGCGTCATGAACCACGGCGTCGTGGACCACCGGAACGCCGAAGGCCGCGAGCGCATGCTTGGCCTCGGTTTCCGAAAGGGCGGACTCTCCAACCGGGAAGGCGGGCCAGGTCGCGCTGGCGCTCGCCGGGGTGACAACCGCGTTGCCCTGAGCCTTCCATCTGCCGTAGGTCGCGACGGCGCGCGCTGCGCGGTCGAAGTCGTCGAAACAGGCGATGCCGGCGGCGGCGAGCTTGGCGCGGTCGGCGAGAGCGAAGGTGTCGATGGCCACGATCAGCTTTTTGGACGCCGCGGCGGCGCGTTCGACCTGATCAAGGGCGCGCTCCAGAAAGACGCCTGGGAGATACAGCAGCAGGACGTCGATGTTATCGGGCCGAAGCGCCAGACCGATGGCTTCGAACAGAAAGTCATTGGCGTTGACCAGATTGCCGGTCAGGTCGACAGGATTGGACACCATGCCGAAGGCCGGGATTTCCGCGCGCAAGGCGGCCTGGATGTCGTCCGGCAGCGTGGGGACGTCACCGCCGTTCAAAGCCAGAGCATCCGACAGGATGGCCCCCGCAGCGCCGGAGACGCTCAGGATGGCGCAGGCGTTGCCGCCAATCTTGGTTCCGAACTGGTTCAGGTAGGCGAGGTCGGACAGGCCCACCAGTTCGCCCGCCCTTGCAACCCCGGCGGCTGTGAAGGCGGCGTCATAGGCGGCGCTGTCACCGGCGAGAGCGGCCGTGTGCGAACGAGCGGCCTCCGCGCCCTTTTCGCTGGACCCGACCTTGAAGACGGCCAGCAGCTTGCCCTTGGCCCGGAACGCGGCGGCTGCTTGCAGGAATGCGCCGCCGTTGCGGAGTTCCTCGATGTAGCAGAGGGCGCAGGTCGTATCGGGGTCCTCGGCCAGGAAGCCGAGATAGTCGGCGAAATCGACGTCCGCTTCGTTGCCGGTGTTGATGACGTGGCTGAAGGCCACCCCGGCGCGGCGGGCGATGCGATAGACGGTGGCAGCCATATTGCCGCTCTGGGTCAGCAAGGCGGTCGAACCGGCCGGATCTCCGGGCTGGAAGCTGGTGCCGAAGGTGGTGAAGATGCCATCGACGAAATTGGCATTGCCCATGCAGTTGGGTCCGGCGACGCGCATCCCGGTACGGGCCGTGAATGCCTCCAGCGCGGCCTGTCGGGCGAGACCTTCGGCTTCGTTGGTTTCGGCATAACCTGCCGCGAAGACGACGGCTGACTTTACGCCGACGGCATGGCAGCGATCGAGATAGGGCACGACATCGTCAGCGCCGAGGGCGAGGAGGGCGAGGTCCACCACTTCAGGCACGGATTCGATGTCCGCATAGGCCGTGCGGCCCTGAACGGTCGGGCTCTTGGGATTGACGGGATACAGTTTCTCGAACCCGGCGCGCGCCAGTAGCTCCATGGGGATGCCGCCGACACGCTTGGGATTGTCGGACGCGCCAATAATGGCGATCGACCGGGGCTTCAGCAGGGCGGCGAGGCTCATGCCGCCTTCTCCGAGCCTGTCGCCGGACCTCGGAACTCATACTCCGACGGATCGAAGACTTCGGTCATGTTGCGATAGTCGACCAGCCTCCAGGGCGAGTTCTGCGTCACCCGGCCCGCCGCGTTCTTGTACCAGCTGGTCACGCCGGGGTGCGACCAGACCATGCCCCGGTGCGCCACATCGACCCTCTCCTGGTAGTCCCAGAAAGGCTTTTCCTTGACCTCGACCGAGGTCGCGCCGGTTTCGACCAGTTCGCGGATCGCCTGCATGATGTAGCGGATCTGGCATTCCGAATGGAACACCGCGCTGCCGCCGTGGGCCAGGTTGGTATTGGGGCCATAGATCAGGAACAGGTTGGGAAAACCTGGCATGGTCATGCCCAGATGTGCGCGAGGATCGTCCTCGCCCCAGCTTTCACGGATGGTGATGCCGTCACGGCCCTCGATATGCATGGGGCTGAGCATCCGCCGAGCCTGAAACCCAGTGGCGAACACAAGCACATCGACCGGATGGCGTACGCCGTCCTTGGTGACGACGGCGTCCTTCTCGATATGGTCGATATGGTCGGTGACGAGATCGACGTTGGTCCGCGTCAGCATCCGGTACCAGTGATTGTCGCGCAGCATCCGCTTGCCGTAAGGCGGATAGTCGGGCGTCGACTTCCGGATCAGCTCCGGATCATGATTCAGTTCGCTGGCGATGTGCGCTTCAAGCTGTTCGCGGATCTTGGCGTTGGCGGCGTTGAGCGACCGCTTCTGGTCCGGCCAGGTCGGATCGATCTGAAGCATCGGATGGAAGCCATCCGACGACGACCAGAACAGCTGAAACCGGAACCATTTGGCATAGAAGGGAATGTTCTTGAGCACCCACTTTTTGTCATCCGAGACGGTCTCGAAATAGAGTGGATTAGCCATGGCCCAGTGGGGCGACCGCTGGAATATGGTCAGATTGTCGACGATCGGCGCGATGGCCGGACCGACCTGCATCCCGCTGGCGCCGGTGCCGATTAGACCCACGCGGCGGCCGGCGATGTCGGCTTCGTGGTTCCAGCGTGCGGTGTGGAAGGCAGGACCCTCGAAATCGTCCATTCCGGGAATGGTCGGCATCTGCGGCCGGTTCAGCTGGCCGACCGCGCTCACGACGACGTTGGCCGTCGCGCTTGAAGCCTTGCCGTCGTTGCCGCGAATCTCGACCCGCCACAGCTGGGCCGCGTCGTCCCACTCTGCGCTGGTGACTTCTTCGTTGTAGCGGATCTGATCGCCTAGTGCGTTGGCATCCGAGTTGCGCTGAATATAGTGGAATATCTCGTCGCGTTTGGCGAAGAAATGATCCCAGTCGTGGTTGTTGTTGAAGCTGTACGAATAGAAATGATTGGCGGTATCGACGCCGCAGCCCGGGTACGAATTCTCGTACCATGTGCCCCCGACGGTCTCGTTCTTCTCAATGATGGTGAAGGCGATCCCCGCTTCCTTGAGCTTGATCCCCATGGCGACTCCTGAGAAGCCCGCACCGATGACAAGGACGTTGAAATGGTCCAGTGCCTCACGCGCCACCGGTCTTCGCCATTTGACGGTCTTTGGATCGTCGCCGGCGAGGTCCATTTCCTCCAGCACCATCGGATAGTATTCGGCCGGAACGTGTTGGCCCGTGCAGACATCCAGCATCCGGGGCAGGAGGTGCATCGGTGGCGTGATCGGCAGCTGCCGACCGGTCGTTGCATAGTCTGCCAGAAGATCGATCACGGCTTGACGCAACTCCGCCTTCAGATCGTCGGGCGTGTGTTCGTGAAAACTCCAGGGCCCCTGGATGTGGGGCGCGATGCGATCCAGCCAGGCAGGATCGCCGCCGAGGTGGATCAGCACCATCAGCAGGGGAGCCACGTCTGCGGCCTTCAACGCTTCGGCCAGATGGAAGCGATCTCCGACGAGAGCCTTCAGCGCTTGCGTGTCGTTTGGAGCCGTCATCGTCCGCCGCCAATCCGTCGTTGTTCAAGTCTGAACCCGCGCCGATCGCCGTCGCAGGATCGGGCAGAGGGATAGCGGTCGTCCGTTTCAATGCAATGCGACCGGCGCATTTATCGCCCCCGCGTCGCCTCGGTAATGGTCGGCATCGCCGTGGCGTTTTGTGCTGGCTGACCCTTTCTGCGCATGACCGCGTAGGCGACAACCGGCCCGTTCTGGCCGCGCGGGTGGTCGGGGGTTGTGAGGAACCGACCATGATCCTGACCGACGACCAGCGCGCCCTGCGTGACATGGCCGAGGCGTTTGCCCGCAAGGAAGTCATGCCGATCGCCAACCAGATCGACATGGAAGAAAGGACACCCGATTCCCTCATCTCCAAGGCGGCCGAGTTCGGTCTTTATGGCCTTTACACCCCCGTCGAGTACGGCGGCGCCGGCGCAGACATGGTCTCGGTCTGCCTTGTCTGCGAAGAGATCGCCAAGGCCAGTCCCGCCTTTGCTGGCGCTCTGACGGTCGAGATGATCCTGTGTCCCGCGGCTGTGGCGATCCTGGGCACCGAAGAGCAGAAACAGCGCATCCTGCCACGCTCCGCCTCGGGGGAGCGGCTCATGGCCTATTCGCAGAGCGAGCCTGCGGGCGCCGGCAACGTCATGGAGCACCTTACGCGGGCCATCCCCGACGGGAATGGCTATCGCCTCGACGGCTCCAAGCTCTATTGCACACAAGGGCCCGCGCAGACCTATCTGGTCATGTGCCGCACACGCGACAAAGACGGCAAGGAAGGCTTCGGCTGCGTGATCGTCGAGCGCGAGGCCGAGGGGCTTCACATTGCCCCCTATGAGCACAAGCTGGGCTGGCGAGGAACCAACACGGGACCGATCGCCTTCGACAACGTCCGCATCGAGCCTGAAAATGTGCTGGGCGACCTGCTGACAGGCGGATTCAGCCACCGCGCCGCCAACCACGCCAATCTCCTGGGGCACGTCGCGACCTCGATCGGATGCGCCGAAGGGCTGTTCGACCTGACCCTGGAGTACGTCAAGGACCGCCGGCTCTACGGGCGCAACATGTCCGAGCTTCAGCCGATCAGCTACTGGATGGCCGAGGCCTGGGCGAAGATCCAGGCCTGCCGCGCGTTGCTCTACGACACGGCCGCCGCCTTCGATCGCGGCGAGATGCAGCCTGCGACCTCCAACGCCTGCAAGGCGTTCATCGGCGACGCCTGCTTCGAGATCTGTTGCAAGCTTCTTCAGATGTGGGGCGGCAGCGGGATCATGGATTCCACCGGGGTCAACCGATACATGCGCGACGCCAAGGCCAAGACGATCGCTGAGGGCGCCTCGGAGATGCACTACGCCATCATCGCCAACCAGTTGTTCCACAACTCGCCCGCACTGGTGCCGCCGCAGACCTTCGTGAAGGGCGCGGCATGACCGGTTTGGCGACGCCGAGCCCCACCTCCTCGTCCGTGCCCGACGCCGTCCTTCGCCAGCCCATCCACGGCGCCGACCTGCTCGCCCACGCTCTGAGCCGCGATCTTGATCGTCCCGTCGTCATCCTCGACGACGGACGCACGGTCACCGCGGGCCAGATGGCCGCGTCGGTCAGCCGTTACGCCCAGACTTATGGCGCACTGTCGCCGCGTCCCCTGCGCGCGGCCTTGCTGTCGAAGAACCGACCGGAAGTGCCCGCGGCATCCGTCGGCCTGACCTTCGCCGGGATTGTGGCAACGTCCCTGCACCCGATGGGGTCGGTCGAAGACTATCTGTATGTCATCGAAGACGCGGAGATCGACCTTCTGATCTACGATGCCGATCATTTCGAGGCGCAGGTCGCCGAGATCGAGCGGCGCGCCCCTCGTATCCAGCACTTTCTGGCCTTGGGCGGGCAGGGTGTGCGGTCCTTGGACAAGGCCGCCGCAGCCTACGAGGCCCGGCCATTGGCGGCACCCGTCGTCGATCCGGACGCCCTGGCGCGGATCGCCTATTCCGGCGGGACCACCGGCAAACCCAAGGGCATCATGGTGACCCACCGGGGCATTCTGACGGCGTCCCTTATCCAGCTCACCGAATGGGAATGGCCCGAGGAAATCCGCTACCTGATCTGCGCGCCGCTGAGCCATGCGGGGGCCGCGTCGCTGACACCGATCCTGGTCAAGGGCGGGGCCATGGTGGTCCTGCCCGGTTTCGACCCCGTCGGGTTCATGGCGGCGGTCGAGAAATACCGGATCACTGCGACCCTGATGGTGCCCACCATGGTGCTTGCGCTGATCGATCATCCGCGCTTTGGCGAGTTCGACCTGTCCAGTCTCGAGGTGGTCTTCTACGGCGCATCGGCGTTCCCGGCCTCACGGCTGAAAGATGCGATTGCCAAGCTGGGGCCGATCTTCTTCCAGTTCTATGGCCAGGCCGAAGCGCCGCTGTCGGTCACCGTCATGCGGCGCAAGGAGCATCTGACCGATGATCCTCTGCGGCTCGCGAGTTGCGGCCGGCCCACGCCCTGGGTCCATGTCGCGCTGCTGGATGACGATTGCCGTGAGGTCGAAGACGGCCGGCCTGGCGAAATCTGCGTGCGCGGGCCGCTGCTCATGGCGGGTTATCTGGGGATGCCCGAGGAAACGGAGAAGGTGTTCGAGGGCGGCTGGCTGCATACGGGCGACGTAGCGATCAAGGGGCCGGACGGCTTCCTGCGCATCGTCGATCGCAAGAAGGACATGATCGTCACCGGCGGCTTCAACGTGTTCGCGCGCGAGGTCGAGGATGTGCTGGCGACCCACCCGGGCGTCAGACAGGCCGCGGTCATCGGCGTTCCGGATCCGAAATGGGGCGAGGCGGTGATGGCGATCGTCGTTGCCGTGCCAGGCTCCGAGCCGTGTCCCGAAGACCTGATCGCCCTGGTCCGTTCGCAGAAGGGGGCCGTTCAGGCTCCGAAGTCAGTGGTTTTCGTGGAGGCCATTCCGCTGTCCGCTGTCGGCAAACCGGACAAGAAGGCCCTGCGACTGAAATACGGGACGCCCGTCTGATGGCCGTTGATCCGCATGTCGCGATACCGGCCCACGCCGCGATCCGCGTGGCCGAGACCGGCGAGCCCTCGATCGAGGGCTTTCGCTGCGCGGACTGCGGCGCGATCATGATCGATCAGCCGATGGCCTGTCGGGCCTGTACCTCCCGAACGCCGCCTCAAGCTTTCCGCGTCGGCGAGAGGGGTCGTATCGTCACCTGGTCGACGGTCCTGCGGAGTTTTCCAGGCGTGAAAACACCGTTCGTATCGGCGATCGTCGACCTGGATGACGGCTTGACGCTGAAGGGCACGGTCCGCGGCGTCGATCCGGAGTCCCTGGGTGTCGGTCTGCCGGTTTCGCTGGTGTTTGACGACGCCGGTGGCGCACGGGCGCCTGACGGCGCGCCCTATGTCGGCTTTCATTTCGTCAAGGCAGGAGCAGCGGAATGAGCGACGTCTATGTCGTCGGCGCGGACCTGATCCGGTTTGGTCGATACCCCGATCGCACACCGGCACAACTGGGCGCCGAGGCTGCGCTGCTGGCACTGGATGACGCCGGACTGACCGTTCGCGATCTCGACATCGTCTATGCGTCATCGACGTTCAACGCCGCCTCGATGATCGGCCAGCAAATCCTCAAACAGATCGGCCAGACGGGGATACCCTGCGTCAACGTCTCGAACGCCTGTGCCTCGGGCGCGACCGCCTTTCGCGAGGCGTTCGTCGCCATCAAGAGCGGTCTATATGATGTCGCCCTCGCGGTCGGGGCCGAGAAGAATCCCAAGGGATTGCTCGGCGGACCGATCGGCGACGGCCCTTCGCCCGAGGGGTTGTTCGGATCGGGAACGACCCCGGCGATGTTCGCCGAGGCGGGGATGATCCACGCCGGTAAATACGGCACGACGATGGAACAGTTCGCCCAGGTCGCGGTCAAGAACCATCACCATTCGACCATGAATTCCAAGGCGATGTACCAGCGCGAAACGCCACTGGAGGAAGTCCTGGCCAGCGAAATGATCGCCACGCCCCTGACCAAGTTGATGTGCTCGGCCAATGTCGACGGCGCCGCCGCCGCCATCCTCGTGTCCGAGAAGAAGGCGCGTGAACTGGGGCTTTCGCGGGCGGTAAGGGTGCGGGGATCCGCGCTGGCGTCTGACCCCTATGAACCGCGCAACCCCGTCTTGCTTGATGCCGATTCCGTGACGCGCCTCGCTGTGTCCAAGGCCTACGAGATGGCCGGTGTCGGACCGAACGACCTGGATCTGGTCGAGCTTCACGACTGTTTCGCCACGGCGGAAATCCTTCATTACGAGAACCTCGGTCTGTGCGGCGACGGGGAGGCGGGGGCCCTGATCGACAGTGGGGCTACGGCTCTGGGCGGGCGGATTCCGGTGAATGTGTCGGGCGGACTTCTGTCGAAGGGGCATCCGATCGGCGCGACCGGGATCGCCAATATCGTCGAGATAGTCATGCACCTTCGCGGGGAGGCAGGGGCTCGACAGGTTCAGGGCGCGCGCTTGGGCCTGGCCCATGTGCTGGGCTTCAGCAGTGTCGCGGGCGTCGCGGGCGTGCACATCCTCGAGAAGGCCTAAGATGTCGGCCGAACGCGACATCAACGCGCTTCTGGCGGGCCTCCGCGCGGGTGTGCCCCGCGGCGTCGAGATCACGGGCGTCCGTCCGCTGACCGCAGGTCACTCCAACGAAACCTACGTGCTCGAGGGGCTCGACGCCATTCTGCGGCTCCCGCCCAGTACGCCGCCGGTCCTCCAAGGGCACGGGGTCATCACACAGGGCCATGTATATCAGGAGCTCGGCGCGCTTCCTGATATCCTGCCGACCCCTCGCATCCTTCACCTCGAAGAGGACTCAGGGCTTCTGGGCGATCCATTCTTCATCATGGAGACGGTCCCTGGAGCTGCGGTGACCGACTACGTCCTGCCTGAATGGTTCACCGAGGCGACCCCCGATCAACGGACGTCTGTGTCGCGCCAATGGGTGGCGGCGATCGGGTCGATCGCAAGACTTCAGCCTCTGGCGGCTTTCGGAACCCCTGCCACCCCGGAGAGTGATGCTCGCAAGTGGCGCAGCTGGGCTGCCAATGCCGACTGCCCGGCCCTCGTAGCGCTTTATGATCGCCTGCTTTCCAGACCTGCGCCGCGATCGGGACCAGTGTCTCCGGTCCACGGGGACCCCAAGATCGCGAACCTCATGTGGTCCGACTTCAGGCTCTCGGCGGTTCTGGACTGGGAACTGGGCCACAATGGAGAGCCGCTGACCGACCTGGGTTATGTGCTCTACTTCTTCCGCCCTGAAATCTATTTCGGCGTCCCTTTGCCATCATTGTCGGGGATCATCAGTCGAGACGAGGCGGTAAAAGCCTGGGAGGCCGCCTCGGGGCGATCGGCTCAAGGTTTCGAATGGTACGAGGCCGCAGCGGTCGGAAAGATCGC
The DNA here is from genome assembly GCF_027912515.1 of Brevundimonas sp. NIBR10. Classification (NCBI taxonomy): domain Bacteria; kingdom Pseudomonadati; phylum Pseudomonadota; class Alphaproteobacteria; order Caulobacterales; family Caulobacteraceae; genus Brevundimonas; species Brevundimonas sp. NIBR10. The sequence continues at coordinate 2,431,060 of NZ_CP115464.1, forward strand.
TGCCATTGTCGCGCGCGGCTATCAGATGATCGTTGCCGGCGAGTCGCACGATCCAAAGATGGCGCGCTGGAAAGAGATGTTGGACGCCAACATTGCCCTCATGGACGTCGTTCTCGGCTGACTGTCGGACATGACCAAGACTTCAAGCAAAGGCGGATAAGATGGTCCCCACGATCGCGGCGCTGACCGGCGCGGATGAGTTTCTGAACCACCAGATCGCCAATACCCACGCGACGGTGGAGACGGCTGATCGCGGCTGGACCGAAAAGATCTGGATGACCTTGTTCCGGAAGGACGGGTCGCTTCAGGTCGATTTCGGTTTGGGGAAATACAGCAACCGGAACGTGCTGGATGGTTTCGCCGGCTGTCAGCAGGGCACGAGCCAGCGCACGATCCGGGCCAGCCGCGTTTTGCGCCCCGCCATCGACGATCTGGCGGTCGGCCCTCTGCGCTACGAAGTCCTGGAGCCTTTTCGCAGAATCCGGGTGACGTGCGCCGCGAATGCTGCGCAGCCGCTCGAGTTCGATCTGACCTTCACCGACCTGATGCCCGCCTTCTTCGAGGGGCGAGACCGGGAGATTCATAACGGCCGTCTGGCGACAGATGTGGTCCGGTATCACCAAACTGGAACCATCAGCGGGTGGATACAGATCGAAGGCGAAAGAATCCCGGTGAATTCCGACGAATGGTTCGGTGTCCGAGATCACAGCTGGGGCGTGCGCGAGCACGTCGGGGTCGATCCTGTCGATCTGGTTCCGCCGCCTAAAGGGGCGAGCACCGATTTCCATTTCAACTGGTTCGTCGGATGTCTCGAACGCCCGGACGGCAGCCGATACGGCCTGAACTATTATTTCCGCGAGTACCGCGAGCCACGCGGGCTGGACTATTTCACCGGCTTCATCAACGAAGCCGACGGTCGTCAGACCAAGCTGCTGCGGGTTTACCCGGAGCTGACCTATCGCCAGTCCGATCATGCCATGATGGGCGGGAAGCTCTACGTGCTGGAATCCAGCGGTCGCCGGGATGTGACCGAGCGCGTGTTCGAGGTGGAAGCCATAAATCCCGAGATGGGATTCCGACTGCAACCCGGCATGTACGGCGCCTGGAAAGGTCTGATCCACGGCGCCTACAAGGGCGATGACTTTCTGGACGGCGAACTGGTCGAGGACGTCAACGACCCCGCCAAGCTTGCAGAAAGCGCGCGCTGGGAGGTTCGCGATCGGCCGCTCAGAATCCGCGAAGGCGATTCGCAGGGCTATGCCGACGTCGAGTCCCTTGTTCGGGGCGAATGGCCCGCAGCGACGATGGTCTGATGTCCGCGCCCTGGATCGACCTGACGGGTCGCGTTGCAGTGGTGACCGGCGCCGCCGCTGGTATCGGGCGGGCGGCGGCCCGCGCCCTCGCGGACGCGGGTGCAACCCTCATAGCCATCGACCGGGACGCTTCCGGCGTGCAGGCAACGACGATGGCCATCGGGGGCACGGCCGAGGCTCGCGTCTTGGATGTCACGGACGCCGTGGCTTGGGGTGAACTTGCGGACTGGATCAGATCACGGTTCGGTCGGCTCGATATTCTGGTCAACAGCGCCGGCGTGTCCCTGTCCGATCGGGTCGGCGACGCGGACCTGGAGATCTATCGTCGGACCTTCGCGATCAATGTGGAGGGCTCGCTGCTGGGGATGGCGGTTGCGCTCACCTTCATGCGGCCGGCGGGGAAAGGCACGATCATCAATCTGTCCTCTGCGGCCTCGCTCAAGGGCAACCCGATCATGGCGAGTTACGGAGCGAGCAAGGCTGCGGTGGCGCACTACACCCGCAGCGCAGCCCTCGAAGTCGCCCGGGCCGGACATGATATTCGCATCAACGCGGTTCATCCCGGATTGATCGACACCTCGATGGCTCAGGACCTCTATACCATTCTGGCCAAGGTCGGGCCGCCGGAGACGGTGATGAAGATGGTCACGACCGGCCGGCCTGGCCGCGCCGAAGAGGTTGCCGACCTGATCCTCTATCTGGCGTCGGATCGCGCCAGCTTCATTTCCGGTGCCAGCATTGTCGCGGATCGCGCACAAAGCGCCTAGGTGGAAAAATACCGGACACTGTGTCCGGCCATTGTACATAGCGTCCGATCTAGCTAATCTGGCACTATGTCGGATGCCAGGCCCCTGTCCCTTCGCGACTCCCATCGCGCCCATACGCGCGCGCGGATTCAGGATGCTGCGCGCGAGACCTTCTTCGGCCGCGGTTATCATGAGGCGACAATCGACGAGATCGCCCAGGCGGCCGGCGTCTCCCGCTCGACGCTCTATCTCTATTTCCCGGACAAGCCTGATATGCTCACCCATATCGCCAAGGCTTACGGTGACGCCCTGTGCAAGGTTGTCGAGCGATTGCCGAGCCCGAACCCGTCACGAGCCGAGATCGGCGTCTGGGTCGGTGAACTCGCCCGGTTCATCGCCGACGACAGGACGCCCGCAATCCTTATTACTCACCTTTCCGAACGCGTAGATGCGCCTATGGCCGTGAGCCAGATTGGTGACCGATTGATCGGCGCCTTGGCAGCACGGCTGCCGGCCTTCGCGGCGGCACTGGACAACAGCGGTGCACACGAGCTTGCGCGGGCCTGGGCCCTGGTCGTGATGCGTGATCTCGGCTGGGCCTGTCTGCAGGCTGCCCGGGACGACGGCAAGGGACTGGGTGCGTCCCTGCTGATCGTGGCGGGCGATCTGCTCGAGCATTTCATCAAGAAGAACGACGAATGGGGGACGACATGAATCGCCAGGAGAAGCGCTGGTTGGGTGAGCCGGATCGCTACGCACGGCTGAGGAAGATCGAGTCGCTGGATGTAGAGACCGATTATCGGGAGATCACGCTCCTGTTCTACGGCGACTTTCAGTCCGCCATGATGGCCAAGGCCTTCAACGGGTTCCTGATGACCTATTCGGGTCCACGGATATCGAAGGTGCTGCACGCATCCGGGGAGTTGGAGAAGCGCGTCGCCAAGCGGGTGATCGACACGACCATCCTGGCCAGCAAGGTCCTGACGGAAGGCTTCGTGGGGGAGGGGCGCGATGCCGCCCGTCGCGTGAACGCCATGCACAAACAATACGATATCGAGACGGATGATTTTCTGGCCGTGGGGATCGAGGAGGTGGTCGGCTCGATCGAACTGGCCGAACGCTACGGCTGGCGCCCGGTCACGGACAAGGAACGTGAAGCCGTCCTTCGGTACTACAGCCACCAGACCCGGGCGTTTGGATCTCCAAAGCCGCTTCCGCCGACCTACGCCGAGGCGCAGGCCTTCTTCTCCCACTATCTCGACACTGAAACCCGCTACGAACCGCGCAACGAGGAACTCGCCAAGGTCTTCATCAAGTTCAACCGCTCCTTGATGCCGTTATGGTTGCGTCCGATGATCGGGCCCTTGCTTTCGGCGCAACTGGATCCCCGTGTGGCTCGAGCCTGCGGCATCAAGCCGGGATCCAAATTCATGAGGGGTCTCGCCGACGTCTTGCTCAAACGCGCTGCGGCCGCCGATCCTGTCCCGGACGGTGCGCCGAGCCAGCATGAGGCCTTGATCCGGACCGTATACCCGAACGGGTACAAGGTCTCCGAAGTGGGGACCCACGTGAAGCCCCCCAAGCCAGAGCCAGCACCGGCTCTCGCCGCCGCCGGTCAGACGGGGGCTCATCCCAGCCAGACCTCAGTCGCCTGAACTTTCGAATCCAGAAGGCGGCCTCGCAGTCTGCCAGGCTCGGCGGTTTGCCGAAATGGTCACGGCGGCCTTCGTATAAAAGGCCTCACCCTTCGACAGGTTGACGAAGTTGAATGCCTGCGCGTGTCGGAACTCCAGCACCTCCACGCCCTCGGGGCCGGGTGTGTAGGTGTAGGGCGTGTTTGCCGGCACAAAAAAGCTGTCGCGCGGTCCCAACTCCTCGGTCCCGATTCTGAGGCTGCCGGCGACGACATGATACAGGCAGTCGGAGTCGTGGCTGTGCAGCGCCAGCGGATAGCTCGCCTTGAGCCAGGCGTGGGTCAGCGCGAAGCCAGGCTTGTCGACCAGCATCGTGGTTTCGTCGCCGTCCAGATAACCGACGGCGACAAGGCTCTTCATTCCCGCCCGCTGAACATCGGTCGTCGACGCGATGCACATTCGGCCCGTGTCCATCAGGCCCGGGGCATCCTTGGCGCGGTAGATGGCAAATCCGGACTTTTGGGTCTCAGTGTCGCTCATGGTTTCCTCCTGCTGCCGTCTCTGGCTGGTCCAGAGCTTTTTCCAACCAGGCCTGTGCGCTCTTGATGAAGTCTTGCGCGATCGCCGTGTCATAAGCCCAGGACTCGAAGCCGTGGGGCGCGCCGGGAATGGTGTCGATCACGACGTCGATGCCCGCCGCCCGAAGTCGGTCGGCATAGGCGCGGTTCTCGTCCAGAAACAGATCGAGCTCCCCGACGCCGATCCAGGCGGGTGGCAGTCCTTCCAGTCCACTGCGCCGGGCCGGCGACGCATAGTCGGGCAGGTCTCGCCCTCCGGGTTCGGCCGCCAGATAGGCGGACCAGCCCAAGGCGTTCTGCCGATTGCTCCAAACAAAATTCCCGGCAGCATCCAGGTCGCGCCGTGCGGCCGTTCGGTCATCCAGCATGGGGCTGAACAGCCACTGCGCGGCCGCATCGGGGCCATCTCTGTCCTGGATGCGCTGGATCAGACCAGCGGCCAGCCCGCCGCCGGCGCTCTGGCCGCCCACGGCCACTCGTTTCGCATCTATGCCCAGATCGGACGCATGATCCTGCACCCACCGCCAAGCGGCGAAACAGTCGTCGAGCGGGGCCGGGAAGGAGTGTTTGGGAGCGAGGCGATAGCTGGCCGCAATCACGGGGATTCCCAGTTTTCGAGCCGTCGCGCCGCAAAGCCGATCATCGAGGACCGGGCTTCCGATGATGTATCCGCCACCGTGAATCCAGAGCAGGGCGCCCTTGGATTTTCGGACGAGGGGGACGTGAACCCTCAACCCACGCGTGGTGCCAGCGACCCTGCGCATCTCGACGCCTTCGGTGGCGATGGCCGGAATCAGACCGATAGCGGCGTTGATCGCCCATCGTCCGAGCGCGCTGTTGAACGGTGTGGGCGGCACCTTGCGCAGCGGCCCTTGGAGTTCGGCTGCGACCCTGCCGAGTTCCATCTAGTCCCCCAACATCATGCCGGCCGCCCAGCCGCCATCCACGGCGAGGTCAACGCCGTTGATGTAGGCTGCTGCATCGCTGGCCAGCATCAAGAGGGGCCATGCCTGCTCGACCGGCGTCGAGCGTCGGCCGATCGGTTGAGCGACGGCGTCGATCACTTCGCCGGGCACCCTGGTTTCGATATCGACCAGCATCGGGGTCTGGACCGCGCCGGGGCTGGTGGCGTTGATGCGGATACCGCGCCGGATCAGCGATTGAGACTGCTGAAGTGTCCAGACGATCAGGGCTTCCTTCGAAAAGGCGTAGCCGTTGGGGATCGTGTGCTTGTTGGTCTCGAACCAGGCGAGGCCCTCGGCGAACGAGGCTGTATCGATAAATGCGAGCAGGTCCGATCGTCGATTTCGCCACCGAGCGCCGCCGTTCGAGGAAACATTCACGATCGCGCTTCCGACGCTCATGTGATCGACAAGTTTCTTGGTCAGATACCGGGTGCCCAAAAAGTTGACGCTCACAATCTCGACGGCGGGCCTTGTCGGTGACATCCCGGCGCAGTTGAGGAGTGCGTCCAGCCGACCTTCAAATCCCAGTGTATCGATTGACACAGGGTCGCCGAGATCGACCTTGTTGAAGGCCGCAAGCGAAAGGTCCGACGGGTGCAGATCCATGCCATGCACCTCGGCGCCGGCCTCGATCAACAGCGATGCGGTCGCGTGACCGATCCCCGACGCGCATCCAGTGACGACAATCCGCTTGCCTGCGAAGCCGAGCGGATCGACCATGGGCGTCCTACTCGATCGTGCCGATGACGGCGCCGACGTCATAGGTCGTGCCAGCGACGCCCGTGATCCGAAGCGTGCCCGAGGCCGGCGCCTCGACCTCGTTGACCGACTTGTCGCTCTCGATCGAGTAGAGCGGCTGGCCTTCAGTGATGCTTGCGCCGTCCTCTGCAAGCCATTCGCTGAGGACGCCTTCCGTCATCGAGAAGCCGATCTTGGGCAGGATGATGTCGAATGCCATGGGTCTGTGCCTGTGGTCAGGAAACGGCCAAGGCCGCGGGAGTTTTCGCGCCGAGAGTGGCGCGGGCGGCGTCGGCGATATCTTTGACCGACACGATGAACAGCTGTTCGAGGCCAGGCGAGAACGGCACCGACGTATAGGGGGCACCCAGACGTTTCACTGGAGCCTTAAGTTCGCCGAACAACTCCTCCTGCAAGGTGGCGGCGATCTCGGCGCCGACACCGAACTGGCGGACGGCTTCGTGTGCGATCACGGCGCGACCGGTCTTGCGGACCGAGGCGATGACGGTCTCGCGGTCCCATGGCGAGATGGTCCGCAGATCGATCAGTTCGACCGAGACGCCATCCGCCTCCAGCTCCTTGGCCGCAGCCTCGGCGCGCATGAAAATTTCGGAGTAGCTGATGATGGTGACGTCGCGGCCTTCCTGGGCGATCCGGGCCTTGCCGAGCGGGATCGGCCCCTGGTCGGCCGGAACCTCGCAGGCATTGCCGTAGGCGCGCGAGCATTCGATGAACATACAGGGGTCGGGATCGGCGATGCAGGACAGCATCAGCCCCTTGGCGTCAGCGGCGTTCGACGGGGCAACAACCTTGATGCCCGCCGTGTGGGCGAACCAGGCCTCAAGGAAGTCGCTGTGCTGGGCGGCGGCCGCGATGCCGGCACCCGTCATCATGCGGATCACGATCGGAACCGTCGTCTGGCCGCCTGACATGAACCGCAGCTTTGCGGCGTGGTTTACGATCATGTCCATGGCCACGGTGGTGAAGTTCATCAGCATGATCTCGGCGACCGGCTTGTAGCCGTTGATCGCCGCGCCGATGGCCGCCCCCATGATCGCCTGTTCGGCGATGGGCGTGGACCGGACACGAGCATCGCCGAAGCGGGTGGACAGGCCGCGCGTGATGCCGACAACCCCGCCGCCTTCGCGGTCGGCCACGTCCTCGCCCAGGACGATGACCTTGGGATCCGCCACCATGGATTCCGCGATGGCCTCGTTGATGGCCTGGATGATGTTGATCTTGGGCATCAGGCGGCCTCGGTTTCAGCAGCGAAAACGTCGCGGGTCAGTTCGTCGGCGGACGGCAGGTCGCTGGCGAGAGCATACTGGATGGCCTCCTCGATCTGTTTGGCCAGATCGGCCTCAAGGTCGGCGAGTTGGGCCTCGGTCGCCACGCCGTCGGCGATTAGCCGGGCGCGGAAGGCCGGGACAGGGTCCTTGGCGATCGCCTCGGCCTTCTCTTCCTTGGTCATGTAGAAGTCGTCGTCGCCGAAGACGTGACCGAAGAAGCGGAAGGTCATGGCCTCGATCAGGGTCGGCCCATCGCCGTCGCGGGCCCGGTTGATGGCTTCATTGGCGGCTGCATACATGGCGAACGGGTCGTTTCCGTCCACGGTGACGCCGGGCATGTTGTACCCCACGGCGCGTTTGGAAATCTGATCAACCGAGGTGGCGTTCTCATAGCGGGTGTGTTCGCCGAACCGGTTGTTCTGGCAGACGAAGACGACGGGCAGCTTCCAAAGCGAGGCCAGGTTCAGGCTTTCGTGGAAGGCCCCGATATTGGAGGCTCCGTCGCCGAAATAGGCGATAACCACCCGACGCGTTCCATCAAGCTTGTGGGCCCAGGCCAGGCCGTTCGCAATCGGCATCGATGAGCCGACGATGCCGGTCGTCAGGATGGCTCCGGACGCAGGATGGGTGATGTGCATCGGGCCGCCCTTGCCCTTGCAGGTGCCGGTGACCCGCCCGGCCACCTCGGCCCACAGGTCCTTGAGCGGGACGCCCTTGGCCAGCATGTCGTGGATCCCACGATAGATGGTGCAGATCTGATCCTCATTGGTGAGGTTCACGGACACGGCGGACGGGATAACCTCCTGACCCCGCGGGGAATAATAGGGCATCATCAGTCGGCCCGACCGCACGACCTTCCGGGAGGCCTCGTCGTTCTGCATGATGAGGGACATCCGCCGGTAGATTTCGATCTGAGTGGCGGCATCCGGAACGGCTGCGTTCACGCCCTCGCCTTGCCCTGTCGTGGCCATCGATGCCGTCTTTCTGTGCTGGGCGGCGCAAACCTCGCGCCCCGGCCGGACTTGGCATCGCCTGCTCGCCAACAGCAAGGCGCGCCGAAGTGATTTCGCCCCGGCGATACCGCGTTTCAGCGGCGGTCGAGAAACACGGTCTGGTGCGCCATGCCGATCATGCCGTCCTGATCACCAAGCCGACTGTGCACCATTCCGATTCCATTTCCCGCGCTCTCGCTGCGCGTGTCGATCAGCAGCCACGGCCCCCGTGGAATCCGCGTAAGGTGGATCGAAACGTCGACGTTGGCGTAGGTCCAATCCTTCGACGAGACGAGGGGCCCCACGCCGGAACCATAGTCCGAAACCATCGCGACGCCTTCCAGCGCGCTCAAGGGGCAACCGGCGACGACTGAGACCTTCGGCTTCACCCACCATGCGCCGGGACCGGGATCAGGAAAGCCGCCGTGAAGGCGCACGGTGGTCGCGAAATCGGAATCGTGAGTGATCCCCACGCTCTCGGCGAGGTCAGGGAACGGGTGGGATGGCGCCGGCTCGGCCACAGGAGACAGGGCCGTTCTGACCCTCAGCGCAGACGCCCTGACCCAGGTCCGATTTCCCAGGGACAGTTCGACTTCGAGCACCTGCATTCGCTTGCCTTCGCGAACGATCCGGACAGCGGGTGTAAGGGGCGCGAGCGGCACGGCACCGAGAATATCGATCGTCAGCCGGGCAGGGGACATGGCGGCGGGAGCGGGGATCGTGTCCAGGACGTGGGCTGCAAGCCCAGCGAGCGCGACACCCATCTGGGCATTCGGGTTCCAGACGCTAACGCCCAGACCTGTCGGCGCAAAGCCGTCGCCGAGGCGGGTATAGAAGCTGTCGCTCACGCTCGTTCCTCGTGCCTACTTCTCTCAGCCAATTCACCCGCCGAGCTCGAAACTTGGAAGGTTCGGGGTGACCTAGCAGACATCCGGTCACTGGCGGCAAACGCCCCGGCGATACCGAGCACAGCAATGGCTCGGTCGTTTGACAGCGGTTCTTTTCGGCCCCTACGCCTCGCCATCCGATGAACCAAGGGCTCGAAGTTTGACCATGAATTCCATCGCGATCGTCGGCGCATCACTTGCCGGATTGAATGCTGCGGAGACCCTGCGACGGGAAGGCTTTGCCGGGCGGTTGGTAGTCTTCGGCGATGAACCGCACTTTCCCTACGACCGGCCACCGCTCTCAAAGGAGATCGCGCGCGGAGACTGGCCGCCGGAGAAGGCCGCGCTTCCGATCGACGCCTTGCTGGACGATGCGGAATGGAAACTGGGCTGTGCTGTGACCGGACTTGACGCGGCGTCGCGCACCCTGACCTACGGTGAGGGTCAGTCGGAGTCGTTCGACGGCATCGTCATCGCGACAGGCGCCGCGCCACGGCGGCTTCCCGGGACCTACATCAAGGGTGTGCATGTGGTGCGAACCCTGGATGACGCCATCGCCTTGCGAGACGATCTGGCCCGACCTGGTTGTCGTGTCGTCGTGGTCGGTGCCGGCTTCGTGGGCCAGGAGGCAGCGGCCTCGGCGCGTAAGCTGGACCTTTCGGTGACCATGATCGAGGCGGTTGCGCCGGCGGCGCATGTCCTGGGCGCGGAAATCGGCGGTATCATCGGCGATATGCACCGTCGCCATGGTGTCGATGTCCGCCTGGGGGTTGCTGCGGCGGCCTTTGAGGGCGTCGAGCGCCTGGAGCGCGTCCACCTTAGCGACGGGTCTGTCGTCGCGGCGGACGTCGCCATTCTCGGCATCGGGGTCACGCCTAACACGGGTTGGCTGGAAGGCTCTGGACTGACGATCGACAACGGCCTGGTTTGCGACGAAACCTGTCTCGCCGCGCCAGGGATCGTTGCGGCCGGGGATATCGCGCGTTGGCCGAACCGCCGCTATGGCGAGCTTCGCAGGGTCGAGCACTGGGACAATGCCGTTCGTCAGGCGGAGCACGCAGCAAAACGTCTCTTGGCCGACGGGGGCGGTCTCAATCCCGGGCCCTACATGCCTGTGCCCTGGTTCTGGTCGGATCAGTACGGCCTGAAGATGCAACTGGTCGGCTCGCCTGTGGCCCACGATGAGGTCCGGATCGTGTTCGGTTCGGGCGAAGAGGAGAGGTTCGTCGCGCTGTATCGACGCGCCGACCGGCTCGTTGCGGCCTTGGGGCTGGCCGCCACGGGCAAGCTGCTCAAATTCCGGCGCATGCTGGAGAACGATCCCTCGTGGGAAGAGGCCCTGGCGGCGGTGTAAACAGGCGAGGCGCTCAAACCTCGATCAGCACCGCCCCGGCCTGACCGCCGCCGGCGCACATGGCGGCGACCCCCAGCCCACCTCCGCGGCGTTTCAGTTCATTGGCCAGGGTCGCGAGCATCCGTCCACCGGAGGCGGAGATCGGGTGTCCGATCGAGCACCCGCTTCCCGAGACGTTCACCGTCTCCTCGTCAAGGTTCATCGTGCGACAGGCCGCGAGCGGTACGGCTGCGAAGGCTTCGTTGATTTCCCACAGCCGGATGTCTCCGGTGGAGAGCCCGGCGCGCATCAACAGCTTGCGCGCAACGTCAGGGACCGAGACACCCGTGCGGGCGGGGTCGATCCCGATCGACGTCCAGCCGCGGATCGTCGCCAGAATTTCCCGACCTTCGGCGCGCGCGATCTCGTCGCTGGTAACGACCATGGCGGCGGCGGCGTCATTGAGACCGCTCGAATTGCCCGCGGTGATCGAAAAGCCCTCGATCTCGGGGTGAAGCACGGCCAGCGAGGCCAATTTTTCAAGGGAGCCGCCGCGTCGCGGATGCTCGTCCACCTTGAACTCGACCTCCTGGCCATCAGCGTTCCGGACGCGGACCGGGACAATCTCGTCCAGGAACCGACCCTCATCGATCGCTGCGATCGCGCGCGCGTGAGACCGGAAAGCCCAGGCGTCCATCTCCTCTCGCGTGAGGCCGACTTCCTTGGCGGCGTTCCATCCCACCGTAATGGACATGTCGCGATTGGGCGCTTCGGCGCTGTCGGGATGGGTTGGCGGGATCCACCAGTCGATCCATTCTCCGGTGACAGGGTCGCGTCGCTGCATTCGCGGCGACATGGACATGGCGTTGACCCCGCCCGCCACGATGATCCGTTCCATACCGGCCAGAACCGCGCCGGCCGCCACGCCCACGGCGCTGAGGCCACCCGCACAATGGCGGTTTACGGCCATGCCGGCAGCCCGGAACATGCCCAGCTCCACGGCCGCATGCCGCGCCACGGCTCCGCCGCCCGCCATCGACTCGGCGAGAACGACGTCGTCGACATCCTGGGGATCGAAGCCAGACCGTTCGACCGCTGCGCGGACGACGATCGCGGCGAGCGCTTCCGCCGACATGTTGGCGAGCGAACCCTTGCGGGCGGTTCCAACGGCGGTGCGGACCGCACTCACAACCACGGCGGACGACATTGAATGCTCTCCAGATCAACGCCGTTGTCTGGCACGACGTGGTCCAGCCGGTAAGCCATCTGTAGTCAAGGCCAAGCGGCGGACCACAGTCATCGCCGGGGCGGTAGCGACGTCGGCCGCAACACCACGCGGGCGATATCTCGGGTGCTTGCGATCGCGCCGGATTGCTTGCCGGACTGCAGTGCGTAAAGCCAGCCCGACGCCGCCCAATGACAGGAGTGGGGGACATGACACTCTATACGACGCTCCATCTTCACAATGTTCCCGAGGACAAGACCGGAGCCTATGCAGATTGGTTCGATGGTCCGCACCGTGACGCCCTGGTTCGGTTGAAGGGCTTTGCCGGGGCAGATCGCTATGAAGTCACTGAGGCCCAGATCATGCCTGATGCCGTTCAGTGCTGGCGATATCTGAGCGTTTACGATTTTGAGGTCAGTGACCCGAAGCTCCAGATTCCCGCGCTCGGTCCATTGCTCGCGGAGGCTCGCGACTCCGGACTGGTCTCAGCAGATGGCGCGGAGCGACTTCACACATTCCAACTGTTCGGCGACTGGAAAATCGGCCCGAACTGGCAGCGGGACAAGCCTTTGTCGGGCGTCAGCATCATCCTGGGCAACTATGTTCCCGGACGTTTCGACGAATACCAGGCCTGGTATGAGAACGTGCACAGCGTCGAGGTGATCAACGTTCCGGGCCATGTCGGCATGAAGCGCGGCGTCCTGTCTGATATTCAGGTCGAGCCGCGCAGCTACTGTCCCGGCGACCAGCTCGTGATGACGGCTCAGCAGACCGACGATCTGATTTTCACGGTCACCGACTTTGGCATGCGCGCATTGGGCAAATCTCCCAGCGGGGTCACCATGGAGCCGCGCTCAAAAGCCGGCTCGGTCGCGCGGACGGTTCACTATTTTAGAAAGATCAGCGGCACGGAGTTCTGGCCGGGAGGCGTGGCCTATGCCGGTGATCTCTCTGTCTACCCGGAGGCAACGCGTGGGCAGTCGGCATCGCCGTGGCGATAGCGGATGGGTGTCGCGCGCACGGCTATCCGCGTCGTGGCAGGATTGAACGACAGGCAAGGATGCAGGAGCAGACATGACGGGCAAGGTTATCGTGATCACGGGCGCCAATGGCGGCCTCGGTCGGGCTCTGGCGCAACGGTTTGCCGACGACGGCGAGACAGTCGTGATGTTGGCGCGTTCGCTCGAAAAGGTCAGCGAAGTCGCCAGAGACATTGGGGGCAAAACGCTTCCAATCGCCTGTGACGTCGCCTCGCCGGATTCCGTGCGCGCAGCCTTTGCCGAGATCGCGCGATCGCACCCGAAGATCGACGTCCTCATCAACAACGCCGCGATCTTCAATCCCTTCCTGATCGAGGAAGCCACGGACGACCAGATCATGGGAGCGGTCCTGACTAATTTCGCCGGTCCTGTGCTCTGTTGCCGGTCTGCCATCCCCATGCTGGATCGCGGTGGTCAGATCATCAATCTGAGCTCGGAATCCGTCGAGCATCCCGTCCCGCATCTGCTGATGTACCAGTCCACCAAGTCCGCGATCGAGCGATTCAGCAAGGATCTGCACAGCGAACTCGAAGACCGAAACATCCGCGTGAGCATCGTGCGCGCCGGCGCGATGGTTGGACCAGGCAGTTCCGCGACCATGGAGCCCGAGGCCGCTATGCGTTTCCTAACCGCAGCCGCCAAGAAGGGCATCGACTTCATGACCCGACCGGTTTCGCAATACGCCTCCACGGTGCACCTCTTCCGGACGATCGTCGACCTTCCGGCGGACCTCCACATTGGCCTCATGGCCTATCAGGCTCGCCCGGCCGACTGAACCCATTCGACCCGGCGCAAACACACAGGATTGAGGATCAGCAGATGACGACGTTCAATGAAGGCAAGCTCTACATCGACGGCCGGCTGAGGGACGCAGCGGGCGGTGCGACCTACGAGGACATCGATCCCTGGACCGGGCAAGTCTTCGGACATGCTGCTGACGCGTCAGCCGAGGACATGGAAGAAGCGATCGCTGCTGCGCGGCGGGCCTTTGACGACACCGATTGGTCGACGAACCACGCCCTGCGTCGCGAGATGGTCGTCAAATTGGGCGAGCGGCTGCAGGCCAATCGGGACAGGCTCGTTCCGCTCGCGCAGCATGAGCTGGGCTCAGCCCTGGGCGCGGCCCTGGGCCCACAGGTCGATGGGCCGCTCTCCTACTGGAATGAACTCATCACAATGTTCGATGCCTTCGAGTGGGAGAAGAACATGGGCCAGCGGGTGAGCTACGGAGTCACGAACGACCGTCTCGTGGTGCGAGAGCCGGTAGGTGTCGTCGGCGCGATCACGCCCTGGAACGTGCCCTTCTACATTGCCGTCGGCAAGGTGGTGCCAGCGCTTCTGGCGGGGTGCACCGTGATCCTCAAGGCCGCGCCTGAGACGCCCCTAATCAATGCCTTGATGGGCGAACTCGCCCATGAGGCAGGTTTCCCGGCGGGCGTCTTCAATGTGGTGACGGCGAAGGACCCGGTCCTCACCGGTGAAATGCTGGTGACTGACAAGCGGGTCGATCTCATTTCGTTCACCGGCTCGACCGGCGTGGGCAAGCGGATCATGGAGAAGGGCGCAGCGACGCTGAAGCGGGTTTTCCTCGAACTCGGCGGAAAGTCGGCGAACATTCTCCTCGACGACACGCCGGATTTCGCGACGGCGGTCGCGCATTCGATCGTCTGCTTCCATGCCGGGCAGGGTTGCGCGATCAGTACGCGTCTGTTGGTGCCGCGCAGCCGCTACGAAGAAGCTGTAGCCGTGCTGGAACACACTTATGCGGCCTATGCCGGTGTATGGGGCAAGATCGATGACCCGACTAATGTCATGGGTCCGGTGATCTCGGCGCGTCAGCGCGACCGGGTCATGGGTTATATCGAAACGGGCAAGGCGGAGGGCGCGCGGTTGATCGCAGGCGGCAATGTTGCGACCGACAAGGGCGACGGCTATTTCATCGAACCCACCTGTTTCGTCGATGTGACGTCGGACATGACAATTGCCCGTGAAGAGATCTTTGGACCGGTCCTGGTCGTCATCCCGTTCGAGGACGACGATGACGCGGTCAGGATCGCCAACGACAGCGACTACGGCCTGTCCGGGGGCGTGCAGTCGGCCGACCGCGAGCGGGCGATGAAGGTCGCGCGCCGTATGCGGACCGGAACGATTGGCGTGAACGGCGGAAGCTGGAGTTCGCCCGATATGCCGTTCGGCGGCTACAAGCAGAGCGGTGTCGGGAGAGAGTGGGGTCTGGAAGGTTTTGAGGAATACCTCGAAACCAAATCCATCGGGATCGCTGCCTGACGATGGCCGTGCGTTTTGCCCATTTCGGAGCCGCCGGAAGAGGCGGCAACAGGCTGCGACGCCCTGGCGAGGCGACATGACCCGCCCTTCGGCTCGGGCACAGGCAGGGACCTCCCCCCAGGTGGTGACCTACAACCTCGTTGGTCAACGCCTGGGCCGTAAGGGCCAGGAAACCCGCGAGCGGGTCATCAGCGCCATGTTGACCCTTCTGGACGACCCGGAAGGCCCACCGGTGACACTGACGGCGGTGGCCAAGGAAGCGTCGGTCGGAATGACGACGCTCTACCTTTACTTTCCGGCGATGGGCGACCTGCTTCTCGCAGTGCTCCGATGCGTGATGGACACTGCGGGCGATGCCTTCATGAAGCTGGTACGCGATTACTGGCGAGACGAAACTCTCACAGAAGACTGTCTAGCGTTTCATCGGGCCCATTATCTGTTCTGGAAGCGTCATGCGCGATTACTCAGAATGCGGAATAGTTTCGCTGATGATTGCGATCTCGCAGTTCTGAGTTACAGATCGCAAGCGACACGACCGCTTCTGAATGCGCTGACGCGACAAATGGGTTGCGATCTCGCCGACGGGGACACCCCTTGCGCCCATCTGGCGACCGTCGTCCTCACTGGCCTTGAACGTGTTGCTACGGTCGTCACGACCCCACATTTCCACATCACCTCGCCGGCCCACGGAACCAGTGCCGAAGAGGTCTACATTGATAATCTCATCACCGCGCAATCGCGGTTGACTGAAATCGCCATAAGGGACCAGCGTCGCAATAATCGCTGATCGACCGGCCCGGCATCGCCGCCGCGATTACGTCAGCACGACCCGCTACACCGCTATGACCGACACGGGCGTCCCGTTACCTTCTGCTTCGTCGCACAGGAATGCACTGAGCGCGGCGCAATGGGACGGCACAGATGACACAAGTAATGAAGGGCGTACGGGTCCTCGAGGTAGCGCAATTCACCTTCGTCCCCGCAGCGGGGGCTGTCCTGGCGGACTGGGGTGCCGACGTCATCAAGATTGAACATCCGGTTCGCGGTGACACTCAGCGCGGCTTCGTCAACATGGGCGGGGTCAAGGTGGACCCCTTGCGCAACATGCTCGTGGAGCATCCCAACCGTGGCAAGCGCAGCGTCGGCATCGACATCTCCACCGAAGAAGGCCGACAGCTGATCTACGAGATCGCCGCGACGGCGGATGTTTTCCTGACCAACTACCTGCCGTCCGTGAGGCAGAAACTGGGCTTCGACGTCGAGCAGATTCGGGCCGCCAATCCGAACATCATCTATGCGCGCGGCTCGGCTTATGGGGACAAGGGTCCCGAGCGAACGGCGGGCGGGTTCGACAACACCGCCTTCTGGACCCGGGGTGGCCTGGCCTACACAATGACGCCGGAGGAACTGGGGGGCGCCTTCATGCAGCCGATCGCCGCCTTCGGTGACTCCATTGGCGGGATGAACATCGCAGGCGGCATCGCCGCCGCCCTGTTTCACCGTGCACGAACCGGCGAGGCGATCGAGGTGGATGTCTCGCTGCTCAGCACCAGCTGGTGGGCCAGCGGCGCCGCCGTCGATCAGGCGATCGAAACAGGCACGGCACCGCGCACCCGTATGCCGATGTCCGGCGGAATTCCGGGCAACCCCTTCCTCGGCAACTACGCGACATCCGACGGCGGGGTGATCAACCTGTGCACCCTGACGCCCGGACCCTATGCAAGGGACCTGTTCGCCCACATGGGCATTCCGGAAGCCGCGGACGACCCGCGTTTCTCGGACGCTCACAAGATCATGGAAAACCATCAGGCCGCCAGCGACCTGATCGCCGCCGCCTTCCTGGCAAAGCCTTTCGCCTACTGGCGCGAGAAGCTGAAGACCTTCACGGGGCAGTGGGCTCCGGTGCAGAGTCTGCTGGATCTGGCGCAGGATTATCAGGCGATTGCCAACGACATGCTCATCGAAGTCGAGGCTGTCGATGGCGGAGCGCCGATCAAGCTGGTGCGGAATCCCGTTCAGTTCAATCACCAGCCGGTCGAGACCACCCGTGCGCCTCAGGCTTCGGAGCACACCGAGCCGTTCCTGATGGAGCTCGGGCTCGACTGGGATAGGATCGAAAGCCTGAAGGCTGCCAAGGCCATCGCCTGACCGTTAGCAAGGAAGAGTGACATGAAAGCTGGAACCAAGCTGAAGAGCGCCGTCTGCGATACCGAGATCATGGTGATCAAGGCTGTGCCTGACGGTGTCGCCGAATGCGGTGGTGCGGCAATGGTCGCTGAGCGCGGAGTCTCGAGCGACCTTGATCCCGCCTTCTCCTCAGGCACGATCATGGGCAAGCGCTATGTTGATGATTCCGGTACCGTCGAACTGCTTTGCATCAAGCCGGGAAAAGGTTCGCTGGCGCTGAATGGCGTCGCTCTCAAGGTCAAGGACGCCAAGCCCTTGCCCTCTTCGGACTGATCCTCAGTGGATATCTCGCTTCTGCTGAAAATGGCCGCGGATACCGAGCCGGATCGGATCGGTCTGACCTGCGATGGCCGATCCTGGAGCTATGGCGAGCTCTGGAACGCGGCGACCGGCGCAGCCGCCGCGATCGCCGCGAGTGGTTGCGAGCAGGTCGCCTTGCTGGACACGGGTAGCGAAGCCGCTCCGATTGCGCTGTTCGGCGCCGCGCTTGCCGGCGTGCCCTACTGTCCCCTGAACTATCGCCTGGCGGACGCGGACCTCGCGGCTCTCCTTGCTCGGATCGAGCCGGCGTTTGTGGTCGGCGATACCTCGCGGGTAGGCGCACTCATGTCCGGAACGGGGAACCAGCTTCTGACTCGGGTGGAGTTTGTGGCGCGGGCCGAGGCTATGGCGGAGCCGGATCGTGGGACGGGCGAAGGGGAGGGGGTTGCCGTGCAACTCTTCACCAGCGGCACCACGGCGGCTCCCAAGGCCGCGATCCTGAGGCACGCAAACCTTGTCTCTTACATCCTTGGCACGGTCGAGTTCGGGGCGGCGGATGAGAGCGAGGCCGCATTGGTCAGCGTGCCACCCTACCATATCGCAGGCATTGCGGCCCTGTTGAGCTCAATCTATGCGATGCGTCGGATCGTTCTACTGCCGGCCTTCGAGCCCAAAGCCTGGACCCAGCTCTGCGGCGCCGAACGGGTGACCAACGCCTTTGTCGTCCCCACAATGCTGTCGCGGATTGTGGAAGGTCTCGACGATGAACAGGCCAGGAATCTGCTCTCGTTGCGTTCTATCGCCTACGGCGGGGGGCGCATGCCGCTGGAACTCGTCGCGCGGGCGCTGGAGCTGTTCCCGTCCTGCGGCTTCACCAACGCTTATGGCCTGACCGAGACGAGTTCCACGGTGGCCCTGCTGGGCCCCGAAGAGCATCGCCTGGCGCACGCCTCCGACGATCCGGCCGTCCGCGCGAGGCTCGGGTCCGTAGGCCGACCACTGCCGACCATCGAGCTAGAGATCCGGGACGAGGAGGGCGGGGTTCTTCCGGCCGGAGTGCCTGGCGAGATCTATGTTCGCGGAGAACAGGTGTCCGGCGAGTATCGCGAACGCTCTGCCCTGGATACGCAAGGCTGGTTCCCGACCCGCGACGCCGGCTATCTCGACGCCGACGGCTATCTGTTCCTTTCGGGGCGCGCCGACGACGTGATCGTAAGGGGTGGCGAGAACATATCGCCTGGCGAAATCGAGGACGTGCTGTTGTCGCACCCGGACATCGCGGATGTCGCTGCAGTCGGCGTCCCTTCGGCCGAATGGGGAGAGGCCGTGGCCACCGCGATCGTCGTCAGGGGAACCGCACCTTCCCATGATGACATCAAGGACTTGGTCCGTGGACGCCTGCGTTCGTCACGCGTGCCCGAGCAGATCTTGATCGTCGATGCCCTGCCGTACAATGAGATGGGAAAGTTGTTGCGCCGAGACGTGCGCAAGCTGTTCGGCGAGAGCCGGTAGATTGATCCCGGCGCTGCTTATCCGCGGCGCGACCCTGCTTGACGGCCGATCTGTGGACGTGCGGATCGTCGGTGGGCTGATTGTGGAAATTGGGTCGGGCTTGGACGCCGCCGACGCCAGGGTAATCGAGGCTGAAGCCGGCCTGCTGATTCCCGGATTGCACGATCATCACGTCCATGTTGCTGCAACGGCCGCTGCTCGAACTTCCGTCAAATGTGGTCCCCCCGACGTCGTCGACCGGGAAGGCCTCGCGCGGTGTCTGTCGATGCCTGGGATCGGCTGGCTGCGTGGTGTCGGATATCACGAAAGCGTTGCGGGCATGCTTGACCGCGTCTGGCTCGATCAGGTGGCTCCGGAGCGCCCGGTGCGAATCCAGCATCGGTCTGGACGGATGTGGTTCTTGAACACGGCTGCGCTCGAAACTCTTCTGGCACCCGGAGTTCCGCTCCCTTCTGGCCTGGACCGGGTCACCGGCAGGCTCTTCGACGAAGACGCCTGGATGCAGCAAGTCATGGCCGCCAATATGCCAGCCTTCGATGACGTCGGGGCTGAGTGGTCCCGTCTTGGCGTCACGGGGATCACGGAGATGAGCCCGGCCAACGACGATCGTGTCGCGTCTCATTTTGTTGCGGAGCGTGAGCGGGGAGCTCTACCTCAATCGGTCGTCCTTGCGGGTCAGGCTTCGCTCGGGGCCGGGGGTATGAATCGGGCGCTCAAGCTGGGGCCGGTCAAGATTCATCTTCATGAGGCAGACATGCCTGATTTCGACACGGTGGTGTCCATGATGCGCAAGGCCCACGCCAAGGGACGGACTGTCGCCGTTCACTGCGTCTCGGAACTCGAACTGGTCTTTACTCTGGCAGCATTGCGCGACGCAGGGGTCGAGCCCGGAGATCGGATCGAGCATGCCTCGATCTGTCCGGATCATCTGCTGCAGGATATCGCCGACCAGGGGCTGTCTGTCGTGGCGCAACCGAACTTCGTGTCCGAACGCGGGGACGCCTATCGCCAGTCCATTGCGCCAGACGAATGGTCTGCCCTCTACCGCCTGCAGAGTTTCGTCTCGGCGGGAGTCACATTGGCCGGGGGCACCGACGTTCCCTTCGGCGATCCTGATCCCTGGGCCGCGATGGCAGCTGCGGTATCGCGCCGGACACTCTCTGGTCACGTGATCGGGGCCTGCGAGGCGATGAGTCCGGAACAGGCGCTAAGTCTGTTCACGGCGGACCCCGTTGATCTTCGACGACAACGGTACGTGGAGGTGGGCTGCGCCGCCAGCCTTTGCCTCTTGACCCGGCCATGGACCGAAGTGCGTAACGCGCTATCAGCCGCCGATGTCAGGGCCACGGTGATCGAGGGCAGGGTCATCTACGATCGCGTCGATCAGGCCCCAGTCCAGGGCGGTTTGGGCGTCGATGCGTCTGCCTGACAGCATCATCAGGGCTGCGCGCTGACGTCCAATTCGTCTTGGTACGGAAACGCATCCTCCCGCGCCCGGCAAGATGCCCATGCCCAGTTCCGGAAGCTGAAACCAGGCGTCGGAGGAGGCGGTCACTCGACCGGCGAAGGCCGCGAATTCGAGACTGGCTCCTATGCAGGCGCCTCGGACATGAACCTCATAGATCGACGCTCGCGGCAGGATCGCGCGCGCCGGTAGAGTGCGGCTTCGGATAAAATGCGCGCTGGGAGGATCGTCGGTCGTTCCGAACTCGCTCAAATCCGCGCCGACACCAAAACATCGCCCGGTCGCAGTTATCCGCACAGTTTGAATGTCAGCATCAAGGTTCGCGAGCGAACAGGCATCGAACAGAGCGTCACGAAGGGCGCGGTCGATCGCGTTACGCGCTGTCGGGCGGTCGACGGTGATGCTTACGACATCGCCATCGCGCTCGGTCACCACCCCTCCCTGGCCCGTTGGAGTTCGAGCCGAGTGCGCTGCCAACCAGTTGCGGTGCTCGCGACCCGATTGCAGGGCCGCGAAAGCAAGGGATTCGCAGGTCAGGGCCCTTAATGTCTCCATCCCTTCCGTCGCGCGAAGCAGATCCACAATCACCCAGGCGGCCCGAGGCGCTTTGGTGATCGCGGATGCGAGACCGACGAGGTTGAGGGCCGTATCGACACGGATATCGGCCTGTTCAGCCAAGGGATGGAGCGGCGAACCTACAGCGATCACAGGTATCGGCGGCAGTGGATCGAGCGGCACCGCGCGCGGCCATGTCGTAAGGTCGATCACCACAAAAGGGCGGTCGTCGTGGCGCCAGTCGGCGCTCAACATCCACGGTTCCAGCCGGTGGTAGGTCATGGCCCCTGCTTGGAAGGTTCGGACTGTTCCGGCAAGCCTTGGCAGGTGCAACAAGGGTGGTCTATCGATCGCGATGCGCGCCGCCGAGCCTTCTCTGGCCTTGCCCCGAAACGACGGCAGCCTCGCGGTATCGGTTGCGCGCCGGCTGCTTGAGCCGCTTGGCCCAGTCGATCTTTCGGGCTGGCAAGCCGATCATCCGGCCCTGGCCTGGCGTCGCAGCGGTTTGCTGGAGCTGACCGGCCGGGCTGATGGGCCAGGCCTGGTTGCGCCGATCCCCCTGACGTCCTTGGCGGATGGGCTGGTTCTAGCTCTTGGGGCTTTGGCGCCAGATGCCGACCTGCCTTCCAACGGCGCGGCCCTCCTCGGCGAAAGGGCCAGGCGACTGGGGCTGCGCCGACGGGGTCAGGTCTCGGCCAATGGTTCTGCGCGCTTGTTGAAAACGCTCGATGGCCATTTGGCGCTGAACCTGGCGAGGAAAGAGGATTGGGACTCGCTACCGGCCCTGCTCGGTGTTGTCGCCTCGGACTGGTGCGAGGTCGCCGTTCAGGTCGCTCAACGAACAACGGAAAGCTTGGTGGCCCAAGGGCGGATTCTGGGCATGGCGATCGCGCCCGAAGGGCGCCCGCCGAGCCCGGCGTGTCCATTTTCGGTCCAGCCCCCCCTTGGGGCCGCCACCACCCGCCCGCGTCGCCCGCTGGTGGTTGACCTTTCGGCGCTCTGGGCTGGGCCGCTGGCGGCGTCCTTACTGGGCGCTATGGGGGCCCGGGTGGTGAAGGTCGAAAGCCTAAGCCGACCTGATGGGGCTCGCGGTGGTGATCCCCGCTTCTACGATCTGCTCAACGCCGGCAAGGCCAGCGTGGCGCTCGATTTCAAGGACCCGGAAGGCGTCCGGCGGCTCCGTGCCCTGATCGACGCCGCAGACATCGTGATCGAAAGCACTCGGCCCCGGGCCCTTGAGCAGCTCGGTATCGATGCCGGTTCAGTGGCGCGGCGTGGCGCGACATGGGTATCGATCACGGCCTACGGCCGTACGGGAGCGACCGCCAATCTGATTGGGTTTGGCGATGATGCGGCGGTCGCCGGCGGAGCCTCGGCGGCGATGCGGCGTGGCTGGGGTGAGAGTCTCTTCGTCGGAGACGCCATCGCCGATCCGCTGACCGGACTGGTTGCCGCCTTCGCCGCCTGGGCGTCCTGGCTCGGGGGAGGGGCCCGTCTGGTTGATATCGCCTTGGCTGACGTCATCGCTTACGCAAGCGGTCTAGGCGAAGTTTCGGGCAGCGAGCTGAGCGCCTGGCAGGCTTTCGCAGAGGCGGATGAGGGACCCCTTTATAGCCTGCGCCAACCGCTAGGCATTGCGAGTCCCTTGGGCGCGGATACGGTCTCGCTATTGTCCGAACTTTAAGCCGCCAATCCCGTCAGCGCGCGGCGAAACGCAGCCCGCCGTCGAGGCGGATGGTCTCGGCATTGAAATAGCCGTTACGCAGCAATTCCAGAGCCAGGCTCGCGAACTCTGCGGGATCGCCGAGCCGCTTGGGGAAGGCGACGGTCGCAGACATCGCATCCTTCGCCTCCTGAGGCGTGGGGCCCATTGCGGGGGTATCGAAGATGCCGGGCAGGATCGTGTTGATGCGAATCCCGAACCGCGAAAGATCGCGCGCGATCGGCAGGGTCATGCCGATGATAGCGGCCTTGCCTGCGGCATAGGCCGCCTGACCCTGCTGGCCGTCCTCGGCAGCCACCGACGCTGTGCAGACAATCGCCCCACGTTCGCCGTCGACCGGCTCAAGCGTCGCGGCGCCGGCGGCGAACCGTGTGACGGTGGCGAACGTCCCGACCGCATTGAGAGTCAAGGCCCAAGCGAAGGCGGCGGTCGGGAAGACGATGAACTCACCGGTCGCCTTGTCCTTTTTGATCGTGCCATGGGCGTTGCCGCCGCCTGCGCAGGCAACCAGCAACCGCTCCTGGCCATTCGAGGCCCGGGCCTTGGCGAAGGCAGCGTCGAGGCTTTCGTCCGACAGGACGTCGACCTGGCAATAGACCGACCCTGTCTCTGCCGCAGCCTGTTCACCGGCTTCGGGGTTCAGGTCAAAGATCGCAACCTTCGCGCCTGCCGCGCGCAAGGCCTTGACGCTCGCGAGTCCCAGACCGGAGGCTCCGCCGGTGACGATCGCTGATACGCTGGAGTCGATCTTCATGGCCGTCTTTCTCCGGGGGCAAGGTTGGATTGATCTGTTGCTGTGGCTGGCGTTCGCGACAAGCGTGCGGAGGGCGATGGCGATCTGATATCGTGGGGGCGTTCGCGCCGCCAATCGTCCCAGCGATGCTGTTTGGATCTGCCTTCGCCAGAGTATCGAAGACGTGCATCGTCACATCTTTCTAGCGACGAGAAGGCCATCGCATGATGCAGGACGAGGGGCGGGTTATCGAGGATGCCTATGGCGCGATGCAGCGCGGCGACCTGGTGGCGGCAAGAGCCTGTTTCGCGCCCGAAGCCCTGGTCTGGCACAACTTCGATCGCATCGACCGGTGCTTGGATGAAACGATGGCCGACTGGGGGGGCATGATCACGGCCTTCCCGGAGCGAGGCCTTGAACGGATCTCACGCGAACGAACCGAGGGCGGTTCGTTCGTACAGCAGCACCTGTTCGTGGTTCGCGACTCCCGGGGGGCGCGACGGGCATGGCCCGTCTGCCTGATCGTCCGGATCGAAAGCGGACGGATCCTTCGCATCGAAGAGTATGTCGACAGGGCCGGAAGCTTCGAACTGGCGGCCGATTGAACCATTCGGCCTTCCCCGGCCGCCGAGACGAACCTTGCGATCACCTCCGCGACGCGACAAACATCGGGCATGGTGAAAATCAACAAGGATGGCCAGGCGATTGGGCGAAAGGGTGCGGAGACCCGCAACCGTCTATTGGTCGCCGCCCTCGAGTTGATTTCGACAATGTCGGCCGAAAAGCTGACCGCGAGCGGCATCGCGCGGGCCGCCAGTCTCGCCTCACAGACCTTCTATCTGTATTTTGACGATGTCGAAGAGGTCCTGCTGCATCTGAGCGCGGATGCGGCGCAGGATACCGGTGAGCTCCTGGCGGAACTCGATCAACCCTGGAAACCGGAGGATACCCGGTTCCACGCCGAACGGTTCGTCACCGCGTTCTACCGCTACTGGGACAAGCACCGCGCCATTCTGAACATTCGTAATTTCAGGGGGGACGGCGGACAGGCCGCGTTCGCTGAAATCCGCAACGCGAGCGCACTGCCGATTGTCGGGCGTCTGGCGGAGCGAATTCGGGCGGCGCAGGGCCAAAACACGCTTTCAGACCGGGATGCCTTTGCCCGGGCCGTGATCGTCTACTCGGCAATCGAACGGATGGCCGCCCGATATGCTTCGATTCACTTTGTGTCGGACGAACTCGACAGTGACGATCTGAAGCGCGCCGAGACGGACATCTTGACGCTTCTTCTATCGCCTTCGGCAAGCGCATAAGCCGCCGTCGAGGGACGCGGCGCGGGTCGGGTGACCCGCGCCGCCCGTGATCATTCGGCCGGTTCGAGAGCCGGTTCGACTGTCGTGCCGTCTTCCTTGGCGACGTCCATGAACATCTTCATGATGTCGCCGGAGGTCACAGCCCTATGGACTTCGCCCGGCGCAAGCGGCGCAGGTCCGCCAAACGACTGAGGCCGGGTATCGACGTGGGCCGCCAGCTTGCGCAGCGCGCCGACCGTGCACTTTTCTCGACCGCCCAGCACGCTCACGGCATCGAAGTTGAATCGCTTCAGCGCGTTGCCGTGACTGATCTTGTCGATCTGGGCGTCGGACAGGTGGTTCAGGCTGGCGTGCAGGATCTCGGGCACGTCGGGCCACAAGGTGTCCGAGTGCGGGTAGTCGCACTCATAGGCGATATTGTCTTCTCCAATCGCCGCGATGTTGGCCAGGCCGAACTTGTCGTCGACGAAACAGGTGAGGAAGTGCTCACGGAACAGGTCACTCGGCTTTCTGCCCGGGCCAAAGTCCGAATGTGTCCAGGCGTTGTGTTGCTGGAATGAGAAATCGGCGCGTTCAAGGAAATAGGGAATCCAGCCGATCCCGCCCTCTGACAGGGCGATTTTCAGCGGGTATTTCTGAAGCGCTTTGAGGAAGAGCCAGTCTGCGGCGGAGTTCACGATCGAGATCGGCATGGTGGTGATCCAGGCGTCGATCGGCGATTCCATCGAGGCGTGGGGTGCCTGGGCGCCCGACCCGATGTGGATATTGATGCACATGTCGTTTTCGACACAGGCCTTCCACAGCGGCTCCCAGTGGGCATTGTGGATGCTGGGGTATCCCTTGATCGCCGGATTGTCGCTGAACGAGACGTTGTGGCAGCCCTTGGCGGCCACACGGCGGATTTCTTCGACCGTCGCGTCGATGTCCCAATAGGGCAGGATCGCGTTGGGGATGTTGCGGCCAGGATAGCTGCCGCACCATTCATCGATATGCCAGTCGTTGTAGGCGCGCAGGATGATCAAAGCGTTCGCCTTGTCCTGCATGCCGTGGAACAGGAAGCCGTCGAACTGGACCACGCTCGGAAAGTTCAGGGACGACAGTATGCCGTTCGCATTCATGTCCTCGATGCGAGCGTCGATGTCCCAGGCACCCTTGCGCATCTGTTGCAGCGAGACGGGTTCGCAGCCGTATTCTTCCTTTACCCGTCCGACGACCGCGTTCAGGCCGATCGCGCCCGTGCGGCGTCCTTCGTAGAGCCAGAACTCGACGCCGTTCTTGTCCTTGCGCAATTCGGGGGCGATCCCCTTGTGCTGCACGCTGATGTGCTGGTCGTACATCGTAGGCGGTTCGACGATATGGTCGTCGACGCTGACGATGATCATGTCTTCTATTTTCACGGCGCTCTCTCCCTAAAACCGACAGCTTACCGGTTTCTGTAGCGACTTTGGGTGGCGAGGTAAAGCGCATCGTCGTGTGCATTCTGATTTGAGTATGAAGGCGGCTTGCGTTACAGAGCGTATCACAAGCAATAATGTGTCGTCGTCTACGGGAGGATTTCATGCAATTTCGTCTTCTGATTAAAGGTGGCACGGTCGTCGACGGATCTGGCGCTGAAGCCTTTGTTGGCGATGTCCGCATTGCCAACGGTCGGATCGCCGAGGTCGGACCAAACCTGACGGCGGGAACAGGCGAACGTGTGATCGATGCCGTGGGGTGCCTGGTGACACCGGGCTTCATCGAAACTCACAACCACTGGGACGGCGGGGTCTGGTGGTCGCCCAACATGGAGCCCTTGCCGGCCTACGGAATCACGACCTCGATCAACGGTAACTGCGGATTCTCGATGGCCCCGAATCCGCAAACTGTTGAGGACCAGCAGAACGTCATCGACATCTTCAACTTCTTCGAAGACATCCCCGAGGCCCCCATGCAGAAGCTGGTGCCCTGGGACTGGAAAACCTGGAGCGAATACAAGGCCTCGTTCCTGCGGAACGTAAAGGTACCTGTGAATTTCGCGGCCTTTTGTGGACATATTCCGATGCGGCTGTCCGTCATGGGGCAGGACGCCTGGAATCGCACCGCCACCCCCGACGAGATCAGACAGATGGTCGCGCTGCTGGAAGACGCGATGGACGCCGGAGCGATCGGCTTCTCGTCCAATCAACTCGACTACGACAAGCACGACCGGCCGCTTCCCTCCCAGCAGGCCGACGACGCCGAGTACAAGGCGCTGTTCGATGTGGTGGCCCGCTATCCAGGCGCCACGGTTCAGGTCATCGTCGATCACTTCATGCGAATGACGGGGCCTGATTCCGCCGAGCGCTTTGGTCGTCTGGCGACGGCCGCAGGCGTCCGCCTGCAGTGGGTCGGGTTGCCGTCACTCAAGTTCCAGAAGGAGATCGGCAAGAAGTCTCAGGTGGTGCACGATCGCTTCAAGGCCGAAGGCCTGGATGTCTGGACCGGCTACCATCATGTCTCACCGACCTCGGTGATCAATTTCGGGCGCTCGCTCGTCTTTGCCCAGAACGGCAACCAGGTCTGGCAGGAAGTCATCGATACCCCGATCTGGGAGGACAAGGTCGCCTTGCTGTCCGACCCCGACTGGCTGGCGCGAGCGCGCCAGGCCTGGGACCACGACACCTATCCCCATTCGTACCTGCACGATCCCTCGGCCCTGACCTTCATGGACAGCGAATCCGGCTGGGGACCGGTCACCGGGACCTTGGCCGACTACATGGCTGAAAGCGGCATCGCTCACGCCTCGGACGCCCTGGCGCAATGGGTCATCAACAACGGAGCGGAATCGGTCGTTCACAAGCGGTCATGGGAGGTTGACGAAGACGTTCTTCTGTCCCTGTTCCGGGATCCGTTCTCGGTCGGCAACACCTCGGACGGCGGGGCCCATGGCAAGATGTTCTGCGGCACGGGCGACAATGTCCTGGTGCTCACCGACTATGTGCGCGACCGCGGCCTTCTGACGATCGAGGAGGGCGTTCACGTCCTGACCGGCAAGCTGGCCAACTTCTTCGGTCTGCATGACCGGGGCGTGATCCAGGTCGGCAAGGTCGCCGACGTCGTGGTCTTCAAGCTCGACGAAATCGAACGTCGCCCGGAAGAAAAAATCTGGGACGTCTGGGACGGCGAGGGCGGCCGCACCTATCGCTACACACGGGCCCCGGCGCCGATGCGCCTGACGCTTGTGAACGGCGTGCCCATCTTCGACAACGGAGCCTTCACAGGACGCTTCCCGGGCGAGTTCATCGGTCCTGAGCAGCCGGCGTCGCTCGCCATGGCTGCCGAATAGTCAGTGGATACCGCTGAGAAAGTCCGGCCCGATCCGGCATTGTCGGCCGAGGACCGGGATCCCCGTCTTGGCGGCCTGATGGCTTTTCATCGCCGGCGCAAACAAGACAGTCGTGACAGACTCCTGGCGGCGGCCATCGAGCGGTTCTGCGAGCGGGGCTATTTCGCGGTCACCATCGACGATATCGCTTCGGCGGCCGGTGTCAGCCGAGTCACCTTTTACCGACATTTCACCAGCAAGGCGGCGCTGACGGCCGAGGTGTTCAGAAATGCGGCCGAGACGCGAAGACCCTTGTACCGCGCGATCCGGGACCAGCCATTTCAGGATCGCCCCGCCGTGCTTCAATGGATCACGGACATCTTCGAGGCAGACAAAGCCGATCATCGCATGCTGAGGATCTTCATCCAGGCCACGACGGAGGAAGGCAATTTCACACAGCGCGCTCAGGCGCTGATCAGCGATCTGATCATGGACCTGGGCATGACGATCCCTGCCTTTGGCTTGGATGCCAACGATCAGAAAGGCCGCCGTCGCTGGCAGGAAGCCTGGCTGCTGCTCTACGAAATCCTCGATCAGAGCAACCATGCTGCGCTGGGAACGGCTTTCGCGCCGTCATCCGATGTGATCGACATCCTGGCCGATCGGTTTTTGCAGTTCGTCGGCACAGACCCTACGCCAAAGCGCGGATGACTAGGCCGAAGCCAAGGCGTGTTTGGCGGCCACATAACCCCAGACGAACGACGGCCCCACGTTCACACCGGCGCCCGGGGATGTCCGTCCCATGACGGACGCGGTCGACACACCGGTGGCGTAAAGTCCGGAGATCGGCAGACCGTCGTCACGCAACACACGGCCCTCGCTATCGGTGATCACCCCCCCCAATGTTCCGACGTCGCCGGGCATCACCGGGACGGCATAGAACGGGCCTTCGCTGATCGCGCCGAGGGTCTCATTGGGTTTGTGGAAGGGATCGCCCAGCCAGCGATCATAGGCTCGGGCCCCTCGCTTGAAGTCCGCGTCGTCATTGGCGGCGACGAATCCGTTGAACCGATCGACGGTTCCGCGCAGCACTGACGGCTCAATATTGAGGATGGCGGCCAGCTCTTCGATCGAGTTCGCCTGTTTCATATAGCCACTGTCCGTCCAGGCCTGCGGCTTCTTGGATCCCGGCATGGTGCCGGCGACCATATAGTCACGGACAACACTGGCGTCGAAGACGGCCCAGCTGGGGAGGGCAGGGACCTCTCTGTTGCGTTCCGTCATGCCTAGGCAAAAGTCAGTGTAGTTGCTGCTCTCGTTCATGTAGCGCACACCCGTCTGATCGACGAGAATGGCGTGCGGCGCCGCCGTGAGGCCTTGTGAACCGGGCTTGACCGGTGACCCCTCCATGCCGGGCGGGATGGAAACCGGAGAGCCGATATAACCGTCCATCTGCGCGACCGCGCCGCCGTGACGGATCATCTCCTGGATCATCTCACCCGTATCGCCCTCGGCCACATTGGTGCGGTTGGCGGACATTCCCGGCTGATACTGGTCGCGCATCGCCTGATTTCGCGCAAAGCCGCCGGCGTTGATCAACACGCCTAGGCGGCCGCCGATGCGCACAGCCTTGCCGTCCCTGGTGACAACGACGCCGGTGACGCGACCGGCCTCGACGATCAGTTCAGTGACGGGACTCCCGGTGCGGACATCGGTTCCGGCCTTAAGCGCCGCGTGAAGCATCCGGCCCTGAAGTGCCGCCCCGGCCGCGACGTAGTGTTTGCCGGTGAGCTTGCCCCAGATCGTCCGCAGTCCGATCTTGGCCAGGTTCTTCTTGGCCTCGCCCGACTTCTTCATGTGCGGCAGCGTCAGCGCTTCTTCGAGAGAAGCGGCGAGGGGCAGGAAGTTCGGACGCAGTCTGTCTTTCCACTCCCCAAGCTGGTTCGCGTCGAACAGGTCGGCGACCACGGTCCGCCCGGCGTCCGATCCGCCCGGGCGGTCGTCGTAGTAGTCGGGCCAGCGGGAGATGCGCGTCATCTTGATGCCCTGATCGACCAGGAAGTCGATCATTGACGGACCTTCAACCAGGTATCTGTGGCGGCGCTCGCGCGTTGCGCCGGGCGCGTCGTTGCGATCACCGACCACCGCGTCGAGATAGGCGGTCGCCTGCTCAAGACTGTCGGGGATTCCGTCCCGCTTCATGAAGCGGTTGTTCGGGATCCACATCACGCCGCCTGAAATGGAGGTCGTGCCGCCGATCAGGTCCGCCTTCTCCAGAATCAGGACGGATTTTCCCGCCGCCCGCATGACGAGCGCCGCGCACATAGAGCCCCCACCGCTGCCGACCACCACGAAGTCGAACTGTTCGTCGAACGTGCTCATGTCTTGATCTCCAGACTGGGGGGCGGGCGAGGCTAGGCGCGGCTTCGCGGCAGACCGAGACGTCGCTCGGCGACCATGCTTCGCAGGACCTCACTGGTGCCGCCGTAGATCGACGTGGCTGTCGAATGGCGATAGCCCTTTTCGACCAGTCCCAGGCCCGAGTTACCCCGCACCAGCGAGCCGGGGGCCGCGAGGTCCAGCAGGTCGGCCGACAGGTCGATGAAGGTCTGGGTTCCGAAAACCTTGGCGGCGGGTCCATAGGCCAGGTCCTGCTCGCCGGCGAGACGCGTCCAGAATGCGCGCGCCGTCAGCCCCTCGGCGATGCACGCCGCGCCATAAACGCGGGCCAGCCGCGCCAGGGTCGCAGGATGTTCGATGACGCATGCACCATCGCGCTGTTCCTCGCGCGCCCACGCCGTCACGGCGTCGATCATCTCGCGCATCTGCACGAAATAGTAGCTGCCGCCCTGTTCCATGGTCAGAGCGATGGACATGGCCTTCACACCGCCGCCGACGTCGCCGAGCCGGTAGCGATCGGATATCCGGACATCGGCGTAGAAGGTCGCGTTGGTCAACTCGTCCATGAAGGTGTGAACCGGATGGATCTCCACACCGGGCAGATCCAGCGGGACCAGGAACAGGGTCAGCCCCTTGTGCTTGGGGACGTCCGGGTCGGTCCGGGTCAGCAGGAGGACATAGTTGGAGATGTCCGCCCCCGAGGTGAACATCTTCTGGCCGTTGATGACCCAATCGTCGCCGTCGCGCACCGCGCGGGTCTTGGCGGCGAATACATCGGATCCGCCCGAAGGCTCGGTGAACCCCAGGCAGGACGTCGCCTCGCCTTTTGCAATCCGGAGCAGGACTTCGTCCTGCAACTCGGGCGAGCCCAACTTCTGAACGAGGACGCCGGCCATGCTCGTCACGCCCCTAGAAAGCCCGGCGTAGCCAAGTTCCGTCGAAACAGCGTGGATGGACCTTGTGGTGTCTGCATCGGCGTCATGCCCACCCCATCGGGCCGGCCAGTCGGGGAAGAGCAGACCTGCCTGGCCCATCGCGTGATGAACCGCCCAGTCGTGCGCCTCAAAATTCTGCTCGCCGAAGTTCGCGCGATCTGGGTCGAGCAGTCCCGACAGGATTTCGCGGGCCTGGTCGGCGAGCGGGCTTTTGTGGTTCGGCGTTTCGAAATCGACTTCGACCGCGCCGGGATCGGGCAGGCTCGTCGTTTCGCCAAGGAACAGCCTTCTGCCGGCACGTTCCAGCTGGGCTTCGGGATCGCCTAACGCCTGGCTCCAGGACTTGGCGCGCCGGTGGTAGAGTTGGATATCGTACTCGTTAGTCAGGCCGTAACCACCGAACGTATGGATCGCATGAGCGACACTGTTGCTCGCCGTCCTGCTGGCCCACCACAGTGACAGGGCGATCAACGCGCCCGCGTCAGCCTTTTGATCCGCGACGCCTCGCAGCGTCCACCACAGCAGCAACTGGGCTCCATCCGCGTCGATCGCATCGACGGCCAGAGGATGGGCGATGCCCTGATTGGCGCCGATCGGCTGTCCGAAGGCGATCCGCTCGCAGGCGTAGGCGGCGGCCATCGTCAGCGCCTCCTGGGACAGGCCGACCAGAGCCGCGGAGGTCAGAAGTTTCCATTCCTCGATCCCTGCGGCCCAGACGGCGCCGGCGTCGGCATTGCTGGCGAGCACGATCCGGTCCCCGGAGCCGGGGGTGAAGGTCGCCAGACCGGAACCCCCCAGAGTAAGTGGGGCCTCAGGGGCCTGGGATGGCACTTCGATCGCCAGGGTCTGGCCATCGAAGGTGAGGATACCGCTCGCCACAGCAGCGCCCGGCACCATCTGGGCCTTGCCCGGCTCGACCTGGTTCAGAGCCAATGTGAGGACGGTCTCGCCGTCACGCAGCTTCTCGATCCACTCCGAGGCTGTTTCGCCGCCGATTTCCCCAAGAATACGAAGGGCGACGACAGACTCAGCCAGCGGAGCGGGGGCCAGGCGTCGACCCGCCTGCTCCAGCATGAGGCATGCGTCGAACAAGCTCATGCCACCACCACCGGCTTCAGCGGACAGTCGCATGAAGGGCAGCTCGAGACTGATCAATTCCCGCCAGAAGTCAGGATCGAACCCGACCGGCTCTGAGGCGCGGACCCTCGCCACGGTCGACTCCGCAGCGAAGAATTTCTCGAACATCTCCTTCACGGGAACGCTGTCGGCCGGGAGGCTCAATTGCATGGTGTTACCCTTTCAAGCGCCCCTAAGGCCCGCGAGACGAGGTGCAGTTACACCCCTTGCGATGCCAGCACAGCTATCGCGCATGCACCGGGGCGACCAGACACCGACAGAGACATCGTGGCGGCGATTGTGGCGAGCGTCGCGGCCCGGGAACGCGCTCTGACGGTCTTTCGTCTCGACCTGAAAGGCCGGCTAGGCGAGGTTTGGCAAGTATGATTGCAGGTGCGACGTCTTCCCGGCACCGGGACAAGCAATGAGCCGCAAAGGTGTGAAACCATCTCCAGATCTCCCCCGACCGCGACGGAGCTTCTAGGCCTCGATATCGCTGGAGAGGACCGCTTTCGCGCGCGGGTGAACCTGGACAATCTTGCGGGCGTCACGTTCGGCGGGCAGGCTCTGGGCCAAGCGCTCGCGGCGGCCGGCCGCACCGCTCCCGATTGGCGAGCCACCAGCCTGAGCGGTTACTTTCTGCGCGGCGGCGTCATTGATCTCCCGATCGAATTCGAGGTCAGGCGTCTGCACGATGGTCGGCGATTCGCGTCCCGGTTCGTCGAGGCGAGCCAGCTGGGGCGGCCGATCTTCAGCATGTTGTGTTCATTCCACGACCCCGATGGCGGCGTATCGCATCAGACGGTCACGGCGCCGGACGTGGTCGGTCCCGCCGGGCTGGCGAACCTGCAACAGTTGGCCGTCAGCCAGTCGGACCTCCTGGCGCCGGCAGTGGCAGGCATCTTTCAAAGGCCCTTTCCGATTGAAGTGCGCCTGATCGATCCGGGGTCGCTCCACCAGGCAACCGGCGAGCATCGGCGCGATTTCTGGTTTCGGATGCCTTCGGCTCAAGATGTCGAGCTGCCGCGAGATCATCAGGCCCTGCTAGCGCTCATGTCCGACTACTGGTTGCCGGGCACGATCGCTATGGGCCATCAGGGCGTCCGGACGCTTCGTTCCGTGGCATCGCTCAATCATTCCATCTGGTTTCATCGCCCGGCGCGCGCCGATGCGTGGCTCCTGTACACCACGGAGAGTCCCTGGGCCGACGAGGGGAGGGGATTGTCGCGCGGGCTGATCTTCGACCAGCAGAAGCGGCTTGTCGCGACGGTGACCCAAGAGGCGTCCCTGCGATGGATGTAGGTTTCGACTCATGAACAAGGGGCTGGCCATGAACCGCCGAAAGATCGTCCTTGCCCTCGCGTTTGCCGCCTTGGCGGCGTCGGCGGGCCCTGTATTCGCAGTCGCACAAACGCCGGTGCCCGCCGGCGATAGCGCGATCTTTGCCCCGCGATTGGTACCGTTGGCGGGAGTCCAGAATTTTCGCGACATAGGAGGTTACCGCACCCTGGACGGACGCCATGTGGCCTGGGGTCGGATCTATCGGTCGGCCGAGCTATCGCATCTGACACCAGCCGATCTTACCGCTGTCGCAGGGCTGAATATCCACACCATCTATGACCTCCGCTCGGTATCGGAACGGCGAGCCGAGCCGACGACCTGGGCCGGGTCCGGCGCACCCACCATCCTCACGCGAGACTATGACCTGGATCTTTCGGCCATGGCAGGTCTGTATCAGGGCACGCCCACGGTCGACGGCGCGCGCGATGCGTTCGTCAATCTTTACGCGACATTCCTCGACACGCAGCGTCCTCAGCAAGCGGCACTGTTTGAAGTGCTACTGAGGAACGACGGCGCGAGCCTCTACCACTGCACGGCGGGAAAGGATCGCACGGGGCTGGCGACGGCCATGATCCTCTCCGCCCTGGGTGTGCCGCGCGAGACCATCCTCTACGACTATGAGTTGTCGAACCGCTATTTCTCAGGAGTGAACCCGGCCGGCGCCGCCGATGCGAGTCAGGCGCGACGTCAGGCGGGGACCGGTCGTCTGCCGCCTGACGTCGCCGCCGTATTCAT
The DNA here is from genome assembly GCF_027912515.1 of Brevundimonas sp. NIBR10. NCBI lineage: Bacteria > Pseudomonadati > Pseudomonadota > Alphaproteobacteria > Caulobacterales > Caulobacteraceae > Brevundimonas > Brevundimonas sp. NIBR10. Next base: position 2,465,645 of record NZ_CP115464.1, read on the forward strand.
GCGGGTGGATGCCGCCTATCTCCGCGCTGTGTTTGCGCAGATCGACCGGGACTACGGGTCGATCGAAACCTATCTGGACCAGAGACTGGGCGTCGATGCTGACGACATTCGTCGTTTGAAAGCACTCTACACCGAATAGCCCCACCAGCCACCAGCCACCAGCCACCGGACTCCGTGACGGCCGGGCGGAACGCGAAAACGGGCGACCCTTGGGGCCGCCCGTTCCGAAGTCGCTTGCCTTGATACCTGGTCTAGAAGTCGAAGATCAGGTCGAGACCGAAGGTCCGTGCGCGCTGGAACGCGGACGACACCAGGAAGTTGGAGAATCCCAGCGGGAAGGTCGGCGAGTCGTCGTCCGTCAGGTTACGGGCCCACAGGGCGAGTTCAGCCGTGCCGCCGGCCAAGGAGATGTCCTTGATCGAGGCGCGGGCGTTCACGATCCAGGTGGCGTCCGAGTGGTCGATCAAGCCAAAGACCGGAATGGCCGCGGCCTGCACCGGGTTGGAATAGGTGCGTTGTTCCGAACGCCAGGCGGCGTCGGTCCGGAAGAAAAGATACGCATTGCCCCAGATCGGCGCCGTTTCGTACTGGGCCGACAGGTTCGCGGTGTAATCCGGGACCAGGGTCGGCAGGAACTGGCCGGCGCCGACTGAAGCCTGAAGGACTGGATTGACGGGGCCGAACTCGACGTCGGTGTAGCCGAAGCTGCCGTTGAGAGTCAGACCGGTCGTAGGAACATAGGTCACTTCCAGTTCGACGCCCTTGGCGGTGGAGTCGCCTTGCTGGATGACGAGTGTTCCCAGATCAGGCCGCCCGACGTTGATACCGGAGGATGCCGCCTGAAGGTTCTCGTAATCTACATGGAAGAGGGCCAGATTGGTCCGCAGGCTGCGATTGAGGAAGTCTGCCTTCAAACCGGCTTCAAACCCCTTTGCGATTTCCGGCTCGAAACCGACACCGCCGACCGAACCCCCGGACACGAACGAGCGGGAATACTTGCCGTAGATCAGGATGTCGTCGTTGGGCTTGTAGTTCGCGCCGATGGTGTACGACGGCTGGGTGTCGTCATAGTCGAACGGGGTGACCCGGATCCCGGTGAATGTTCCGGCCGTCACCGAGCCCGGCGACGCGGGGGTGAAGACGCCACCCGATTCATAGGTGCCCGACTTCTTGTCGTTCGTGATGCGATAGCCAGCAACGAGGTCCAGCTGAGGTGTCAGATGGAAGTCGCCCTGCGCGTAGGCGGCGATCGAGGTGGCTTCGTTGTACGAGACCGATTGGTTGCCGATCGGGATACGGCCAGTCGTCGGCAGCGGTGAGAAGCTCGCCGTGCCCGGGAGCCCGAGCGGGCTGCCCGAACGACCTTCCTGGTGGTAGTAGAGGGCACCGGCGGTCAACGAGACGAAGTCGTTGTCGAAGTTGACCTGAAGCTCGTCACTCCACTGATCGCCATCGTCCTGTGTGTTGGCTCCCACGACCAGGAAGCGCGAACCCACGAGCGGGGCGAGGCCCGCTGCAAAGGCGCCGATGGTCGCGCCTTGAACCGCTGGCGAAGCCAGGGCCAGCGAGGGGTTCTGGGAGAAGGCCACGAAGGTGGCGTACGGCACCAGAGCCGCCGAGGTGAACGTCAGGCCGCCCAGTCCGTCCAGCTGGGTGGTCGCGTTCAGGTAGGACGAACGGTACGACGCGATGTTCTTGATCGTGACCGCGTCGTTGACCTGGAAAGTGCTGGTCAGGCTGTGGCCGCTGTTTCGCTGCTCGGCCGGAACCGTGAAGGCGTTGTTGACGACGTCCGGACGGACCATCGCAGTGTTTGCGATCACCGGTGTAGTCTGGCTGGTGAGCAGGGCGTTCAGGAACGACCCGATCAGCGGGGCGGCCGCATTGATCCCAACGAAGGACGTGGCGTCCGGCGTGTAGTCGTCCTTGGTGTGGTCGAACTTGTAGACCGTGCTGAACCGCTCGTTCGGCTCGAACCTGACCGCCACGAAGAACGAGTTCTGGTCCTTGTCGCCGAGGGTCTGCGGCGAAGTCTGGAGACCCAGGCCGGATTCTGGGGCCGTACGATCCCAGACCGTGCCGGCTCCTAGGTTGCGGGCATCTCCGCTACGTTCGTTGTGGACATAGCTGAGATAGGCACTGAACGGGCCCCATGTCGGGGTGTCGATGCTGGTCCGCGAACGGCGCTGATCGAAGTTGCCGATGGTGAATTCCTGGCGGACGCCAAACACACCGTCGGGATCGCGTGTCGTCACGCTGACGGCGCCCGCCGTCGCGTTACGACCGAACAGCGTGCCCTGGGGACCGCGCAGCACCTCGATGCGCGACACATCCGGCACGTCGAAGATCGATCCCTTGGGATTGCCGATATAGACGCCGTCCAGATAGATCGAGACCGCCTTGTCCGAGCCGGGAACCACGCCGTAGCTGACGGCGCCGCGCATCGAGAATGCGGGAGTCTGCGAGCCACCGGCAGCGGGGCGAACCGTGACGTTGGGGGCAAGACCGCTGAGGTCGGTCACATTGGTGATCCGATTGGCTTCCAGCGCTTCCGAGGTGATCGCCGTTACGGCGATTGGCACGTCCTGAAGCCGCTGCTCGCGCTTCTGGGCGGTGACGATGATATCGTCGACTTGATCCGACCGTTCGGATAATTGTGCATCAGGCGCGGTCTGCGCCTGGGCCGCGCCGACGAGGATCATGCTCGACACCAGGGCGGTGCCGATCATCAATCCTGTGCGCGTTCTCGTGTCTTGCCTCTGGTTCGTCATGCGTCTCTCCCTCGATGACTTTTGAAGTTGGCGTTTTTTAATCAATGCCTCACGGGCATTGTATTTATTCCGAGGCACGATTTGCCTCTCGCTTCGCACGGTACATTACATGGTTCGGCGCTGGGAGCGATTCTCTTGCGCATCGGGGGGGCGATTTCTAGGGCCCCGTCGAATGCCTGAATCCCCCAGGTATTTTCAGGTGGGAAGGTAACGATCCCACTCGAAGGGGACAATGACGAAGAAGGGAGCCGCCAGCAGAGGCTGCACCTCACCGCTGGCCCAGCGCTCCGTCACTCTGGCCCTCAAGGCCTCCGCAGTTGCAACAGGGTCGGCGTCGAGGAAGCAGTAGGTAATGCGAAGCCCTCGGGCGTCGGAGTTGTAAGGCGCGGGGGCCTCCAGTCCGTCGAACCACCAGACGCCCGCGACGCCGGGGATTTCGACGAGCGAAGCAGGAGAGGCCTGGCCGCGCTCGATCATCAGATAGACGCCGAGCGCCGGTCTCCAGGGGATGACGTCCGCCCCGGCCACCGCCCTGTCGGCCGCAACCTTGCCGACGAGTTCAGAGGTCATGAAGCCGACGCTGGGAAGGCGGATCGGCATCCGTCCCCCTTCGTTCAGGGCATTTCCCAGCGTGTTGAATCCGGGAATGCCACCCTCGTCGGTGAACATATAGGTCATCACATGGTCGGCTGCGTCGTAAGGCTCTGCACTGGCGGCGCGAGCCGCGCGACAGGCCGGCGTCGAGACCAGGCGCAAGGCGTTGCGTATTTGCGGAAGGCGGTACTGCTCGGGCCGGTGATCCAGCGAGTGCCAGGCGATGTACTCCGCGTCGCGGCCGTCTGGGTGTCTGGCCGACAACGAGAAGAACACGAACCGGACGGCGGTCTCGCCGGTGCCGAGCACGTCGGGAAGCTGTTCGGATGGCGTACCGTGAAGGATCATGACCGGGTTTCAATCTGCTTGGGTAAGGGGGCGTGATGCGCTGTCATTCGGGGCCTGCGGGTACGTCCGTGGTCAGTGCCGTTGGGTCCAGGACGCCACCCGGCGAAGTCCGCACCTGCGTCCGCTGCAACCGGCGGCGGGTGAACACCCACTGACCATCACGTTTTTCATAGGTCTCGTGATAGAAGCCGAAGCCGTGGAGCCAGTGGTCTTCGCCGTCCTGCTTCCAGAAGATGTTGTCCTCCATCGCCCAGATGCCTTTCGCGACGGTCGATCCGTCAAAGGTGATTTCCGGCGTGTGAGAGTGGTGGACGGTGATCCTCGTGTGGTCGAGGATGCGTTTCACGTTTGCGATCATCTCGTCAGCGGAGTTCCATGATGGAAATCCGTCGTTGTGCGATTGGTGATCCGGAGCGTGCAGGGACAGGTAAGTGTCCCAGTCCTTGGTGTCGACCGCGCGATCGCGCCGGGCCTTCAGCAGCTTGATGTCTTCGATCGCCACCAGCCGTTCGATGTCGGTCATCTCTGTCATGATGCCCGTCCTTGCCGCGATACGACAACGCCCCACCGTTCGCTTGTCGGCTTTGCGGCGGTCATGTTTCGACCCTCGGACGAGGCGGGAAGTCCGCGCCTGGCGACGACGCCGTGTGGAGATATTTCAGTAACCGGCTGGTGAACAGCCATTCTCCGGCTCGCTTCTCATAGGTCTCGAAGTAATGGCCGAAGGCGAGAAACCAGTGATCAGCTTCGCCCTGCTTCCAGAGGGAGAGGCCTTTCATCGCCCAGATCCCTTTGGCCCTGTTCTCGGTCTCGAAGGTGATTTCCGGCGTGTGGGAATGGTGAAGCGTGGTCAGGCTTTCCATGATCTCGCGGATGTTGGCGATCATTTCCGCAGCCGTGGTCCAGGCCGGATAGTCGCCGTTGTAGGAATGGTGATCGACGGCGTGAAGGGACTCGTACAGGGCCCAATCCTTGGTGTCGGCCGCGCGATCTCGCCGAGCCTTCAGGAGATGGATCGCCTCTAACGCCTTCAGTTTTTCCAGGCCGGAAATTTGCAATACATCGCCCCCGTGTCATTTTATGATTACACCTGTTAGCTTTCGTGGCAAGCGGGGACAGCTGCAGTCGGGTTCGCTACGGTGACCCCCGAGGTAACGCCTCGGCCTCGCGCAGATTGCACCAACGCCAGCTCATTTTAGGGATCCGTCATGGCTATGACCCTGGACCTGAACCGCTCAACGACGATCTCCGATGACGAGACTCTGCTGGCTAAAGTGCCGCTGCGTGTCGTTGATCAGGAGAAGATTCCGTCCCGGCGATACTACGATAAGGCCTTCTTCGATCTCGAACGTGAAAAGCTCTGGCCGCACGTCTGGCAGATGGCGTGCCGGCTCGAGGAGGTGGCTGAGGTCGGGGACTATGTCGAATACAAGATACTTGACCGATCGGTCATCGTGGTCCGCACCAAGAACGGGGTAAAGGCGTTCCACAATGCGTGTCGGCATCGTGGTCTGACGTTGGTCGAGGGCGCGGGCAACTGCAAGACCAAGGGTTTCGTATGCCCCTTCCATGGCTGGCGCTGGAACATGGAAGGCGAGAACACCTTCGTCTTCGGCAAGCAGATCTTTTCCGAGGAGTTGCTGGACAAGGCCGAGTTGAGCTTGGTCCCCTGTCGGCTGGAGACCTGGGGCGGCCACGCCTTCATCAATTTCGACGACGACGCGCCGTCACTGCTCGATTCACTCGGGCCAGTGGCCGAGCGCCTGGGCATCCGCAATCCTGACGGGCTGAAGATGGAATGGTGGTACGCGACCGAGCTCCCCACCAACTGGAAGCTTGCGATGGAGGCCTTCATGGAAGGCTACCACACGATGAAGACCCATCCGCAGCTGCAGGATCTGTCGGCGTTCAATCCGTATGGGCCTGATGCGGACGGCCCGACGCTCATTCAGAAAGACCTGGACTCCCGTGGACATATCGACCTGTTCACGCGCTTCCTCGCGCGGTTGAGCAGCGGGATGGCGGGCATGGTCCATTCGAGTGAGGTCAAGATCGCTGAAAGCCTCGCGGGCATGGACCTGCCCGAAGATCCCATGGCCGCCTACGGGGTGTTCCTCGATCGCCTGAAGACCGAAATTCATCAGCAGGGTGTAGCGAACGGCCTGCCGATACCGGACCTGAACGCCGCCGACCTCGCCAACCCCCACCGGACGGTCGAGTTTCTGTTCCCCCACTATTTCCTTCTGCCCTTCTACGGTTCGATGTCGGCCTATCGCATTCGTCCGCTGACCCCAGAGACCTGCCTCTTCGAAATCTGGTCTCTGGCCTTTCTGCCGGACGATCCTGCGCGTGAACCGGTAAAGGCCCCCATCGTGCTTCCCTACGACAGCACTGATTTCCCGGAGATCCCCCGTCAGGATTACGAAAATCTCCCGCGTCAGCAGCGCGGCCTTCATGCCGTCGGCTTCGACTACATGCGGCTGTCAAAGGATGCGGAGGGGCTGATCAGCAACTACAATCGTCTGATTGACGGTTATCTGGCCGAACTGGATCCCGCGAAACTCGCCAAGGCCCAGCACCTCACCAACGATGGCTTTGAACACCCGATCGTCGACATCGGCTTTTAGGGCCTCAAGCGGAGAGGGAACAACCTGACTGGTCTTGGAATCGATCGCGACGCAGGATGTATTCGGTGGCCAAGGGGCCGCAGTTGGGCCGAAGACCACGATCAATGACCGAAGCAGGGCTCAAGCGACAGCGGAATCTTCGCGGTGAAGGCGGTCGCCTGAGGCAGGAGGTGGTCGAGGCCGCCATGCGGATTCTGGATCGATCTCCGGGGAGCCAGCTCAGTCTTCGCACCGTCGCCAAGGAAGCCGGCGTAGCGGCTCCTTCGCTCTATCGGCAGTTCGATGACGCTTCGGCCATGTTGAGGGAGGTGGAGCGCGAATGCTGGCGGCAGCTTGGCCTGGAAATGTCTGCAGCCGCCGAACAGGTCCAGGAGGAGCCGCCGCTTTCGCGCCTGCAGGAACAACTCGGCGCCTATGTCCGGTATGCGATGCAGAGGCCTTCTCGATATCAGCTGCTGTTCGCCACTCAGCTCTCCAGCGATACCGACGTCGATGGGCCAGTAAGGCCCGCCTACCGTCCAGTCGTCGAGACCATCGAAAGTCACGCCCGATCGGGCGGCAAGCTTCCTACAGCGGATACCGCCTCGTCTGCCATCCTGACGATCTCGCTTGCGCATGGCCGTATCGCTTTGGCCCACTTGGCCCCGGCGCGACCGGGCAACTCTGCCCCCTTGGTCGAGGGTTTCATACGCGAGACCCTTGGCCGACTGTTCGCGGACTGACGGAATGGACCGCCTGCATTGCATTCCTCTAGCATTCGAGCTAACACCTGTTAGCTAATAGGGCCGCGTGGCCCCTTGATGCGCTTGGGCAGGACCCGGGAGAGATCGATGACAGGACGCCTGGGCCGCCTCTCTGGCAAGGTCGCGATCATCACGGGCGCCAGCAAGGGTACGGGCGCCGTCATGGCCAGGCAGTTCGTGAACGAGGGCGCCAAGGTCGTCCTGGTGGCACGACGTGAAGCCGAGGTGCTCGCGGCCGCAAAAGAGGCGGGTGAGGGCGCGATCGGCGTGCGGGCCGACATCACCAACGAGGACGATATCCGCATCATGGTCGACCGGGCGCTCGAGGCGTTCGGACAGATCGATATCCTGCTCAACAACGCCGTCATTCCCGGGCAGGACAAGTTCGTCTGGGAACAGACGCTCGAGAACTGGAACGCTGTGATCAGCGTCGCCCTCACTGGCCCCATGCTGTGTGCGCGAGAGGTCTTGCAGCGCTCGATGTTGGAGCGGCGGACCGGGTCCATCATAAATTTCTCATCGACGGCCGGTTGGACCGGGATGCCGCGCAAGTCCCACTACGTTACGGCCAAGGCGGCCCTGCGCGCGCTTACGAAGGTGATTGCGACCGAGGCCGGCGAGTTCGGAATCCGCTGCAACTGCCTGGTCCCCGGAGGAATCGAGACCGATCTCTGGAAAAACTGGGGCATCCGGATGGCGGCAGAACAGGGCATCAGTTTCGAGGACTGGAAAACCAAGGCCCTTTCCGAGGTGCCGTTGCGCACGATTTCCCAGCCGGAAGACATCGGCAACCTGGCCCTTTTTCTGGCCAGCGATGAAAGCCGGACTATCACCGGACAATCCATTAACTGTGACGCCGGCGGCGTCATGGTGGGCTGAGGGCAAACGTCATGACAAGCGATCATTCGCCAGTAGAGGCCCGGCTGCAGAAGCTCGAGGACCAGCTTGCCATCTATCAGGTGGTCAATAGCTATGGCTATGCGGTCGATGGTCTGAATGCCGCAGCTGTCGGGGCCTGCTACACGGATGACGGCGTCTACGCTGTCGGCGACATCGGGGAGATGAAGGGTCGAGAGACCATCGAGGCCATCACGCGTGATCCGGGCCACCTCGCCTATGTCGGTGCCGGCTGCGCGCATATGTCGACCGTGCCGCATGTCCTGGTGGAGGGCGACAAGGCGATCGCCACCTGCCACACAATGGTGGCCAGGCATGGTGACGACGGCTTCTTCATCGGTCGGCTGAGCGCGTCGCGCCTTGAGCTCGCTCGGCAATCGGACGGTGCGTGGAAGATTGTCCATCGCCAGAACAACATGCTGGATGGCGATCCTGCCGCCTCCCGATTGCTCGGCCGCCTGAAGGAGGGCCCGGGGCAATGAGTGCACAACCGCCGATCCGTGTCGGAATAGTGGGGGCCAACGCGAAGCGGGGCTGGGCGCGTGACGCTCACATCCCCGCGCTCCGAGAACTCTTGGGGGATTTTGTCCTATCGGCGGTCTCGGCCCGGACTCAGGTCTTGGCCGAGGAAGCGCGCGAAGCCTACGGGGCCGAGGCAGCCTTTGGGGATTCACTCGAACTGGCCCGCAGCCCCTCGATCGATCTGGTTTGCGTGGTGGTCAAGGTGCCCGAACATCGCGCCGTCGTCCTCGCGGCCCTGGCGGCAGGCAAGCACGTCTATTGTGAATGGCCTCTGGGTTGCGACCTTGCAGAGGCGCAGGAGATGGCCGCAGCAGTCGGTCCAGAGAGCCATGTGATGATCGGCCTACAGGGCCTCTCGTCTCCCGCGGTGCGCGCGGCGATTGATCTTGTACAGAGCGGCTCCGTCGGGCGTCCGCTGGCGATGCGGGTGTTTTCCCCCACGGCCGGATGGGGCATTCAAGCACCGCCTCACTATGCTTATCTTCAAGACAAGCGAAACGGCGCAACCCTGGAGACCATCGCGGGCGGTCACACCCTGGCGGTGATGGAGGCGCTCGTCGGTGCGTTCGTCGAGGTGGATGCGCGCAACAGCATCCTGCACAGTCAAATCGATGTGGTCGGGGAGGGGGCTGTCGAGCGGACCTGCGCCGATCACATGATGGTCCTGGGGCGTCATGCCGGGGGCTGTGTGTCGACCCTCGAAGTCGCGGGGGGCGTCACCGGAAAGCCCTTCCGGCTGGAGTTGGACGGTGACGCGGGATGGATCCGCATCACCGGGGATTTCGTCGGTGGGTTCCAGGGGGGCGTTCTGACCCTGGAGACCAGCGTGAACGATCCGCCGCCTGTCGTTGCGACTACAGACCTGACCGGGCCGCCGGCGAACCTGGCCGAGAGCTATGCGCGCCTGGCCTCGGACATCCGCGCCGGACAGCGAACAGTCCCCGACTTTGAACGCGCGGTTCGGCTGAGCCGACTGCTTGAGACCATCGACCTAGCATCGACGTCCGGCCACCGGACGACAGGAGCAACGACATGAAATTCACCATGGCCATCCCCGTCGGCGATATCACGCCCGGCGAATTTCAGACCACAGAGGCGTTGCGCGAGATGGCGGTCGCGCTTGAAGCGGCGAAGGTCGACGCCTGCTACCTCACCGACCATCCGGCCCCTTCAGCGGAGTGGCTGCACGCCAATGGCCATGACGCGGTCGATCCGTTCACGACATTCGGCTTCCTTGCGGCGATGACGACGCGGTTGAAGTTCCACACCAACATCTTGGTCATGCCGTACCGAAATCCATTCCTGACGGCGAAGGCCGCCGCCACCTTGCAGGTTCTGTCGGGTGGTCGGCTGATCCTCGGCCTGGGAGCCGGTTACCAGAAGATCGAGTTCGAGGCCCTGGGCGTGGACTTTCACAAGCGCGGCGCGATTTTCGACGAAGGCCTCGAAGTCCTGCGTCTGGCATGGGCCGGGGGCGCCGTGGTCAAGGAAGGCCGCAACTTCATTGCCCGAGGCAACGAGCCCCGGCCCACGCCCGACACCCAGCCGCCCGTCTGGATCGGCGGCGGCAGCGACAAGGCCGTGGAGCGCGCTGCCAAATGGGGGGACGGCTGGTCGCCGTTCTTTGCCGCGCCCGGCATGACTTCCCTCAATCAGGAGTCCGGCATCCATTCGGTCGAGCAACTGAGTGGCAAGATTTCGGATCTCCAGGAGATGAGGGCCGCCCAGAACAAGGCGGGGCAGTTCGATATCTGCATCGGACCGCAAGAGAAGCTGGTGTTCGGCTCCAGCGACGGCATCCAGAAATATATCGATGACATCGGCGAGCTAGCATCCGTGGGCGTGACCTGGGCCATGGTCGAGCCTCCACACCCGAGCCGACAGGCCTATATTGAACACGTGCAGTGGTTCGGCGAGGAGATCGTCGGTCGCCTGTTCCCGTCCAGCCGGTCCGATACAGCCGCGTCGCCCGGAGAAGAGTGGTGACGACAGTCCTTTCGTTGCGCCAGCGGAGCATGTGAATGTCGGGCTTCGCGTCAGACCTGTCCGCCGGGGCGATCGCTGCAGTGGTGGAGGCCACGCCGCTGCACAGCCTGGTCCGCGACGCCGAGGCCCTGACGCTGGCGCATCACGGAAGCATGGTCACCTATTCGCGCAAGGTGTTCATCCCGCTCACACGTCTCTGCCGAGACGTCTGTCACTACTGCACCTTCGCCACGACGCCGAGCCACGTCGAGAGCGCCTATCTGGATCGTGAAGCCGTGCTGACGATTGCGCGGGCGGGAGCCAAGGCCGGCTGCCGCGAAGCTCTGTTCACGCTCGGCGATGTCCCCGAGGCCCGCCATCCGGCCGCTCGCAAGGCGCTGGAAGCCCTGGGTCACGAGACGACCCTGTCCTATCTGCGCGAGGTGGCCCAACTGGTCCTCGACGAGACAGGGCTGCTGCCCCATCTCAATCCGGGCCTGATGAGCGATGCAGACTTTGCCGCGCTTCGGCCGGTCGCGGCGTCCATGGGCCTCATGCTGGAGTCCACGTCAGAACGGTTGGGTCAGCGCGGTGGGCCCCATTACGGGTCGCCCGACAAGGCGCCGGGCCATCGCCTCGCTTCGATCGAGGCGGCGGGCCGTGCGGCCGTGCCGTTCACCACCGGGTTGCTGATCGGCATCGGCGAAACCCGGGCTGAACGGGTCGAGACCCTGGTCGCGATCCGCGATCTGCATCTGCGTTACGGTCATATCCAGGAAGTCATCGTCCAGAATTTCCGCGCCAAGCCCGGTACGAAAATGGCGGATCACCCGGAGCCCTCGCTCGGCGATCACCTTTGGACGGTCGCGGCGGCCCGGTTGATCCTGGGCGGAGAGATGACGATCCAGGCCCCGCCCAACCTGCAGTCCGACGCTCTGCCGCAACTGCTCGCAGCCGGGGTCAACGACTGGGGCGGGGTGTCGCCCGTCACGCCTGATCACGTCAATCCTGAAGCGCCCTGGCCGCACCTGGATGCCCTCGCCAAGGTCACGGCCGCTGCCGGACGGGTCCTGGTCGAACGTCTCGCCGTTGCGCCCCGGTTTGCCCTCAAGACGGGCCATTGGCTGGATCCGAAACTGGCCACCCGCGTCCGCCGCGCCGTCGATGCCCGAGGACTACCGGTGGTTGAAGCCTGGCGCGCGGGAGGCGTCGAGCCTGCGCCCTCGATCCTGCAGACAGGCGTCACGACGTCGTCGAGGCGGATCGACGAACTCATTGCGCGGGCATCGGTCGGTGAACGGCTCGACGTGTCCGACATCACAACGCTGTTTCTGGCCGATGGACCTGACATTGCGCGCCTGTGCGCCGCGGCGGACGAGCTTCGCCGTCAGGCGTCGGGCGATGCGATCACCTATGTGGTGAACCGCAACATCAACTACACCAACATCTGCCTGTACCGCTGCACCTTCTGCGCCTTCTCCAAGGGCGGGACGCGAGACCTGCGGGGGCCTGCCTATCTGGTCGAGGATGCCGAGGTCGGGCAGCGCGCGGCAGAGGCGGTCGCCCGTGGCGCTACCGAGGTCTGCATGCAGGGTGGCATTCACCCGAAGTTTGACGGGCACACCTACCACCGACTTCTGGGCGCTGTTCGTACCGCTGCTCCCGATGTGCATATTCACGCCTTCTCGCCCCTGGAGATCAGCCACGGTGCCAGCAGCCTCGGCATGCCTCTGGACGCCTATCTTGCCTGGCTGAAAGAGGCGGGGCTCTCGACCTTGCCGGGCACCGCCGCCGAGATCCTTGACGATGAGGTTCGCGCGCTCATCTGTCCGGACAAGGTCAACACCCAGGGGTGGCTGGACGTGATGCGGGCCGCCCACGAGGTGGGCCTGCGCTCGACCGCCACCATCATGTTCGGCCATGTCGACGGCTATCGACACTGGGCGAGGCATCTGTTGGCCATCCGCGATCTGCAGGAACAGACTGGTGGATTCACCGAGTTCGTGCCTTTGCCGTTCGTGCATATGGAAGCGCCGATGTGGCGCAAGGGCGGCTCTCGTTCGGGCCCCAGTTTCCGCGAGGCCCTGCTGATGCACGCGGTCGCCCGGTTGGTGCTGCATTCCTTCATTCCGAACATCCAGGCCAGTTGGGTGAAGATGGGGCCGGATGGTGTGGTTGCGGCCTTGCGAGCCGGTGCCAACGATCTAGGCGGGACGCTGATGGATGAGTCGATAACCCGGGCTGCCGGCGGCCGGCACGGCCAGCTTTGTGGTGCCGAACAGATGAGTGCGTTGGCTATCAGGGCCGGTCGGCCCCTGGTTCAGCGCACCACGACCTACGGGAGCGTCGCCAGCCGCGCTCCTCTCAAAACAGGAGCTTGACGTGAGCGAGACGAATATCGGCAAGATCGGGGTCATCGGTGGAACGGGGGCCCTTGGTTCCGCCATTGCCCGACGACTCGCAAAGGCCGGCCGGACGGTCATCGTGGGGTCGCGGACGCTGGAAAGCGCTGCATCGGCAGCTGAAACTCTCGGGTTCGGAATCACCGGCCTGGCCAACGAAGACGCCGCCGCCACCGCCGACATCGTGATCGTCACGGTCCCCTTCGCCGCCCAAGGCGATACGCTGCGCCAGATCGCGCCTCATCTGACCGGCAAGATCGTCGTCGACACCACGGTGCCCTTGGTCCCACCAAAGGTCATGCGCGTCCAACTGCCGCCTGAGGGGAGCGCCGCCGTGCGGGCTCAGGGAATTCTCGGGGATGGTGTGACGGTTGTCTCCGCCTTCCACAATGTGGCGGCCCACAAGTTGATCAAGGACGAGGATGTCGCCTGCGACGTTCTGGTGTTCGGTGATGACAAGGCTGCGCGCACGAAGGTGATCAGTCTGGTCCGTGACTGCGCCCTGCGGGGCCTGCATGGCGGGGCCCTGGTGAATTCGGCGGCGGCCGAGGCCATGACCTCGCTGCTCATCTTCATCAACAAGACCTATGCGGTCGACGGCGCCGGGTTGCAGATCACGGGCACGCTGACAGAGCCGGCCGACTGAGCATGGGCGCGCGGTCCGTCGAGATCCATCCGCTTGTCGGAATCGGGGAAGTCCGGCCGGGCGAAATCCTCGAGGACCTGCTCGTCGCCGCCCTGGATGAGGCGGGCCTGACGGTGACAGGCCACGACATCCTCGTCGTAACCTCCAAGATCGTGTCCAAGGCCGAGGGTCGCCTGGTCGATCTTGCGACCGTTCGGCCGGGAAATGAAGCGCGTCGTCTGGCCGAGATGACGCGAAAGGACCCGCGGCTTGTCGAACTGGTCCTCGGCGAGTCGGCCTCGGTGGTTCGTGCCGTTCCCCACGTCCTGATTACACGTCACCGCCTGGGATTGGTGATGGCCAATGCCGGGATAGACCAATCCAATCTCGGGAACGCGACGGCCGAGCAAGTACTGCTCCTGCCCTCGATCCTGACCAGTCAGCGGATCGTTTGAGAACAGCCATGGCGAAGCATTTTGGCGTCGCTCCGGCCATCGTCATCTCCGACAGTTTTGGCAGGCCTTGGCGACATGGCGTCGTCAATGTCGCCATCGGGGCCAGCGGACTTCCGGCGCTGCTTGACAGGCGTGGGGAACCGGATCGTGACGGGCGCACACTCGAGGTGACCCAGATCGCCTTGGGCGACATGATCGCAACGGCGGCCGGATTGGTGTGCGGCGAGGGCGACGAGGGCATTCCTGCGGCCCTTGTCAGGGGCTATCGATGGAGCGGCCAGAGCTTTCCGGCGACTGCACTTGTCCGGCCCGCTGAACAGGACCTGTTTCGATGAGCGGGCGCACCCTTGTCCTGACGGGCGGGGTCGGCGGCGCCAAGCTGGTGCTCGGACTTCAGCAGGTCGTGGAACCCTCCAGCATCACCGCCATCGTCAACACGGGCGACGATTTTCGCCACCTAGGCCTGTGGGTCTCACCCGATATCGACACCCTGCTCTACACCCTCAGCGGACAGGCCAATGCAGCTCAGGGGTGGGGACGCGAGGGCGAAACCTGGGCCTTCATGGAAGCCCTTCGCCGATTGGGGGGCGAGGACTGGTTTGCCCTGGGGGACGGTGACCTGGCGCTTCATGTCCTTCGGTCGGCTCGGCTGGCGACAGGAGACACCCTGACGACGATCACGGCCGATTTCGCAAGCGCGTGGGGTATCGGCGCGCGCATCCTGCCCATGAGCGATCAGCCGGTATCGACTCATCTCGATACCGACGAGGGCGACCTGGCCTTTCAGACCTATTTCGTCGAGAAGCGGTGTCTGCCCGTCGTCCGTCGCATCGACTTTCAGGGCGCGGCTGCCGCCCGGCCAGGACCCGATGTAATCTCCACGATCCTGGCCGAAGACGTACGGGCCATTCTCATCGCGCCGTCCAACCCCTATCTGAGCATCGACCCGATACTGGCGGTTCCCGGCATTCGAGACGCCCTCCATTCAGCGCGGGCACCCGTGGTGGTGGTGTCGCCCGTCGTCGGCGGTAATGCCGTCAAGGGGCCAACGGCCAAGCTCATGCGAGAACTCGGGAGTGCTGTGTCGCCCGAAGCCGTGCTCGCGCACTATGGGGATGTGGTTGACGCGATGCTGGTCGACGAGCGCGACGCCGTTCTTGACCTCGGCGTGCCCTACGATGTCTGCGACACTCTAATGCACACTCTGGCTGACCGCGCGCGGGTGGCCAGGGCGGCGCTGGCGTTGGCGGACCGGCTGCAATGACCGCCTGGACCGCTCTTGTGCCGATCAAGTCGGCAGGCCGGCGCAAGACCCGGCTGGGCTCGGTGTTCAGCGAGGATGCGCGAGACGAACTCGCGGATCGCATGCTGCACCGAGTGCTGGCGGCGCTGGCCGCCTCACCATCGGTGAGGGAGGTCATCGTGCTTTCGTCGGTGCGCCCGAAGGGTTGGCGCGGGCGATTAAGCGTCGATCACGGTCGCGGCCTGAACCCGGAACTGGCGGCTGCTGCCCGGGGCATTGCCGGCCGGTTGATGGTTGTCCACGCAGATCTGCCGACCCTGGCCCCGGCTGACGTGGAAACCCTGGTCGCGATGGGTGAGGGTGGCGCGGCCATCGCACCTGATCGTTGGTCACGCGGGACCAACGCCTTGGCCGCGCGCGAGGCCGGCAATCTAAGGTTTGCCTTCGGTCCCGACAGTCTGGCGCTTCACAGGAGCCTCATGCCGAGCGCGGCGATCGTGCGCCGGCCTGGCCTCGCTCTCGACCTCGACCTTCCACGCGATCTGGAGGACGCCGTTGGGCAGGGATTTCTTCCACCGACGTCGCTCGGGGCCAAGGTGTCGACCGCGTTTGACATTTCGCTTCAAGCTTTCACCTGTTAGCTTGATGGTTCTCGTATTGCCCAGGTTTGGTAGGTCGATCGTCCGGCCATTCGGCAACGGGCGCAGGAGCGGCCACGGGTTGCACATTATAGGAAGCGACCCGGCTGACCGGGTCTCTTCAGTCACAATCAAGGTTAGCAGGAGACGACGGACATGACGGACGCCACCCCCCCGATGCAGCATGTGCCGGCGCGGGATATTCCCATCCCTGCTTTTCTGAGCGACATCGCCCGCGCCTATCTGGGTCCGGGCATGCCTAGCCCACCCTATCCGCCGATCGAGGACAAGACGGCTTGGCGGGCGCTGGTGTCGGCGACCGATGAGGCTGTGCTGCCCTTCCTGAGCGGCATGATGGCTCATTTTCAGGCCGAGGTGGAAACCCGGGACGCCGATGGTGTGCGCGTCTACGATATCCAACCGCAAGGCCTCGCGTCGGACAGTCGTGGTGTCGTCCTCGACCTGCATGGTGGCGGGCTGATCATGTGCGGCGGAGAACTGTGCCGCATGATGGGTATCGGTTCCGCAGCGCGCCTCCAACGCAGAATCTGGGCGGTCGACTACCGGATGCCGCCGGACCATCCCTATCCAGCCCCCCTGGACGACTGCATCTCAGCCTATCGCGCGCTGTTGAGCGTGGTGTCCGCGACCGACATCATCGTCAGCGGAGGATCGGCCGGCGGCAACCTGGCTGCCGCGTTGATCCTGAGAGCCCGGGATGAAGGTCTGCCCCTGCCAGCCGGTCTGGTCCTGGCGACACCCGAGATCGATTTGACGGAATCCGGCGACAGCTTCCACACCAACAACGGCGTTGACCCGGGGCTCAGAAGCCTGATGCCTGTCAACCTCCTGTATGCCGACGGGCATGACCTGGACCATCCCTATCTGTCGCCATTGTTCGGCGATCTGACCAAGGGGTGGCCTCGGACTATCCTGACGACAGGCACCCGCGACCTCTACCTCTCGAATACGGTTCGGATGCACCGCGCCCTGCGGGCCGCGGGCGTGTGGGCGGAACTGCACGTCACCGAAGCCGGGCCGCACACTGGCTTCCCCGGGGCGCCGGAGGGCCTGGCGATCGACGAGGAAGTCCGGCGATTCATCGCAGAATGCCTCGGCTGAAGTCCAGATCTGCGGGCGGCCTCAAAAGCCGCCCGCCGGCCTAGAACAGCGAAGTTGGCACGACATGGATGACGGAGGGCGTCTCGGTCATAAACGGTCCAGCCGTCGCCACGAACTCTGCGAAATCGGCGGATTTGGTGAAGGTCTCGGTGTGGTCCTCGACGGTGTTCCAGCCGATCCTGAGAACATAGCGCCCGGGCGTTTCCACGATCCGCTCCAGCGCCAGGCTGGTGCAGCCCTGAGCCTTGCGGAACAGCGGCGCGGTCGCTGCGATGGCGGCCTCGAACGCCTCTGCCTTCTCAGGCGCGACCTGGATCGTGGCTTGCTCGAAGATCATGTCAGAACGTCCCTGAAAAGGCTGAAAGCGGGTGGGTCGAGAGGTGGGCCACGCGATGACCCGAAAGTCGCGCCAGCGCCAGACTATGCGCATGCACGACAGAAGACCTTGACGTGACGGCTCGCCTCAACCTCTCGGTTTTCAGGCCTTAAGCATTGAAATAACTATGTAATCGTCCGGGCGGACTTTTGCGAAGATCCGACCGATAGATTGTAAATCGGCTTCAGTGAGCGCTAGCTGGACGTGACAGGTTACGTGCTGCCAACTGGATTGTCCGATGCCCAAATTCGATATCGTCATCAAGGGCGGGACCATCATCGATGGTCTTCGCACCCCGAGATTCCGCGGTGACATCGCGATCAAGGATGACAAGATCGTTCAGATCGGAGGAAATATTCCGGTCGATGACGCAGGTCGGGTTATCGATGCGGCGGGCAAGGTCGTGGCTCCGGGCGTCGTCGATCTGCACACCCACTATGACAGCCAGCTGTTCTGGGATCCGTGGTGCACGATGTCGGGATGGCACGGGGTGACCAGCGTCGTCATCGGCAACTGCGGGTTCGGCTTCGCGCCCGTGAAGCCCGAGGATCGCGAGCGCGCCATGCTCTCGCTGACCCGCAACGAGGCTGTCCCGCTCGAAACGATGCGCGAGGGGATGCCGTGGGACTGGGTGACCTTCAAGGAGTATCTGGAAAGTGTCGAGCGTACGCCCAAGGGCGTGAACGTCATGTCCTTCGTGCCCCTCGCGCCCCTCTACGGCTATGTCGTCGGCACCGACGAGGCCAAGAAGCGGCAGGCGACCGAGGAAGAGTTGCAGCAGATGTGCGACCTGCTCGTCGAAGGCATGGAGGTCGGAGGCTGTGGCATCAGCGCCCAGATCCTCGGCATAGAGGGCAATGTCCAGCTCGATTTCGACGGAACGCCCATGGTCACGGACCTGATGAGCGAGCGCGATCTCAAGGCCTTCTCGCGCGCCATGGGTTCGACCGGGCGAGGGGTTTCCCAGGTCACGGGCAATATGGAGTTCGCCGAGACGATGGCGCGCGAAAGCGGCCGTCCCGTGATCTGGAACGCCCTCATGGCCGATGGCGCCCTCAACCAGCACGGCGGAGCCACCATGACCGCCCAGACCGCGATCGACCGTCTGAACGTGTTGAACCAGGAGGAGGGGCTGCGCGTCTACGCCCAGGCCCAGACTGTCAATTTCGGCTCTCAGTTCACGTTCGAGGACTACAATCTGCTCGATGCCGTCCCGGTCTGGAAAGAGGCCTGCATGGGGACCATCGCCGAGAAGATGGTCAAGCTGGCCGACCCCGAACGCCGTGCGGGGATGAAGCAGAATCTGGCGGAACGGAACGGCCTGTTCGGGTCCGGGTACGTCCTGGACCTGATCAAGGTCGGCTGGATTCCGCTCGATGTTCCCAATGGGCTGGAGTTGCAGCGGACCTATGAGGGATACACGATCGGAGAGATCGCGGCGCGCGAGAACAAGCATCCGATCGACGTGCTGCTCGACATCGCGCTGTGGGGTGAACTCAAGAGCGGCTTCGAGACCGAGATGATCATGACGCCGCCCGAGAGCATGAGATTGGTGGTCAACTCGCCCATGGCCCTGCCGGGCATCAGCGACGGCGGCGCCCACACCAAATTCATCACCACGGGACGTTTCCCGACCGAGCTTCTGGGTTACTGGATCCGGGAGCACGATCTGATGTCTCTCGAAGACGCCCACTGGCGGCTGTCGGCCTATCCCGCCCAGGCGGCGGGGCTGAAGGGCAGGGGGTTCATCGCCGAGGACATGGCGGCGGACATCATCATCTACGATCCTGAAACCGTGGACGCCGGACCCCAGGAAAGGGTCTGGGACTATCCGGCCAACGAATGGCGGCTGATCCAGAAAGCCGTCGGCTATCACTACATCATCGTGAACGGCGAAATCACCTTCATCGACGGCGAATGCACCCAGGCCACGCCCGGCAAATTGCTGCGGCACGGAACCGCCTGAGCCTTAGGACGCGCCATGACCAGAACCCTGACCCGCGAGACCTTCGGTCCCGTCTTCGACGCCGACCATCATTACTGGGAGTCCGCCGAGGCATTCATGCGCTACCGCGATCCGAAATACAGGGATCGCGGCCTGCGGTTGGTCGAGCACGAGGGCGCGACCCGCTATTTCATGGGCGACAAGCTCTGGACGATGCTGCCGGGTCCCGGCGACGAGCATCTGCGACCCGTGCCGGGTTCCATGTTCGATTTCTTCGCGGGCCGCGACTCCCAGGACGCGATGCGCCGGGCGTTCACCCAGAAG
The DNA here is from genome assembly GCF_027912515.1 of Brevundimonas sp. NIBR10. Lineage (NCBI taxonomy): Bacteria > Pseudomonadati > Pseudomonadota > Alphaproteobacteria > Caulobacterales > Caulobacteraceae > Brevundimonas > Brevundimonas sp. NIBR10. Next base: position 2,485,242 of record NZ_CP115464.1, read on the forward strand.
CCCGCCGATCATCCCGAATACTACGATCGCGAAAAGCGCCTCCAGGCGCTGGATCAGCAGGGGGTGGAGGCGTGCTGGATGTTTCCGTCCCACGGGGTCTGCATCGAGGGTCCGCTGCAGATCGATCCCGAAGCGTCGATGAACATCCTGACCGGGTTCAACAAATGGATCGAGGAGGAATGGGGCTTCGCCTATCAGAACCGCATCTTCAGTGCGCCCTTCCTGACGCTTTCAGATCCGGACGCTGCGGTCGCCGAGCTTGAATGGGCTCTGAAGAAGGGGGCTCGCATCGTCACGATGCGGCACGGACCGGTCTTCACCCGCGCGGGTTACAAGTCGCCGGCGGACCCCCTGTTTGACCCCTTCTGGGCAAGGCTTGAAGAGGCCGGCATCACCCTGGCGCTGCACGCCGGTCAGGAAGAGGCCTACTCGGGAGTCGCCGATGCCGTCGTGAAGGCCTGGGGCCTGAATGTCGATCTGTCCCGCACGTTCGACCCCACCAACGCCCCACCACCTTTGGGCAAAGACGACTACGCCCCGAACTTCGTCAGCATGTTGCTGAAACACCGTCTGGTTCACGACCATGCGGCGGCGATGATTTCACACGGCCTCTTTGACCGGTTCCCGCGCCTCCGGGTGGCATTCGTCGAGTTCGGGGGAACCTGGGTTGGACCGCTTCTGCACAGCCTTCAGCTGGCGCACGGTCAGTACCCCGGCATGTTCAAGACCAATCCGGTGGATCAATTCCACCGCAACTGCTGGGTCGCACCCTTCGTCGAGGATGACGTCGATGAACTTGCCAAGCACATTCCGGTTGAACGCATCCTGTTCGGATCGGACTGGCCGCACGGCGAGGGCGTGGCTCATCCGCTGGACTTCTTTGACAACATCGAGAACTTTTCAGACGACGCCGTCCGTCGGATCATGCGCGATAACGCACGGGAACTAACCTACGCCTGACGGCTCGACGCGATCCTCGGCGCGTCCCGGATCGCGTCCGCCTGGCTGTGTTCAGGTCTCGATCGTCGCGATATGGCTGCGGACGTCGGCAGTCTCGCCTTGCTGAACCAGGATTTCCGTGAGGACTCCGCTGCCGGGCGAAGGGACTTCCACAGTGGTCTTGGCGGCCTCCACCTCAAGCAGGATTTCGCCGGCTTCGACCCGATCGCCGACCGCTTTCAGCCAGTTGGCGATTTCACCATCCTGCATTCCCATGCCGAACTGCGGCAGAAGCACCTTGATCTTGGCCATGACTAGATTCCCTGGGCTGGAAGGCGATGTTCGGCGCCCACCAAGCGATAGGCGGCGGCCACGATGCGATCGACGGAGGGGTAGAGCGCCTTCTCGATCGCCGGACTGAAGGGCAGGTGGGTGTCGGCCGTCGCGACCCGCAGGACCGGGCCACGCAGGGCGTCGAACGCCTGTTCCGCGATCAGGGCCGAGATCTCGCTGGCCGCACTGCATGTCTGATGCGCGGGGTCGACGGTAATCGCCCGACCGGTCTTGCGGACTGACTTGAGGATCATTGCGCGATCGAGCGGCACGAGAGTTCGTGGGTCGATGACCTCAAGTGAAATTCCCTCCGCTGCGAGCTTTTGTGCGGCTTTCAGCGCGATTGGCACGCCGCCCGCCACGGCGATGACCGAGATGTCGGTTCCCTCGCGCTTCACCTCTCCCTCACCTAGGGGGATGATAAAGTCCGGGTCGTCGGGCAGGTCGGCTTTGCTAGACCAGCAGGTACTGTCTTCGAAACACAGGACCGGGTCGTCGTCCCGGATCGCGGCCTTGAGCAGGCCCTTCATGTCCCGGGCATCGGACGGCACGATGATCTTCAGCCCCGGCATGTTCATGAACATGGAGTAGGGGCGGTCGCTATGCTGGGCCGCGTTGGAGTTTCCGTAGAAAAGGCAACTGCGGATGACGAGAGGCAGCCGCGCCTGGCCACCATAGATGTAGCGGGACTTCGCAATGATGCTCATGATCTGATCCATGGCCGGATACAGAAAGGACGAAATCGTCACGTCGACGATGGGACGCATTCCCACCATGGCTGCGCCGGCCGATGCCCCGATGAATCCGTTCTCCGAAATCGGTGTGTCGCGGACCCGCTCCTTGCCGAACATCTCCGTGAAGCCAGTCGTCGTGCCGAACACGTTGCAGACGATGTCCTCGCCCATGATGAAGACGCGCTCGTCGCGCTGCATCTCCTCCATCTGCGCCTGACGGATCGCCTCGATGTAACTGCCTCTGGCCATAAGCTCGCCTTTCAGTTCACGAGATAGTGAGGGATGGGGAGACGATCGACGAAGACATCATCGAACGCGGCCAGTTGGTCCGGATAGTCACTGGCGCGTGCGAAGGCCAAGGCGGCCTCCACATCGGCCTTGGCCTCTCGTTCAATGGTCTCGATCGCCTCGAGCGATGTTCCATTGGCGGTCAAGCGCGCCTTGTAGAGCGTGATCGGATCTCGTTCGCGCCACGCATCGACTTCAGTACCCCGATCCCGCAATACCCGGCCCATGTTCACTGCATGCTCGGCGTAACGATAGGTCTTGGCCTCGATCAGGGTAGGCCCGCCTCCGGCACGGGCGCGCGCGACAGCTTCGGCCACCGCCGCCTCGACAGCATCGACGTCCTGCCCGTCCACGATGGCCGACGGCATGCCGTAAGACTTGGCGCGATCGGCGATATCGGGAATGGACACCACCTGGCTCACCGGCGTCGAAACCGCATAGCCATTGTTCTCGCACAGGAAGATCGCCGGCAGGCTCCAGACGGCCGCCAGGTTCAGGCCCTCGTGAAACGCGCCTTCATTGGTCGCCCCATCGCCGAAGAAGCACAGCGATACCCGGTCCGTGCCCTGAAGCTTGGCTCCGAGCGCCGCCCCGGCGGCCACAGGGATGCCGGATCCGACAATGCTTGTTTCGCCCAGGCTGCCAACCGAGAAGTCCGACAGGTGCATCGAGCCGCCCTTGCCCTTGCAGACCCCTGTCACCTTGCCGAGCAGCTCAGCCATGAGTGGGCCGAGCGCGGCGCCCTTGGCGATCGGGTGGCCGTGACTGCGATGGTTGCCGACCATGTAGTCGTCATCGCGCAGGGCGATGCAGGCCCCGACGCCGGTCGCCTCCTGACCGGTATAGGTGTGAAGCGATCCCGGAACTTCCCCGGCGGCGTGGATCGCCTCGGCGACGGCCTCGAACTCGCGAATGCGCATCATCCTGCGGTATTTCTCGAGCCCGAGGTCGTTGGGTCTATGGGTCATGGTCTTCCTGCGGATGTGTGCGGGAAAGGGGCTACAGGACGGTCAGCCGGCGAAGGCGGCGACAGCCGTGCGGCAATCCATCAAGGCGCGTTTGGCCCCGCTGATCAGAAATAGAGCGGCGGCGGAGATGGGTATGAAGCGGATGCCGCGGGCGAGCAGCACCTCGACTTCTGACGCCTCCATCGCCGCGTTGCCGGCGACCTTGCCGTGCCTGCGGCAGGCCTCCACGATTTTTTCCATCGCTTCCACCACGGGCGGAGGCGGCAAGGAGGCATAGATCTGGTCCTTGGTCAGACCCATGCTGACGGCCAGATCAGCTCCTCCCAGCAGGACGCCGTCCACACCCGGCGTCGCCACGATCGCCTCCAGGTTCTCCATCCCCTCAACGGTCTCGATCATCACCATGCAGAAGGGATCCTGGCTCAAGGGATCGCCGCCCAAGGTGTTTCGGGCCGCTCCGATCGAGCGGGTTCCATGCGGAGGAAAACGGGTAGCGTCCGCGACGCATTTCGCCTGGTCTGCGGTGGACACCATCGGTACCACGACGCCGATCGCGCCGATATCCAATGCCCGCCCGATTTCGGCAGGATCATGCCCCGTGACGCGCACGAGCGAATGGGTCCCCCCGAGCTGCAAAGACTGCAGCAGCGACAGCAGGCCATCCCAGCTCGCGGTGCCGTGCTGGAGATCAACGATGACCCAGTCGAAGCCGATTGCGCCGCAACGCTCCGCGATCAGATTGCACCGGATGCCATACCAGGTGCCAAGAGTGGCTGCGTCATTCTCCAGCGCCTTGCGTATCGGATTCATGCGCCGCTCCAAATGTCGAAATCGATGGGCCAGCGTAAGCGTCTGCGGCCCTTACGATCGACGAACGCCTGTAAGCTGTCGGGCACAGGTATCACGCCCGATCAGACCCGGCTCTGATATCGACCGCAGCGGCGGCAAGGCATCGTACGGGCGGTAATCGCGGCGGCGTCGTTGCCGTCGCTCGCAGGCCAGCAATAAAGGTCCAACGCGGTCCGTCGGGCGGTTTGAGGTCCTTATCACCTGAGATCCGCTGAGAGGCCCAGCTGTAGAACGACCTTGGAGACGCGCATCTCCCCTTGCGCACCCGCACCCCAGGATACGCCATGATCAACGATCCGCTGCTTCAGCCCTTCCAGACCAAGAACCTGAAGTTCAAGAACCGCATCGTTCATGCGCCGACGACCATGAACATGTCCGATCCGACGGGACACGTCACGGGCAAGATCACCGGCGCTTACGAAAGCTTCGGGGCGGGCGGTTTCGGCGCGGTTTGCGTCGGTGCCACCTGCGTTCGTTATGACGGGCTTATCAACGAACGGATGCTGGGCCTCTACGACGACACCTACATCATCGGACAGCGCGACCTGGTTGAGGTGATCCACAATAATGGTGCTCTGGCCGGTATCCAGCTGTTCTACGGTGGCCTGATCCCCGGCGTCGGCGCATCCTTCCCTATCGATCCCGGCAAGGGCTGGATCCCGGGCACTGTGGCCTGGGGGCCGACGGCGGCTTATGCGATCGGCAACAAGGAGCCCGGCGTGGTTCCCACCGAGGTCTATCGCAGCCTGGTCGAGGATTTTGCCCAGGCCGCCCGTCGGGCTCGCGAAGCCGGGTACGACTACATTTCATACCATTTCTGCCACGGATCATTGCCGCACGTGACGCTGTCGCTGTTGGCCAACAAGGGACGAAACGACGAGTATTCGGACCATTTCCTGTTCTGCGAGCAGATCATCCAGCGGACCCAGGAACTCTGCGGCAAGGACTTTGCCCAGTTCCCACGCATGTGCTGCGACGAGAACTACGAGGGCGGCTACGACATCGACTATTTCGTCGAGCACTACGCGCCTCGTCTCCACGCCCTTGGCGTTGAGGGCATCGACGCGACATTCGGTTCCATGCTGCCGGCCAAAGACCGCAACCCGGAACTGAGTTCGGGCGAGATGATCGGCGGCGGCTTCTACACCCCCAATCTCGTCACGCTTCCCAGCGTCGAAAAGCTTCGGGCCGGCCTTCAGGCCAAGGGCATCGATATGCCCCTGATGGGGTCGTGCAACATCAATACGCCCGACCAGATGCGCACGATGATCCGGACGGGCGCTGCCGATCTGTTCGCCTCCTGCCGTCAGTCACTCGACGACCCTGATTTTCCTCGCAAGATCGCCGAGGGCCGCGAGGAAGATATTAGAAGGTCTACCCGCACGGGGTCTTCGCTCCTTCAGGGCAACATATTCAACAAGGGCTGGGCCGGTTCCGCCCAGAACGCCAGCTTCGGACGAGACCGGGAATACCGGATCAGACCCACTCATAGGCCGCGGAAGGTCGCGATCGTCGGCGGCGGCTCTGGCGGCATGGAATACGCCATCGTTGCCGACGCGATCGGTCACGACGTCATCCTGTTCGAGAAGTCCGACGCGCTAGGCGGCGTCATGAACTGGGCGGGCAACTATCCCCATCTGCCCAACATGGAGCAGATCGCCTACCAGCCCGAATGGCACCGCACCATGATCGCAAAGAGCGGCGTCGAGGTCAGGCTAGGGCAGGACGTTGATGCCGAGCAACTGATTGCCGAAAAACCCGACGTGGTCGTGATCGCGACCGGGGCTCGACCGACGCCAGTGCAAGCCGAAGGTCTGGACGCAGCCCTGGATGGCGGGTTCGCGCTCCTGATCGATGACGTTCTCAAAGACCGGTCGGTCCTGCCGGCAGGCCCCATCGTCATCTGGGGTGCCGGCGAAGGGATCGAACTCGCACTGGACTTGGCGCGGGAGGGTCGAACCGTTCGGCTGCTCGATCCCAGGTCGGCGCTGGCTCCGGCCCCCTATATCGGATCGCGGTCCAAGGCGGTGATGCGTTGGGCCGGGCAGGCTGGACTGACGTCCGAGCAAGGCATGACCCTGACTTCCATCGGCGGCGGGTCGGTCCGCGTCGGTCACCCGGACGGGCGGGCGGAGGACATCGCCTGCGGCGCGCTCATCATCGCGCCGGGCCGTACGGCGCATGATCCGCTTTCCATGGCGCTGTATGGTACAGGGATCACCGTTCAGGTGATCGGCGACGCCCGCTCGCCTCGGTCTTATGGAAATGCGATCCACGAAGCGGCGTACCTCGCTCGCAACATTTAGAATGATGACCGATCCCGTCTCCGCCGCCGAGGCCGAAGCCGCCGTCGCTACCCTGATCCGGTGGGCCGGAGACGATCCGGACCGCGAAGGTCTGCTCGACACGCCCGCCCGCGGTCGCTCGCAGCGAAAAGGAGCTTTTCGACGGCTACGAGGGCGACCCTAGGGTTTATCTGGAACGTACCTTCGAGGAGGTCGGCGGCTACGACCATCTCGTCGCTCTGAAGGATATCCGCTTCGTCGGCTTCTGCGAGCATCACATGCTGCCGGTCGTCGGGGTCGTTCATGTCGGCTACCTGCCCACGGATCGGTTAGTCGGCATCGCCAGGCTGGCGCGCGTCGTGCGCGACTATGCGAAACCACTACAGATTCAGGAGAAGATGACGGCCGAGATCGCCACGGCCATCGAAAAGGTCCTTCACCCCGCCGGCGTCGGTGTGGTCATCGAGGCTGGGCACAGCTGCATGACACTGCGCGGGACCAATTCTCCTGGTGCCAAGCTGACCACCGCCAGCCTGCGGGGCGTGGTGCGCGATGATCCGCGCACGCGCGAGGAGTTCCTGCGTCTCACGCGGTGACACCGTATTCCGGCGTCCAAGCGATCCTCTTTACCCAGAGAACCCCAACACCGGCCCCGCTGCAGGAGTGAATCTGTTCAGGATCACCGGCGGCTAGAGGCGAAAGAGCGGCCAGATCGCCATGCCGAGGCCGACCAGGCTTGTCAGAAAAATGAGCGTACGAACCTTGGGGATTCCAGCCGCATAGACGGGGAGGTATACGAGACGCGCACCGAGCCAGATCCAGCCGCCGATCGCAGTCCAAAGATCGCCACGGCCGCTGACGACCACGCCGAGCAGAGCGATGACGGCAATCGGCAACGTCTCCAGGTAATTCGATTGAGCGCGCACGAGACGTCCTGCACCGGGATTGAGCGGGACGAGGACATCATCACGAGCCCCCATATTCCAGTCGACGCCGTACTGTTTTGTTTTCAGGTGAGCGGCTGCGAAGATGTGAACCATCAGAAGAACGGCAGCCAGCGCCAAGATGAGGAGTTCAGGATTCATGACGCCGCCCTTCGATAGGATCAGATTGGAAGATCGCCCGGGCAAGCTGTCAATCCAGGCCAAGTCGTTTATCGGCGCGGCGATGGGTACATCCGGCTGGACCGAGGCGCGGGCTCAGGAACGCGCTCCACAGGGCTGGAGACGATCATGACGCCACCTTGCGCGATGACGCCAGAGATGACGCTGGGCATCGACTTCGGCACGACCAATACGGTGGTCGCCATGACCGGCGCGGACGGTGCGGTCGCGGTGTTGCGGTTCGCAGCGCCGGACGGCGATCTGACCGCCTTCCGCTCGACCTTGAGCTTCCAGATCCATGAGGACGCCGACGGCGTGGCCGAACGGGTGGTCGAGGCCGGTCCCTGGGCCATAGACGCCTATGTCGAGGATCCCCTCGACACCCGTTTCATTCAGTCATTCAAGACCTTCGCCGCCAGTCCAGCCTTCACTGAGACCGTCATCGACAACCGCAGATACGGCTTCGAGGACCTGCTATCGTCTTTCCTGCTCCGGTTGCGTCAGCGTGGTGGGCCGGCAATGTCCGTGCTCCCAGCGCGGGTTATCGTTGGACGGCCGGTGACCTTCGCCGGTGGGTCGGACGAGCAGCTGGCGCTGGATCGTTACGAGACCGCCTTCGCCAGGATGGGGTTCACCGACATCCGCTATGCCTATGAACCGGTTGGGGCCGCCTTCTTCTTCGCGCGTCAGCTGACGACTGCGGCCACGGTCCTCGTCGCCGACTTCGGCGGCGGCACCAGCGACTTCTCCATCGTGAGATTCGAACCGTCGTCCTCCGGCCTCCGCTCCACCGCCCTGGCGCGCGCAGGGGTCGGGGTGGCCGGGGACGCCTTCGACTACCGCATCATCGACCAGCTGGTGTCGCCGGAGCTGGGCAAGGGCGGCGAGTACCGCAGCTTCGAAAAGGTGCTGCCCATTCCCCAGCGGTACTACGCCGCCTTTGCCCGGTGGGATCAGCTCGCCCTGTTGCGGGCGTCTCGGGACATGAAAGATATCCGCGATATCGCACGTAACGCCCTGCAGCCTGAAAGGCTGTGTCGACTGATCGAGGTACTGGACGATAATCACGGCTACGCCCTGTACCAGGCTGTATCCCGTCTGAAGATGGATCTGTCACGCGACGAGGTGGCGACGTTCTGCTTCGAGGCCGGCACGATCCGGATCGAGACGCCCGTCGCCCGATCGGACTTCGAAGGCTGGATCGCCCCAGAGCTCGCTGCCATCGAACGTGCCGTCGACCAGGCCATCGCCACGTCGCATCTCGAGCCACACCAGATCGATCGCATCTTCCTGACCGGCGGATCGTCCTTCGTACCGGCCGTACGCGACATCTTCCGACGTCGCTTTGAGCCCAATAGGATCGAAACCGGGGGCGAGTTCGAGTCGATCGCGGTGGGCTTGGCCCTGATCGGTCGCGAGCCGGAGCTCAAGCTGTGGACCGAGCGGAGAGGGGCGGACAGGTCGTCTAGCCCGGTCACGGGGTCGTTCTCGTCGGAGGTGGTGTGATTGCCATGGGGGCGACGCCACGCTCGTCCTCGATCATATAATTCGGGACCGACCCGGGTCGCCCGCCTCGGGCGCATTCCCGACATCGCCGAGACCAGGGCATACGTTTCTTCGGTCGTGGAGTGTTACCTCGCCCTGACCGCGGGCCGGGGCGTGCGCAGGTCGACCCAGTGCGGTCCGATGGAGGCGCTCCCATGACCCCGGACGTAGAAGGGTACGGCCCCGAGGCGAAGGCCGAACTCCTGTTGACGCGCGCGGAGGCGACCGCCCACCTGGGGACGCTCGGAATTCGTATGAAGACCGCGACCCTGCCGCGGCTGTGGTCCACCGGGGGAGGCGGACCGCCCTGTCAGCACATCCGTTCCAAACCCTTCTACCCGCGTGAGCTGCTGGAGGCGTCCAGATCTCGGATCTGCGGACCGCTTCGCCGGCGGCCGCGCAGCCGCGCCCTCGTGGTTGAGGCTCTACATCCGCGCCCCGTTTGTGACGGCGACTGAAGTCCTTGACGACCCTTCGGCGAGCTTTGCGCGCAAGCAGGTTCTGCGCGCCTGGGCTGACCGGGATGTCGTGGACGCCGCGAACGATGCGGCGGTGCTTCAGCTCGTGTGTCAGGCTGCGGTCCTCGCCTGGCTGGTGGGGGGAACGTCATGACGTTCGCAGTAGATGGCGCGCCTGTGCCTACCGGGGGACCTGAGGATCGCTTGCCGACCTGGGCTCGGGTCAAGGACATCACCGGCATCAGCCGAACCACGGCCCGGCGGATGCAGAAGGCCGGCGACTTCCCGGAGCCCGTGGCCATCTCGCCCAAGCGGGTGGGATGGTGGGAGTGCGAGCTCACGCCCTGGAAAGCCACGCGCAAGGCCGGCGGGAAGGCCCGGTCGTTGGCACCGCCCCGAAAACCCACGCTGATCGAAACCGCGCGATCGCCCGCAAGCCCTCGACCGCTTCTAGGTCGTCAGCAGCATCAGGCGATCGATCGCCCGAGAGAGCTCAGTCCGATCCCACCGCGAGGGCCCAGCGCGTTCTGCCGCTTGGCGCGCCGGCGCCCGCAGCTGTCTCCCGCCGCGCCGGTCGCAAGCGTCCGGCCTCGGTAGATCAGATCGATTTCGGGATCTGAGGCGCCGGCTCCGGGATCGGGGTGTCCGAGACGGAAGGTCCTCCAGGCCGGTGTCGAGCATGCAGATTTCGACGATCGACAAGGCGAGGCTTTCAAGGTCCCCGCCGTGTGTCACGCTCTCGTCGGTCCTCGCTCTTGTGTACGCCGTTACCGTCTCTGGGTGGGATCGGCGTTCGCGAGCCGACGCTTGTTGACGGAACGGTGTTGGCAAAACAGAGTCGTACCATGTGGGGAATCGTTCTGACCAACGCGGCGGGCGACGCGATCGATCAGGTCGTGGTCGACGCGCCGATCGAGTCCCTGCGCGACTGGTGCCGGCAGGCTCTCGAATCGCGCCCCGAGGCGGCGCGCGCTCGACTGGTCTCCGATGATGGTCTTTTGGAATATGCCTATCCCGAGTGTCGCGATTCCGTCAGGTGACGGGTCGATCCTGGGGCCGTCGCGAGCATTCTGTACTTTGCAGATCGGTTCACTGGCCCGGCTTTCCCCGCGTCATGTGAACACGACTGCAATGGGCGACCCACAACGTGTCGACGCGTGATTCGTGTTGCCCCGGTGCAGCCTCAAAAATGGAGACCTCAACCTGGCGTCACCTGAAACCAAGCGGAAAGCTGTGGAAAACAGCCGCCTAGCGCGGTTTGATTTTCGGGTGCCTTTGGGGGCTGCGTAGGAAAAAAACAAAAGGCGCTGCAAAAACAGCGCCTTAAGTCCGAGAGTGGCTCCGCGGGTAGGATTCGAACCTACGACCAGCCGATTAACAGTCGGCTGCTCTACCACTGAGCTACCGCGGAACAGAGGCTCGGGAGGCGGGCCTATAGCAGTGGCGCGCGCGGCTGTGCAACGGCTAATGTCGGTCATGGACCCGATTAGGATCGACGACCCCGACGACCCCCGCATCACCGCCTATCGCGACATCAAGGAACGCGATCTGACCGGCCGCGAGGGCCTGTTCATCGCCGAGGGTGAGGTCGTGGTTCGCACCCTGGCGTCGTCGGCCTCGCGCTGTCGGATGAGATCGATGCTGCTGGCCGAGAAGCGGGTCGCCGGCCTTTCAGACCTGATCACTGGGCTGCCGGTCGAGACGCCAGTCTATGTGGTGGGGCAGGCCGTTCTGGACGTCGTGGCGGGATTTCCCTTGCACCGGGGCATTCTGGCGCTGGGTGAAAAGCCGCCGGTCCTGACAATCGCAGAGGCGTTGTCGGGGCTGCCGGAGGAAACCGTCGTCGTCGCGGCCTCCGCGATCGGCAATCACGACAACATCGGCGGCCTGTACCGCAATGCGGCGGCCTTTGGGGCCGGGGCTGTGCTGCTGGACGATCTGTGCGGCGACCCCTTCTATCGCAAGGCGATCCGGGTGTCGGTCGGGGCGGTGCTGAGGACGGCGCGGATCGAGCCCCTGCCTGTCGACGCGCTCGTCGATGCTCTGATCGCATCCGGGTTCGAGGTCATTGCTTTGACGCCGGGAGGCGGCGAGACCCTGGCGTCGCTCACGCCCGGCGGTCGGCGTGCGATCCTGCTGGGATCGGAGGGGCCGGGACTGCCCCAGGCCGTCATCGACCGCTGCCGGGCTGTGCGCATCCCGATGTCCGGCGGCTTCGATTCGCTCAACGTCGCGGTGACCAGCGCGGTGGCCCTGCATCAGCTCACGGCGCTGGCGGACTGACCCACTCTCCGGTCAGGCGAAACGGGCACGGCCGAATGCGCCCGCTACGTGACAAGTTGCGGAATTCTTTGTGCAAAGATGCACATCCGCTTGATGGAACGCTGTTTCTGTGGCGCCTTGTTTGCAGGGGGACGTCATCATGACCCATCTGATCCATTTCGCGCACAGGAACGCCCGGACCGTCGCCATGGCGGCGATGGCGGTCGGTGTCGTGCTGGCAGGCGCTATCGGCTGGATGACCGCGCCGGTCTGAGCGCGGTCGACATACGGCACCGGGAAGGGCAGGTTCGCGAGGTCGCCTGCGTCCGTGGAGTTCCGTCATGTCGCCTCGCCTTGTTATCGCTGCCGTCTCGGCCCTGGGCCTGCTCGCGGGGTGCGCCACGGCGGGAAAGGGCGGCTCCGATGGCCGGGTCGATCCGGCGCGGCTGAACGAGACGGTGCGCATCCTGGCCGGCGACGACTTCGAGGGCAGGGGGCCCACGACGCCGGGCGAGGAGAAGGCGGTTACCTGGATCGCCGGTCAGTTCCAGGCCCTGGGGCTTGAGCCCGCCGGCGACGACGGCACCTGGTTCCAGACCGTGCCGATCAACCGCTTCACCCAGGACGGCCCCGCCGTGATCACCGCCAAGGCGGGCGGCGAGACCCTGACCTTTCAACGGGGCACCGAGGTCATCGTCGGCAGCCACCGGCCCGTTCCCCGGATCACACTGACCGACACGCCGGTCGTCTTCGTCGGCTATGGAGTGACGGCACCCGAGCGCGGCTGGGACGACTTCAAGGGCGTCGATGTGCGCGGCAAGATCGTGCTGATGCTGGTCAACGACCCGGACTTCGAGGTCGCCGCCGACAGTCCCGTGGCAGGCAAGTTCGACGGGCGCGGCATGACCTACTACGGCCGCTGGGTCTACAAGTTCGAGGAGGCAGCGAGGCGCGGGGCGGCGGGCGTTCTGGTGATCCATGAGACGGCCGGGGCCGGCTATCCGTGGAACACTCTGCAGAACTCGTCCACGGCGGCCCTGCTCGACATCGTCCGCGCCGACGTCGAGGCAGAGCGGGTCCAGGCGCAAGGCTGGGTCCAGCAGCCGATCGCCGCCAGGCTGATGCAGGCGGCGGGTCTCGACTACGCGACGCTGAAAAGCGCGGCCCAGAGCGCCGATTTCCGCCCCGTCGAGCTGACCGGAGTGACGATGTCGCTGAACTTCGGCCAGACATATCAACGGCTGACGACCCGCAACGTCGCTGCCAGACTGACCGGCACGACCCGGCCGGACGAGACCGTGATGTTCGGGGCCCACTGGGACGCGTTCGGACACGCCACGGCCAATGCGGCGGGCGACGACATCTACAACGGGGCCGTCGACAACGCCTCGGGCGTCGCGGGTCTGCTGGAACTGGCGCGGCTGTTCGCGGAGGCCCCCCGCACCGAACGCTCGACCCTGTTCATGTCGTGGGCGGCGGAGGAGGCGGGGCTGCTGGGGGCGTATCACTATGCGGCCCAACCGCTGGTGCCGCTGGAGACGACGGTGGCCAACATCAACATGGACTCGCTGTTGCCCGGCCCGGCCGAACCGCAGATCGTAGTCATCGGCTATGGCAAGACCGACCTTCAGGACAGACTGGAGCGTGACGCCGTCGCCGTGGGCCGCACCCTGATCGCCGATCCCGCACCGCAGGTCGGGGCCTTCTATCGCTCGGACCACTTCCCCCTTGCCAAGATGGGCGTGCCGGCCCTGTTCGCGGCGGCGGGCTTCACCGGGGCGTCGGAACGCAGCCGGGTCTATGTGCGCGATCGCTATCACCAGCCGACCGACGACTGGGACACGACCTGGACGATGGAGGGCGCCGCCGAGGACGTGCAACTGCTCTACGGCGTCGGTCGCTGGCTGGCGGAGGGGCGCAACTGGCCCAAATGGACGCCGGGTAATGAGTTCGAGGCTGTGCGTGAGATCAGCGTGGCCCGGCGTCGCTAGGCTGCCGGACTTACCGGTCCCAGGGAAACTTCAGGGTCGGGACGTTCACATAGCGGTCCATGGCAAGCACCAGACGCGCGCCGCTGCCCGGAGCCAGCCGGACGGTGAACGTCGCGGCGTCCACCGGCTGGCTCTTGCCGTCGATCGAGACGGCCGAAATCCGGTGTTCCCCATAACCTCCGCCCTGGACCACGATTGTGCGGTTCTGCGTCGGTGACAGATTGACCAGGGTCACGGCCGTTTCGACGGCGGTCATGCCGTCGATCAGGGCGGCGACGTCCTCGGGCACGCCCGCCCGCCGGGCGACAGGATCGAAATAGCGCAGCCGGGCATACAGCGGCGATCCCCCGGCGTTCGGCGCGGTCGGTGCCCAGGAGGGGCGCGCAATATGCAGCGCCCCCATCATCGCGTGCATCAGTGAGGTCACACTGGCCGGGTTGAACTCGATCCGCGCGTCAGCCAATCGGGTGTCGGGCGTGGAGGTGTCCTCGCGTTCTGCCCTGGCCATCTCGGCCACACGGGCCAGGTCGGCGCGCATCGCGGTTTCGGGCCAGGCCGCGTTTCGCCCTTCGAGATAGGCGACCCACGGATGATCCGGGGCCCGCGCCCGATCCGACGGCTTCATCGAGAACCACCACAGATCCAGGCTGTTGGTCTGGTTCAGCCCGTCCTTCCAGCCATACCAGCCCTCCGCGCCGTACATCGTCGGGGTCTGGACCTTGCCGCCCTCGGTACGTCGTGCGGCATTGATACGATCGGTCTGTTTGCGCCAGGTCTCCAGATACTTGTCGTCGCCGGTCAGCAGATAGGCGTTGAAGAAGCCCAGGATGGTCCGCAACACCCGGCTGCGATCCTCGCGCTCGCCCGTCACCGGATTGACCGGCGAGAAGCCCCAGCCATAGGCTCCGCCCCACCATTTGCCTTCGGCCGACGACCCGATCACCCCGTCGAGCCCGACGTTGGACGGCAGCAGGTCGTCGTTCGCCTTGGCCCGCTCGGCCCAGGCATCGACGTATCCGAGGAGCCAGTCGCGATATTTGGCCTCGCCCGTAATCAGGAAGGCGTTCAGCGCCAGGGTGGTGGCGAACAGGTTCAGCGGGTGGTCGCCGACGACGTCGGTGTATTCCTCGTAGTGGGCCAGGAATTCTTCGTAGGTCTCCTCGCCATGCTCGATGAAGAAGGCGGACGGGTCGAATGGGTCGCCGACCCAGTCCAGTGCCGTGGCCTTTCTCAGCATCGGCCCCTTGGAGCCATTCATCAGGCTGCGGATGATTCTGTGCTGGGGGTCGTAGTTCGGAGCGGCCGGATCCTCGCCCATGTAGAGACCGGCGAAGCGGCGGGCACGATCGATGAAGCGGGGGCTGTTCGGGTCCGACAGGCCCTGAACGTTGAACAGCGTCATCTCTTCCGCATGGTGCTGCCAGTCCAGCTGGACGCAGAACTCCTTGTGGAACATCCCGTCGCGGGCGATCTCGACCTCGACGGTCTTTGCGGCCGTGTATTGCCGCAGGTGGCCTTCCCAGGCCTGGGTGTACATCGTCTTGACCACCTCGGCCCCGCCCAGGGCATGCAGCAGGGGCCAGTCGTTGACGTTCTCGATCGCGTCGTCCGGGCCGTCGTTGGCCCCCCACCGCTCGAAGCACAGCAGGTATCCCCGCTCGTCGAAATAGCGGTGGTAGAAGACCTTGCAGGCCTCGGCGTTGGCGTCGAGCAGCTCGCGCTGCAACAGGGCCCAGGTCGGGGCGGGCATCGGGGTCGAGACCTCTATCGCCGTCGCGGCCGATGCCGCGCAGGGCAGGGCGGCGACCAGCGGAGCCAGCGCGGCGCCGCCCAGGACGTCTCGGCGACGCGCCTGCGGCAGGGCCCGCCTCATGCGGCAGCCTTCAGCGTCAGGCGTTCGATCTTGCCGGTGATCAGGAAATAGGCGGCGATCACCAGGGCGCAGTGCAGGCCGACGAACCACAGGGCCAGGTCGAACGATCCCGTCGCCTGGACGATGTAGCCGATGACGATGGGGGTCACGATGCCCGCGGTGTTGCCGAAGGTGTTGAAGATGCCGCCGGTCACGCCGACGAACTCGCGCGGCGAGGTGTCGGAGATCACGGCCCAGCCCAGCGAGGCGATCCCCTTGCCGAAGAAGGCCACGGCCATCAGCACGATCACCAGCCAGCCCTGCTCGACATAGGCGCAGGCGATGATCAGGCAGGACAGCAGCATGCCGATCAGCAGCGGTGTCTTGCGCGCGATGGTCAGGCTGCCGGTGCGCTTGAGCAACTGGTCCGAGATGACCCCGCCCAGCACCCCGCCGACGAAGCCGCACAGGGCCGGCGCCGCCGTCGCCCAGCCGGCGTCCATGATCGACAGGCCACGCTCGCGCACCAGATAGATCGGGAACCAGGTGACGAAGAAATAGGTCAGGACGTTGATCCCGTACTGGCCGACGAAGACGCCCATCAGCATCCGGCTGCCCAGCACCTGGGAGACGTTGGCCCAGTTGAACGCTGCGGATTTGGTCGCCTGTTTGGTCTCCATGTTGATCAGTCCGCCGCCGGCCTCGATGTAGTCGAGCTCGGCCTGGTTGACGCCGGGATGGTCGCTGGGGCTGCGGATGATCCACCAGAAGACGAGGGCACCGATGAGCCCAAGCCCACCCATGACGAAGAAGACCGAATGCCAGTCAAAGGTATGCACCAGCCAGCTCATCAGGGGCGCGAACACCACCAGTGAGAAATACTGGGCCGAGTTGAACACGGCCGAGGCGAAGCCGCGTTCGGAACCGGGGAACCAGGCCGCGACCAGACGGGCATTTCCGGGAAAGGAGGGGCTCTCGGCCAGACCGACCGCGAACCGCATGGCGAACAGGCCCGCGAAGATCGCCCCGCCGACCAGAAAGCCCGAGAAGCCCTGGATCATGGTGAAGAAGGACCAGGTCGCGATGGCGATGGCGTAGATCAGCTTGGTCCCGAACCGGTCCAGCAGGGCACCGCCCGGGATCTGGCCCAGAACATAGGCCCAGGCGAAGGCGGACAGGATGTAACCCATCTCGATCGCATCCAGCCCCAGATCGTCTGCCGCGCTCTTGCCTGCGATCGAGAAGGTCGACCGGTCGGCATAGTTGATCGTGGTGATCAGGAAGATCAGCAGCAGGATCAGGAACCGCACCTTGGTGCGCTTGCTGACGGGGGGCTGGGGGGTCGCGGCGTCGGTCATCGGTCGGCTCCTCAAGCGTCGCGGGATCACGAGCGACACGAAGCGCGGAAAGACCGCATCCTCGACCTGTTCGTTTCCCAGGGGCGCCGGCGGCGCCGACCGTCGCCTCTCGCGGGCGACTGATCCCGACGGACGATAGGGATGGGTTCGCATCGGGTCCAAGCCAATACGACTATCGACCGATCCAGATTGGGTATCGATAAGGTGCCAGATTGTCGCAGCCGGCGATGGATGACCTCGCTGTTCACGTCATCGATGACGCCACACGCCAACTGAAGCCCACATCAGTGCGCGTCCTGCATGGGTCGATGCCCGATTAGGATTGGCCTCGCCCAATGTCGCGCTCCTATGGTCCGCTCGAAGCCAGAGGGGAAACCCGACCGGCCCACATCTGGCGCTGAACCGCGCCGCCAAGAACGATCCGCAGCATGCGGGCGCCATGGGGAAGGACGACTACGATGCGCACCTCGCAGACATTCCAGTTCGCACTGACGACCGGGGCTTCGGCTCTGGCCATGACGCTGGCGCTCGCCGGCGCCGCTCACGCCCAGACCGCACCGGCCTCGGACGCCCAGGAAGAGACCCAGGTCGACGAAGTCGTCGTCACCGGCTTCCGCGCCTCGCTGCAGAGCGCCGTCAGCGCCAAGCGTCGCGAAAGCGGCGTCGTCGATGTCATCAAGGCCGAAGACATCGCCGACTTCCCCGACCTGAACCTGGCCGAGTCGCTGCAACGCGTGCCCGGCGTCACCATCAGCCGTGCCAACGGCGAAGGCCGCCAGATCTCGGTGCGCGGACTGGGTTCGGAATACACCCGCGTTCGCGTCAACGGCATGGAGGCGATCGCCACCACCGGCGGCACGGTCAACTCGGGCGGCACCAACCGCTCGCGCGGCTTCGACTTCAACATGTTCGCGTCCGAACTGTTCAACAGCCTGACGGTGCGCAAGTCGGCCTCGGCGGACGTCGAGGAGGGCTCGCTGGGGGCCACGGTCGATCTGCAGACCGCTCGCCCGTTCGACTATCGTGAACCCACCCTCGTGATGGGTGCCCAGGTCAGTTACAATGACCTGGCCCAGGACGCCAAGCCGCGCTTCACCCTGCTGGCCTCCGACACCTGGCTGGACGGCAAGTTCGGTGCCCTGATCTCGGCGGCGTACGAGCAGCGTCACATCCTGGAAGAAGGCGCCAACATCACGCGCTGGACCTTCGGCGGTGCCAACGGAGGCTTCAACACGGCCTCGACCCTCGCGGGCTATACGACGGCCCAGATCAACAACACCAACACGGCAACGGCGCTTTATCACCCGCGCATCCCGGCCTACGTCCAGTATGACCACAACACCGAGCGTCTGGGCCTGACGGGCTCGTTCCAGTTCCGCCCCGACGACCAGACGACCATCTCGCTGGACGTTCTCTATTCCGACGTGAAATCGACCCGCGACGAAGCCCAACTTCAGGCGATCGGTTTCAGCCGGGCCGGTACCGGCAAGCCCCAGACCATCATCCGTTCGGGTACGGTCGACGGCAGGAACATCGTGGCGGGGGTGTTCGACGCCGTCGATGTCCGCACCCAGTCGGCGCACGACGAGCTTCAGACCCAGTTCCAGCAGTATACCCTGACGGCCACGCGCAACTGGACCGACCGGTTCCGCACCGGCTTCGTCGGCGGCTATTCGCGTTCGGAGTTCTCAAACCCCGTCTCGACGATCGTGACCTTCGACCGGGCCAATACGAACGGCTTCTCCTACGACTTTACGTCGCGGATGCCCAAGTTCGACTTCGGCTTCGATCTGACCAACCCGGCCAACTGGTCGATGATCAACGGCACGTCGGAAGTCCGAATCCGCCCCAACGCGGTGACCAACACCTTCACCACGGCCAAGGGCTATTTCGAGTTCGACGCCAACGAGAACGTCACCCTGAAGGGCGGCCTCGACTATCGCCGGTTCAGCTTCGACTCCGAAGGCCAGTACCGGACCACGGAAACCGTCGTCCAGACCCTGACCGCGTCGGAGCTGGCGGCGGTGTCGCGGGTCTTCTCCGGCTTCGGCCAGAACCTGGGCCTGCCCACCGGTTCGCCGACCAGCTGGCTGGCCCCCGACCTCGACAAGTTCATCGCCACCTACAACATCTATTCCAACACCGGCATCTACGCCCTGACCGGGCTCAACAACTCGTCGGCGCGCGGTCAGTACGTCACGGTCGACGAAAAGGATCTGGGTGCCTATGCCCAGGCCGACTTCCGCTTCGACGCCTTCGGTATGCCGTGGCGGGGTGACGCTGGTGTTCGATACGTCCTGACCGAGCAGTATTCGGACGGCTTCGCCGCCACGGGCGGAACGATCCAACTCGTTCGGGCCCGCCGCGACTATGACATGTGGTTGCCGTCGGCCAACCTGGCCGTCGATCTGACCGACGACGTGGTGGTGCGCCTGTCGGCCGCCCAGACCATCGCCCGGCCGTCCATTTCGGTCCTGACCCCCGGCGGTGACGTCGGCATCCAGGGCGCGAACCGCAGCTTCTCGTCGGGCAATCCCAACATCATGCCGACCAAGTCGGACAATGTGGACTTCTCGCTGGAATGGTATCCGGACGCGGACAGCCTGTTCGCGCTCGGTGTCTTCTACAAGAAGATCAACACCTTCGTTCAGACCCTGCGCCAGGACATTCCGTTCAACCAACTGGGCCTGCCGACCTCGCTGCTGACCGGCACCACGGCTCTGCCGACCGATCTGTTCGTCGTCACCCAGCCGGTCAATTCGCCGGGTGGCACCCTGCAAGGCTTCGAGATCAACGCCCAGAAGCGCCTCGACTTCCTGCCCGGCTGGATGTCCAACTTCGGCGTCCAGGCCAACTACACCTTCGTGGACTCCAGCATCGAGTACCTGACCTCGACGACCGCCGGGGCGCCGACGATCAACGAGACCCTGGTCGGTCTGTCCAAGAACGCCGCCAACTTCACCCTCTACTACGAGACCGAAAAGTTCTCGGTCCGGGGATCGGCCGCCTATCGCCAAGGCTATCTGACCCAGGTTCCGGGCAACGACGGCAACTCGGTTCACGGCACCAACGAGACCCTGAACTTCGACGCCCAGGCCTCGTACAACATCACCGAGAATCTCAAGGTCAGCGTCGAGGGCATCAACCTGACCGACGAGTTCAACGACCAGTACGTCGACGCGTCCAACCGCCTGAACGTTTACAGCCACACCGGGCGTCAGTTCTTCGCGGGCATTCGCTACACCTTCTGATTTCAAACCCTCTCTCCCGAACGGACGCTCCTCCCAGAGTCTCCGCACTTCGCGCCGGCCCGCAGAACGGGTCGGCGTTTTTTTGTCCGATGGGTTGGCCGATTGGATCGGTGGTTGAAGCCCGGGCGGCCATGTTCCACAGGAAGATCATGGCCAAGAAATCCGCAGCGGCGCGCAAGACAGTGTCGAGCGCCAACCTGATCGAACTGGGCGCGGATCGGCTGGCCGTCCTGCTGCTCGAGGCGGCGACCGGCAATGCGAACCTGAAGCGTCGCCTGAAGCTTGAACTCGCCGCCGAGGTCGGGGCGGCCGATCTGGCGCTGGAGATCGACAAGCGGCTGACGGCCCTGGCGGCCAGCCGGACGCGGGTGTCGTGGCGCAAGCGGCCGGAACTGATCGACGACATGTCGATCCATCTGGACTTCATCGCCGATCGGCTGGCCGGCCTGGACGCAGGCCTGGCGCTGGACCGGATCGTCGCCTGGTTCGCCCTATATCCGGGTCTGGCGTCCCGGGTGAAGGATCCCAAGGGCGAAATCTCGGCCCTGTTCTTCGACGCGGCACCGGACCTGGCGCGTGTCGCTTCTGCCGCCGGTCCCGAGGCCGCCGGACCCATGATGTTCGACGCCTTGCAGACCCGCCTGTCGGACTGGGGCGGCTGGATCGGCCGGGCCGCGCCCGACTTGAGCGAGCCCATGGCGGGCGACCTGCTGGCCCGTCTGACCGAGGGACGCCCGCGCCCGACGGGACGGTTGGCACTGGTGGTACGAAAGCTCGCCGACCGCACCGGCGACGTCCAGGCGTGGGCCGACGCCATCCCCGACATCGAGAAGTCCAAGCCGGATGTGGGAGCCGAGATCGCCCGCCGACTGGCCGCCTCCGGCCGTGTCATCGAGGCCCGCATCGCGCTGGAGGCCTCCCGACCCCGCCCACCAACGGCCTCGAAATGGGCGCTGCGCACCGGTTCGCTCCCCCAAGCCGAACCGTCCGACGCCTGGGATGCCGCCGAAATCGTTGTGCTGGAAGCCGAAGGCGCGGCAGATGAGGCCCAGGCCCGGCGCTGGGCCCTGTTCGAGCGCAACCTGTCAGCGGAGACCTTGCGCGCCTTCATCGGCCGGTTGCCCGACTTCGACGATGTCGAGGCCCTCGACCGTGCGCAGACCGTCGCCGCCGCCTGGCCCGACGCGGCAAAGGGGATGGCCTTCCTGATGGACTGGCCTGCGCTGCGCGAGGCCGCCGCCATGGTCCTGAACCGCGCGGCCGACCTGCGGCTCGACGCCGATCAGACCGCGCTGTGGTCGGGGCGTCTGGCCGGCCGCTATCCCAATGCCGCGCTGAGTCTGATCCGTGCCCGTGCCCGCCTGTTGTGCCGCCAGGGTCTGGGTCGCTCCGACGAGGTCCGCGTCCTTTCGGCCGAAGCCGCCGGCATGACCGAGACGCCCGGTGCCCTCGATGGGATCGTTCCTCACGCGGAGTTCATCGATGAACTCGAAGCCTTATCGCGACCCGGTCGCCCCGGCTGGCGTTAGACCGATCGGCCGAGGAGATCATCTGATGCGCGACATCCGCACCGACTGGCACTGGAAGGATCCCGCCGAACGCAAGCCCGCGCGCGAGGACGTGGCCCCCCGTGTCGGGACGCGCATGATCGTGGTCTGCGAGGCCCCGGGGTGCGATCACGCCGCCCTGATGGATCCCCGGCCCCTGTTCGGCGGTCGCCATGCCTGGCCCCAGGCGGGGCGGACCCGCCGCTTCCGCTGTCGCTGTGGCTCGCGCGAGGCCACCCTGTCCTACACCGCCAACACGGCCCAGAGCGACGGCCCGATCTCGCGCGACGCCATCCGGCTGTGGACGTGAGCGAGGCCCGTGTTGTAAGGGCTGCGGCCTACCGAATGCGGATGTGGCGGAACTGGTAGACGCACCAGATTTAGGTTCTGGCATCGCAAGGTGTGGAGGTTCGAGTCCTCTCATCCGCACCATGTATTTAGGGCCCTACCGCTCGGCTCGAGGAGCCTCGCTGCTTGAGGGCATGGGTTTTGATGCGCTACCGCTCGTGACGCGGTCGCTCGCTGCTTGAGCGCGAGCGCTCTGCTTTATCAAAAAAAAGGCCCCGGATCGCTCCGGGGCCTTTGTCGTTCTGGGCTGATCGGAAGATCAGTCCTTCTGGTTGTCGACGCCCGATCCCATGGCTTCGGCGGGGGACGACATCGTGGTCTCTTCGGTGATGTCGATGCCCTTGGCCAGTTTGGAGTTGGCGAAGCCGTAGGCGGCGTAGATGATCGCACCGACCACGGCATAGATGCCGAGGATGGTGAGCGGCAGCGGATTGCCGTTCATCGCATGCTGGATCATCGGCCAGAAGTTGAAGCCGGCCAGCGCCAGACAGGCGAAGATGCCTGCGCCTGCCGTCCAGACACCGCCCGGCACCTTGAACGGACGTTCCATTTCCGGGTGCTTGATGCGCAGGAAGATCACGCTCAGGCACACGATCGAGAAGGCCACGGCCGTGCCCAGCGAGACCAGATCGCCCAGGATCGAGATTGGCAGGAAGGAGGCCGCGATGGCGATCAGGATGCCCAGCAGGATGGTGCCGATCCACGGCGTGCGGAACTTGGGATGGATCACGGCGAAGGCGCGCGGCAGCAGGCCGTCACGCGCCATGGTGTAGAAGATCCGCGTCTGGCCGTAGCAGAGCACCAGCATGACCGAGGTCAGGCCCGTGATCGCGCCGATCTTGATCAGGAAGCTGATCAGGTTCAGCTGTCCGCCGGCGGCCGAGGCGAGCGGCACATTGGCCCACTCCAGACCCATGCGGTCGATGGCGACAGCGACGGGGGCCGGGCTGGCCAGTTCCAGATAGGGAACGACGCCGGTCATGACGGCGGCGACGGCCATATAGATCAGGGTACAGACGAACAGGGCGCCCAGGATGCCGACGGGGACGTCCTTGGACGGGTTCTTGGCCTCGGCGGCGGCGGTCGAGACGGCCTCGAACCCGACGTAGGCGAAGAAGATGATCGATGCACCACGCAGAATGCCGGTCGCCCCGAACTCACCGAAGTTGCCGGATGTGTTTTCGGGGATGAAGGGCACCCAGTTGGCAGGGTTCACATAGCCGATCCCCACCGCGATGAAGGTCAGCAGCACCACGATCTTGATCAGCACGATGATGTTGTTGATCCGGGCCGACTCGCTGACGCCCAGCACCAGCAGGCCGCACACGGCGGCGATGCCGACGGCGGCGACCAGGTTGAAGGTTCCCGTCAGGGGGAAGGTGCTGCCCGTTTCGGACACCACGGCCTGGACCAGCGGGGTCGCCCATGAGGGGCCTTCGCCGCCGGCGTACTGGATCATCGGGAACAGGGTTTCCGACAGGCCGAAATCCTTCAGGATCGAGACGACATAGCCGGACCAGCCGACCGCCACGGTCGAGGCCGCGACCCCGTATTCGAGCACCAGCAGCCAGCCCATGATCCAGGCGAAGACCTCGCCCAGCGTCCCGTAGGCGTAGGTATAGGCCGAGCCGGATACCGGCATGGTCGAGGCCAGCTCGGCGTAGCACAGGCCCGCCAGGCCGCAGGCGACGCCGGCGACGATGAAGGACAGCATGATCGCCGGGCCCGCATTGGCGGCCGCGACCTGACCGGTCAGAACGAAGATACCGGCGCCGATGATGGCCCCGATGCCCAGGCTCATCAGATTGATCGGACCGAGCGAGCGCTTCAGCTCGCTCTTGGCCGCTTCCTTCTGGATCTGGGCCACCGATTTCTTGAGGAACAACTGGTTCCCCCCAGGCTTGACGCCGTTTGCCGACATGAAGTCGCGCCCCCGAAAAATTGCACGGCAGACCCTCCCCGGGCCGCCTTCCTGGCCGGACGCTAGCGAGGGATTGTGCGGCGCGCAACGCGGTTTACGAACCGTGACGGCCGGGCGACGCTTTCGTGATGCGGGATTCTTGGTGGGAGGGGGTCGTTCGCGCTAGGTGAACCTGTGATTCCGCGCCCCGCCAGCCAACCCCGGCTTCCAATCCACGACGTTCTGGACGCGCTGATGGCCGCGCTTTCCGGACATGACTCCGTCGTGCTCGCCGCGCCGCCGGGGGCGGGCAAGACCACGGTCGTGCCTCTGGCCTTGCTGGACGCGCCGTGGCTGACGGGGGGCAAGATTCTGGTGCTGGAGCCGCGCAGGCTGGCAGCCCGGGCCGCCGCCGAGCGGATGGCAGCGATCCTCGGCCAGGCGGCCGGCCAGACGGTCGGCTATCGTACGCGGTTGCAGAGCCGGATCGGCCCGACGACGCGAATCGAGGTCATCACCGAAGGCGTCTTCACCCGGATGATCCTGGACGATCCGGGGCTGGACGGCGTCGGGGCCGTGCTGTTCGACGAGTTCCACGAACGGTCTCTGGATGCTGACCTGGGTCTGGCCCTGGCGCGCGACAGCCAGGCGGTGCTGCGGCCGGACCTGAAGCTGGTGGTGATGTCAGCGACCTTGGATATCACCGGGATCGCGCGATTGCTCGCCCACTCCGATGGAACGAGCGCGCCGGTCGTCGAGGCCAGGGGTCGGATGTTCGCGGTCGAGACCCTCTATCTGGGCCGCGACCCCGCGGAACGGATCGAGGCTGCGGTGGCGCGGGCCTGTCGGCTGGCGCTGTCGGAGCAGACGGGTTCGGTCCTGGCCTTCCTGCCGGGGCAGGGCGAAATCCACCGCACGGGTCAGGCCCTGGCCGATCGATTGCCGCCCGATGTCGATATCGCGCCACTGTACGGCGCGCTGGACAAGGTGGCCCAGGATCGGGCGCTGGAGCCCGCGCCGCCCGGTCGCCGCAAGGTGGTCCTGGCTACCTCGGTCGCCGAGACCAGCCTTACCATCGAAGGCGTGCGGGTGGTGATCGACGGCGGCCTGTCGCGCGTGCCCCGGTTCGAGCCGTCCAGCGGCCTGACCCGACTGGCCACCGTGCGGGTCAGCCGATCCTCGGCCGCGCAAAGGCGGGGGCGGGCCGGGCGCACCGAGCCGGGAGTCTGCTACCGGCTGTGGGACGAGGAGGCGACGCGGGGTCTGGTCCCGCACCAGCGGCCGGAAATTCTCGAGGCCGACCTGACGGGACTGGCGCTTGATCTGGCCCGCTGGGGCTCGCGGTCGGCGCTAGGGCTGGCCCTGCTGGACCCGCCCCCTGCCGGGGCCTTCGCCGAGGCGCGGGCGGTCCTGACGCGACTGGGGGCTTTGGACGGGGAGGGGGCGTTGACGGTGCATGGTCGTCGGCTGGCGACCCTGCCGCTGGGTCCGCGCCTCGGTCATCTGGTCGCCGTGGCCTCGGACGGAGGCGACGCCATGACCGGCGCGCGGATCGCGGCGGTGCTGAGCGAGCCGGGCCTCGGCGGCAACGACGTCGATCTGAGAGACCGGCTGAAGGCCTTTGATCGAGACCGGTCGCCCCGCGCCAACGACGCTCGAAAGTTGGCCGAACGCTGGGCGAAGGCGGCGGGCAGCGGCAAGGGCGGCGCGGTCGAGGTCGGAGCCCTGCTGGCCGAAGCCTTTCCTGAGCGGGTAGCCAAGGCGCGGGGCAAGCCGGGCGAAGTCCTGCTGGCCTCGGGACGCGGCGCGTTTCTGGATCCCACCGACGCTCTGGCCCGCGAGCCGTGGCTGGCCGTCGCGGACCTGGGCGGAGGGGAGGCACGCGACCGCATCCGTCTGTGCGCGACGCTGGACCCGGCCGCGCTGGAGCACCGGATCACCGTCGAAGACCGGCTATCCAAGGAGCCCTCCGGCCGGATGGTCGTCCGCCGCATCCGCCGGGTCGGGGCTCTCGTGTTCGACGAGCGGCTGATGGGACCGCCGGACCGCGAGACCCTCACCGCTGCCCTCAGGGCCCAGGTCGAACGGGAGGGGCTCGCAGGTCTGAACTGGGGCGAGCGGTCGAAAGGGCTGCGCGACCGGCTGGCCTTCGTCGCGAGGCTGGAGGACGGCTGGCCCGACGTGTCGGATGCCGGCCTGACGGCGGCGCGGGAGGATTGGCTCTGGCCGCTGCTGGAGACGGCGCGGTCATTGGAGGCGATCTCGGACGGCGATCTGGAACAGGCGGTTCGGACCTTGATCCCCTGGGATCGCCAGCGCGCGCTGGATCAGACGGCCCCCGCGCGCCTGACGACGCCGCTGGGCTCCGTTGCCATCGACTATGCGGCCGAGGGCGGACCTCGCGTGGATATCCGGGTCCAGGAACTGTTCGGTGTGAAGACCCATCCCACGGTCGGCGGTGGCCGCGTGCCACTGACCCTCGCCCTGCTGTCGCCCGCTCGCCGCCCCGTGCAGATGACCAGGGATCTGCCCGGCTTCTGGTCCGGCAGCTGGAGCGCCGTCCGCGCCGAGATGCGCGGCCGCTACCCCCGCCACCCATGGCCCGAAGACCCCGCCAACGCCGATCCCACCAACCGGGTGAAGCCGAGGGGGACGTGAGACCAGCTTGACCTTTCGCGGCTCTCCGGCTCAATCGCTGGCCTGATTTAAGGAAGCGATGCCTTGACCGACACCCATCTCCTGACGGCTCCCAGCCCGGCCTCGACGCGTCGGGTGCTGTTCGCCAGCCTGATCGGGACGACGATCGAATTCTTCGACTTCTACATCTATGCGACCGCGGCGGTGCTGGTGTTTCCGGCGCTGTTCTTCCCCGGCGAGGATGCGACGACGGCGCAACTGCAGTCGTTCGCGACCTTTGGTCTGGCCTTCTTCGCGCGGCCGGTCGGGGCCGTGGTCTTCGGACATTTCGGGGACCGGGTGGGGCGCAAGGCGACGCTGGTGGCGGCGTTGATGACCATGGGGCTGTCGACGGTCGCGATCGGCCTGTTGCCGACCTATCAGGCGGCGGGGATCATCGCGCCGCTGCTGCTGGCCCTGTGCCGGTTCGGGCAAGGGTTCGGCCTTGGCGGGGAGTGGGGCGGGGCGGTGCTGCTGGCGACCGAGAACGCGCCGCCGGGACGCAAGGCCTGGTTCGGGATGTTCCCGCAGCTGGGCGCGCCGATCGGCTTCGTCCTGTCGACGGGATCGTTCCTGATCCTGACGGGCTTCATGGCCGAGGACGACTTCCTGGCCTGGGGATGGCGACTGCCCTTCCTGGCGTCGGCGGTACTGGTGCTGGTCGGCCTGTGGGTGCGGTTGCGGATCACCGAGACGCCCGAGTTCAGCCGGGTCATAGAGCGCGCCGAACGGGTCAAGGCCCCGATCCTGACCCTGCTGGCCCGCTACAAGGGCGCGCTGATCCTCGGTACCCTGGGGGCCACGACGACCTTCCTGCTGTTCTATCTGATGACGGTGTTCGCCCTCAGCTGGGCGACCTCGTCGATGGGCTATACGCGCGGCGACATCCTGCCGATCCAGCTGATCGGAGTGCTGTTCTTCGGGGCCTTCATCCCGATCTCTGCGCTGGCGGCCGACAAGTGGGGCCAGTTGAAGGTGCTGGGCACGGCCTCGGTCGGAATCGGCCTTTTCGGCCTGACGCTGGCGCCGCTGTTCTCGGGCGGTCTGACGGGGTTGCTGATCTTCTTTTCGCTCGGGTTTGCCCTGATGGGGGCAACCTATGGGCCGCTCAGCGCGGCCATGGCCCGGCCGTTCCGGACGGCGGTGCGCTATACCGGGGCCTCGATGGCGTTCAATCTGGCGGGCATCGTGGGGGCCTCGGTCGCGCCGTTCGCGGCGACCTGGCTGGCCAAGAATGTGGGCCTGCCGTCGGTGGGGCTTTATCTGGCGGCGGCGTCGGTGATCACCCTGCTGGCCCTGATCGGGATGGGGCGGCTTAAGGTCGAGGACTGAGGGCGTCCGTGACCGCATAGGCCATGATGCCCGTGGCGATGGCCAGGTTCAGGCTGTCGGCCCGGCCGCGCATCGGGATCTTGACGTTGACGTCGCAGGCGGCGGCCAGTTCGTCGGTCAGCCCCGCCTGTTCGTTGCCCATCAGGATCAGGGCGGGCGACTGGAGCGCTGCCTCACGGTAGTTCACCGATCCATCAAGGCGGGTTCCGATCGCGCTGCCCGGCCAGGTGTGACGCCAGGCCAGGAACTCGGCGACCGAGACCCTGGAGATCGAAACCGCGAAGACCGATCCCATCGTAGCCCTGACCGCCTCGACCGAGAAGGGATCGACGCAGTCGCCGATCAGGATCACGCCACCACATCCCGCCGCATCGGCGGTGCGGATGATGGTCCCCAGATTGCCGGGATCGCGCACCTGCTCCAGCGCGATCCAGCAGGGCGCGGAGCCCGGCGTGATCGCCGAGATCGGCGTATAGGCCTGCTCGAACACGCCCAGCACCGTCTGGGGATTGTCGCGTCGGCTGATCTTTTCCAGGATCGGGTGGGTGACGGTAACGACCTCGCCACCGCTGCGGATCGTCTCGGCTTTCGCCCGGTCCAGCAACGGATGCGGCCGAGCCTCCATCCCGACCAGAAGGGTGCGGGGCGCGCGATCCTGATCCAGGGCCTCGCCGATGAACTTTAGCCCCTCGGCCAGGAACAGGCCGGTCGCCTCGCGTTCCTTGCGCATATGCAGGGCACGCACGGCCTTGACCGTGTCGTTGGTCAGGGAGGTGATGAGGCGGCCCTCTGCCTCGATGGGGGCGCTCACGCCGACCACCGCGCGAAGAAGCTCAGACCGATCGCCCGACCGTCCGCCCCGTCCTCGGACAGGGCCAGTTCGCCCCAGTCGATGCGTCCCCCGCGATCCGCCGTCGCCTCGGCCATGAGATGGGCCAGAGACAGGCCCGACACTCGCGCGGCATAGGCGTTGAGCAACAGGAAGGACGCGTCGTCGGCCAGCAGGGCCGCGCAGTCCTTGAGCAAGGCCGGCATGTCCTCGAACAGCCGCCACACCTCGCCGGTCGGCCCGCGCCCATACTTTGGCGGGTCCAGGATGATGCCCTGGTATTTCACGCCGCGCCGGACCTCGCGGGCGACGTATTTGCGGGCGTCCTCGACGATCCAGCGGACGGGCCGGTCGGCCAGGTCCGACATCTCGGCGTTCTCCCGCGCCCATGCGACGGACTTCTTGGACGCATCGACGTGCGTCACCTCGGCCCCGGCGGCGAGACAGGCCAGTGACGCCACGCCGGTATAGCCGAACAGGTTCAACACGCGCGGCTTGTCGAGAGTCCGAATTCGAGCGTCCAGCCAGGCCCAGTTCGCCGCCTGCTCCGGGAAGAAGGCCAGATGCCGGAACGGCGTGAACCGCCCGGTGAACCGGGTCTGCCCCCAACTCAGCGGAAAGGAATCGATCGGCCCGTGCCGGTCGAATCGCCAGCGTCCGGCGTCCTCCTCTTCCTGTTGAGGATCGAACACGGCATTGGCGGCGTCGAAGGCCGCCGGATCACGCGGTGCCCAGAAACACTGCGGCTCCGGCCGCACGACCGTGTGGCGTCCGTACCGCTCCAGCTTCCTGCCATCACCGCTATCGAGCAGGGCGTAATCCGACCAGCCGGTGGTCAGCAGGGTTTCGGGCGTTTTCGACAGGACGGGAGGCATCGGGGCTGCTTAGACGATCACAGCGGGCTGTGCATCCTCGTCGCGGTGATGGCGCGTCTTGTCCCAGGCAAAAGGCTCGCGGATCAGCCGCCACAGGGCGTGGGCGAAGGCCAGGGTCAGCAGCGACCAGTATGCAGGCGCCGCGATCATGTCCCACGGCCCATAGGGCACGCGCCCCCGGTAGGCTCCGATTGCGCATTGCAGCCAGGCTGCGGCCAGGGCCAGGACCAGCACGCTCATCGAGAACAGCGGCGGTGCCGGCGGCAGGCCTGCGGTGACCGACACCAGCACCCAGGCGAGCACCCAGGCCAGCGCAACCGCCTGGGCCGCCGCCGAGACCAGCCCTGCGCCGATCGTCATCGACATGGCGAACATGCCCCGCAGTCCGAGCGTCCGCAGGTCGCGCGTATGGACGCCCCAGGTCTGCATATAGCCCTTCAGCCAGCGCACCCTTTGCGGCAGCCAGTTGTCGAGGTCGCCCGGCGGGGTCTCATAGGTGGGCCGGCTCAGCACGCCCAGCCGCCACCCGCGTCGCCACAGCTCGAACCCCAGGTCGGCATCCTCCGTGACGTTCCAGGCGTCCCAGCCGCCGACCTCGCGCAAGGGACCGACGCGGAAATGATTGCTGGTGCCACCCAGCGGAAACGGAAGTCCGAGCCGCGCCATGGCCGGCAGCTTGACCTCGAACAGGGCGGCGTATTCGACCGCGAACTGGCGATCGAGAAAGGGCGAGGCGCGTCTGTCGCTGCGGCGTCGGATACGCAGCGGCGATTGCAGGCAGGCATAGGCTTCAGTCTTGTCGGCCGCGAACCGGGCGGCCGCCTCGCGCAGTTGAAACGGGTCCGGGTCGTCCTCGGCGTCATAGATGACCAGCAGGTCTCCCGTGGCGTGGGCCAGGCCATGGTTGAGCGCGCGCGGCTTGGTCAGGGGCCGACCGGGGGGCACGACCATGATCTTCAGCCAGTCCGGGCGCTCGACCGCCTGTGCCGCGTCGAGGGTCTCCAGGTCATGCGCTTCCAGCAACAGGAAGGCCTCGATCCTGTCGGGCGGATAGTCGATCTCGGCCAGGCGTTCGATCAACTGGCCGACCACCTCGGCTTCGTCATGCAGGGCCGCGAGGATGGTGTAGCGCGGCAGCCTGTCTGATGCCTCCAGATCCAGCACCTCGTCCGACGGACGATAGCCGCTCCCGGTGATCAGATAGATGCGCCATGCCGCGAGGATCAGAAATCCGGTCTGCAACGCGAACAGAAGTATGGCGAATGATGCCGCCGGCGCGCGTATCGCCGAGGCCGTGAACGCCCCGATCAGACCGCAGGTGACGATCGCCTGACCGACGGTCATTCCCCGACGGCGGGCGCCGATCCGGGCGGGCGCAGTCGGGTCGATTTTCGGCGGCGCGAAATCCCTCGGCATCACGAAAACGCTAGTGACCCGATCAGACTTGGGCAAGCCATTGGCGAACGCCTGCCAATGGCGCTATTCAAACGCAGGTTCACAGGAGTGTCGCGTTTGAGCGTCCTCGTTTCATCCTCGCCGCAAGGTCCCGTGCGGTCCGGTCGCAAACCCAAGGGTGAGGGGCATTCACGGCGTGCCGAAATCCTGGCCGCCGCCGAGCGAATCTTCGTCGAGCACGGCTATGAGGGCGCGACGATCCGCAAGATCGCCGATGAGGTCGGCCTGTCTTCGACAGCGCTCTACATGCATTTCGCCGACAAGGGCGAGATCCTCCAGGACATCTGTCGCCAGGCCTTTGAAGAACTGCTGGCCGCCAACCGACGGATCACGACGGATGAACCGGACCCCCAGGCCCGGCTGCGCGCGATGCTGCAAGCCTATGTCGCGTTTGGCTTCGCCCAGCCGAACGCCTACCGGCTGATCTACCTGACCCGGCCGATCGAGGCGCGCAGCGGTGCCCAGAACGCCGCCGAGACTCAGGGCCCCGAGTTGTTCCGTTCGTTCCAGGTCGTGCTGGAAGAGATCAAGGCCGCAGGCAGGCTGCGCGGTGACGATGCGGCCGGCGCGGCGCGCCTGTTCTGGGCGGGCACGCACGGCATCGTCTCGCTGATCATCACCAAGCCCTATTTCGACTGGGGCGACACCCGCGTGCTCAGCGACGGCATGATCGACGCCCTGATCAGGGGCTTGCTGAAGGCCTGAATCGGTAGCGCCCGTCAGTTACCGCTGTAGGCCTGATAGGCCGTCGGTCCCGGAGGCGAACCGCGCGAGATGTCCGACGACAGGCTCAGCGGTGCCGAGCCGCCGTTGAGCCGCGCCTTGTAGACCGACAGGTTCTCCATCACCCGCATCATGTAGTTGCGCGTCTCGGTGAAGGGCGCGCATTCGATGTAGTTGATGGCGGCCTCGACGCTGCCGCGCGGATCGCCGCAACGGGCCACCCACTGGGGCGCGCGGCCGGGACCGGCGTTGTAGCCGACGGTGGTCATCAGCATCGACCCGCCGAAATTGCCCATCAACTCGCCCAGGTGATAGCTGCCCAGGGTCATGTTGTAGTCGGCGTCCCACAGCCGCTCGGCCGAATAGCTCATGCCCAGACGCCGTGCGACTCCCGAGGCCGTGGCCGGCAGGAACTGCATCATGCCGCGCGCATCGGCACCGGACCGGGCGCGGGGGTCGAAGCTGGATTCCTGGCGGGTAATGGCCAGGGTGAAGGGCAGGGGGGCCGCGCCAGAAACCTGAGGCGGGGTGCGCAAGGGGTACTGGCGTTCGGGCAACAGGATGCCGCGCTGGCTGGCCGCACGGCCAACCATCATGGCCCCGAAGCCGTCGCCATAGCCCCGCATGGTGTCCATCAGCAGCGCAAGGTCGGTCGGGTTCGGCAGGGTGTCGTCCAGGTGATAGGCGAAGACCCTGAGCAGGCTGGTCTCGCCGGTCTCGCCCAGGATGCGCATGGCCCGCACCACCTCATTGTCCTCGAACGCCGCGGCGTCGGCCGAAGTCGGCCGGGGATCGGCGGGCAGGGTCAGGGTCGTCATGCCGGCCTTCTCGGCGGCGAGTTGGCCATAGAAGGTCTGGATGTGCTGGGCCCCGTTGCGATAGGCCTGCTGCGCACCGGCCTGATCGCCCTGAGCCTCTGCCGCGCGACCCAGCCAGTACCAGGCGCGCCCCTGGGTGATCGGCGTCGAGGACACGGTTCGCAGGGTCTCGAAATGGCGGGCGGCGCGGGCCGGGTCGTTGAGCTTGGTCAGGGCGACCCAGCCGGCGAAGAACTCGGCATCGACCTTGCGGTCGCCGGACGGGAAGCCGTGACCGGCCATGGCGTCGTAGGCGGCCTGGTAGTTGCCGTCCTGATAGGCATCGAGGAAATAGTTGCGGCGCTCGCTCCACAGCGTGTCCTGGCCCTCCTTGTGCGAGGGCGCGGACGGCAGGTAGCGCAGGATCGAATAGGCATCGCGCTGGCGGCTCTGCGAACGCAGGATCCGCGCACGCTCCAGCGCCACTGCCGGGTCCGTCGCCTGGGATGCCGACAGGTTGGCGACCATGGAATCGGGGCTGTAGGCCGACCGCAGCGCCATCACCGTATTGGCCACGGACGCCTTCTCGGGCGAGGCCAGGTTGACCATGGCGCGCGTCGCCGGACCGTGCGGCCCCAGCAGCAGCATCGACAGCCGGGCGTCGTGGTCGGCCGTGCTCAGCCAGCCGCTCCACCGGTTCAGGATGCGGGTCTGTTCCGGAGCCTCGAACGACCGGGTCCGCCACCAGTCGCGAACCAACGACTGCGCCTCTGACGAGCGGCCCGACTGGTCCAGCGCCCAGGCCAGGGCAATGGCCCCCTGAACGGTGGTGGGCGCGCTGCTGCCGAAGAAGGCGAGCACGGCGTCGGGCGATCCGCCGGCGCGGTCCAGCGCGATCTCACCGGCGCTGCGGCGCGCCTCGACCCGGGGCCAGCCGTTCAGGGCGCGCTGGTCGCGCGACAGGTCGCCATAGGACATCTGGGAGCCCGAGGTATCGATCAGGGCCCATTCGACCAGCTTGCGTGCCGTCGGATCGCCGATCCGGCTGATGGCGTCCTGGGTGCCGACAACGTCGCGAGACCGCGCCAGCGTCAGGCCGCGTCGAAAGGCGATGGTGTCCGAATCGTTCAGCACGCGCGGCTGATAGGTCGCGGTCGAGACCTGGCTGTAGGGCTGGGCACCGTTCAGCTCCGCCGTCGACTGGGGAAGCATCGACTCAACAGGGGGAGCCAGGACCGCCAGAGCGGCCGCAATCGTCGTCGCCAGCATCGTTCGTACAAACCCCATTCAACCCGGTTGCAGGCTTTGGGCCCACCACCTACCCTCTACCGCCTGTCACGGGCGCCCGCCGCCCATTTCCCACGCAGGTAGACTGTTTCTATGACCGCCCCTTTGTTCAAGGGCGTGATCACCGCCCTGATCACACCTCTTCGTGACGGAAACGTGGACGATGCCGCGCTGGAACGCCTGATCGAGCGCCAGATCGCCGCAGGCGTCCACGGCATCGTGCCGATGGGCACCACCGGCGAAAGCGCCAGCCTGACGCCCGACGAGGCCAAGCATGTCGTCGCGCGCACCGTGGAGATCGTCCGTGGGCGGATTCGTGTCATGGCCGGGGCCGGTTCGACCGCCACCGACAAGGCCATCGACCTGGTCCGCTATGCCAAGACCGTCGGCGCAGACGGGGCCCTGGTCGTCACTCCCTATTACAACCGTCCGTCCCAGGCGGGTCTGGCCGCGCATTTCGAGGCGGTGGCCGATGCGGTCCAGCTGCCGATCGTGCTCTACAATGTGCCCGGCCGGACCGGCGTTGACATGTCGAACGAGACCGTGGCGCGGCTGGCGGCCCATCCGAACATCGTCGGCATCAAGGATGCGACCGCCGACATGAGCCGGGTTTGCTGGATGCATGCCAACATCGGTCGCCAGCCCGGGGTCCAGTTCGACCTGATCACCGGCGATGACCCCAGCGTCCTGGGGTATCTGGCCTGTGGCGGGGTCGGGGTGATCTCGGTCACCTCCAACGTCGCGCCCGAGGCCATGGTCGCCCTCTACAATGCCGTGGTCGCAGGCGACTACGCGGCGGCCCGGTCGTGGCAGGACCGCCTGATCGGCCTGCATAAGGCCCTGTTCCTCGACGCCTCGCCGGCGCCGTCCAAGTACGCCCTGGCGAAGCTGGGGCTGTGCACCGAGGAAATCCGTCTGCCGCTGGTGCCGACCCGCGATGAGGTCAAGCCGGCCATCGACGCGGCGCTCGACGCCGCCGGGCTTGGCTGATGGCCACGACGAAGGAAAAGGCGGCGGCGGCGACCAAGGCCCCGATCACCAAGGCCAAGCTGATCGCCGAGAACCGCCGCGCCCGGTTCGACTATTTCCTGGAGGACAACCTCGAGGCCGGGATCATGCTGCTGGGCACCGAGATCAAGGCCCTGCGGATGGGCCGCGCCAACATCGCCGAGAGCTATGCGGCGGTAGAAGGCCGCGAAATCGTCCTGATCAACGCCGACATCCCGCCCTACGCCCAGGCCAACCGATTCAATCACGAGCCGCGCCGGCCCCGGAAACTGCTGCTGCACAGAAAGCAGATCGATCGGCTCATCGGTGCGGTCCAGAAGGACGGCCAGACCATCATTCCCTTGCGCCTGTATCTGAACGACGACGGCAAGGCCAAGCTCGAGATCGCCCTGGCCAAGGGCAAGAAGCTGCATGACAAGCGCGAGGCGTCGGCCGACCGCGACTGGGCGCGCGACAAGGCCCGGCTGATGCGCGACAAGGGCTGAAGTCGGGGTTCAGGCCTCGGGGTCGTCCAGCGCGCACTGCGGCCCCGGCTCGTCGATCGCCTCGCGCCGCTCGATCAGGCCGATCCAGCCGTCGGCCAGCGTCAACAGCCCCTCGCGACGCGCCGCGTCATCTTCGGGCACGGCCTCCGCAATGAGGTCGCTGATGGCAGCGCGGCATTCCCTGACGGTTTTCACAGTGAAACAAGCGGTTACGCGGGGGAGGGCGGACCTGTTCAACCGGTGCGGATCACCGTTGTTCCGTATGGCGAAGGTCGGGTAGCGGACGTTTGTTCAGTCCTGCGTTGCCACGTCCATCGCCCGCCTTGCACGGACGATCGAGCCCGCAATCTCGCTGGCACTGGCCCTTTGGTTCACCGACATCCGCTGCGCCTGATACAGCCCCTTCAGATAGGCCTCGTCCCACTGGGTCAGGCCGGCGACGCCTTCGGGATCATCGAAGACGTTCAGGATCGTAGCATAGCCGCCGGTGTCGGCGTCGGCATCGACCTGGGCCAGGGTCACCATGGCCAGATAGTCGACCAGCTGATGTGCCGACAGTGCGGCGACCTGATCCACATCGACGATGATGAAGACCCGCTCGATATCATCCTCGGTCGGCGACGACAGTCGCGACCCCAGCGTCTTCACGCCCGGTGCCATGTCCGACGGCAGCAGGCACGACCCGCTGCAATAGCCGGGAATACGAACGGCGTTCCGGCCCATCTCATCGACCGGCAGGGTCACGGTCCACCAGCGCACCGGCCGGTCGGTCGCCTGAAACCGGCGCAGAGCGGCTGCACCCTGATCCATGCCGGCCCCGCCGACGCGGAACAGGCGGGGGCGCATGGCGACGAACTGCGGGGTAAAGACGGCGGCGTCGTCGGTGGCGACGATGATGACATTGGGCGTGCAGCCTGCGCCGCCGGGCGTCAGCCCCACGGTTCGCGCCGTCTCGGACACACGCTCCACGATGAACCGGGCCGCCGGGGCCTGAAGATTGAGCACGTCGACGCAGATCGCGCCGCGCCACCGCGCCAGACCCCGATTACGGGACGGTGCCCCGACCTCGCGCACGAACTCGCGTGTCGCCGTCTCCAGAGTGCGTCCCGTGACAGTCAGCTCGCCGAGGTCAACGGCATCCACGGTCGGCGTAGACGGGGCGGGACGGGGCGAGACTTCCTGCGTCGCGGCTTCAGGCGTGGCGGACAGGACGGCACTGAGGATGGCGGCGATCAACATGACGGGCTCCCGGCGGCGGGGTCTGGGCTACTGAGTCGCGTCTTCCTCGTTCGTCATGCCCTGACGCACGCGGATGATCGAAGAGACGACTTCGGCGCGGGCGGCTCCGACGCTGGCGCGGGTGCGCTGGGCGTCGTACAGACCCTTCAGATAGGCCTTGTCCCACTGCGTCAGACCGGGTGCATAGGCCGGGTCGTCGAACAGGTTCAGGATAGTCGCATAACCCGAGGTGTCGGCCTCCGGGTCGATCTGGGCCAGAGCGACCATGGCGATATAGTCGGCCAGCTGGTCCAGCGACACATTGGCGATCTTGTCCACGTCCACGATGATGAAGACGCGCTTCAGGTCGTCCTCGGTCCGGTTCATCAGGCGCGACGACAGGGTCTCGACCTGGGGCGCAAAGTCCATCGGACCTTCGCAGGAATTCTGGCAGAAGCCCGGAATCCGCACCGCGATCTGGCCGGTTTCGGTGACCGGGACGCTGACGTGCCACCAGCGAACGGGGCTGTCGGAGGTCTCGAAGGCCGCAAGGGCTGCGTCGCCCCGATCCATGCCGGCACCGCCGACCTGGAACAGGCGTGGGCGCGAGGCCACGAACTGGGGCGTGAAGGCCTTGGCGTCGGTGGTCGCGACGATCAGGATGCTGGGCTCGCAGCCGGGCGCACCGACCTTCAGGTCGAGGTCGCGGGCGGTGTCGGACACGCGGTCGACGATGAACTGCGCCGCATCGTTCTGCAGATTGGCCACCCCGGCGCAGATGCCGTTGCGCCAGCGGGCCAGGCCCCGACGCCGCGACGGGGCCCCGACCTCGCGCACGAACCGCTCGGTGGTGTCCTCCAGCCTGCTGCCCTCGACAACGATGTCTTCCAGATCGACGGGAGCCGTCGCGGGATCGACCGGCGGCGCCGGAACCGTCTGGGGCAGGGGAGCGGCGAACAACGAAGCTGCGAGAGCCAGGGCCAGCATGAACATTCCCTCCGGTCGATATACTGGACACGACGCTACGCGATAACGCGGTTTTCGACAACTATCGGTGGAGCAGAAACGGCGCCGTCTAATCCCTGTCGAAGGTCCGCACTGTCGGGCTCGCCGCCGGTGTCCGGGGCCGGCCCCAGTCCCCCAGGCGGTCGGCCAGATCGATATAGGCGTCGGCCTGTCGGCGCAGGTCGTCCGACAGCATCGGCGGCTGGCTTTTCAGCGTCGAGACCACGGTGACCCGCACCCCCCTGGCCTGCACCGCCTGGACCAGCCGGCGGAAGTCGCCGTCGCCCGAGAACAGCACGACATGATCCAGACGCGGGGCCAGTTCCAGCATGTCCACCGCGATCTCGATGTCCATGTTCCCCTTGATCCGGCTGTGCCCCTGCGGGTCGGTGAACCGCTTCGCCGGCTTGGTCACGACCGAAAAGCCGTTGTAGCCCAGCCAGTCCACCAGCGGCCGGATCGGAGAGAACTCTTCGCCCTCGACCACGGCCGTGTAATAATGGGCGCGAATGAGGACGGCCTGATCGCGGAACGATGCGAGCAGCCTGGCGAAGTCGAGATCGACGTTCAGCCCCCTGGCCGCCGAATAGAGATTGGCCCCGTCGATGAACAGGGCGATGCGCTCGTGCGGAAGAAACGTCATGGACACCGCCGTGAATGAAGCTGCAGACCTTGCCGTCATCGACGAGCCCGGCGTGGCGCTTGACCTGGATCAGGCCGTCATCATCGCTCTGGGCTGCAATGACAAGGGGGTGTGGGCGTCCTGCACCGAGGCGCTGGGGGCGGCCCTGGCGCGGTTCCGGTCCGAGGGCATCGACATCGTCGCCCGGTCGTCGTGGTGGCGGTCACAGGCCTGGCCCGACCCGACCGACCCGCCTTTCCTGAACGGCGTCGTCATCGTCCGCACCGCCCATGACCCCCACGCCCTGATGCAGGCCCTCGGCCGGATCGAGGACGCCTTTGGCCGCCAACGCTCCATCCGCAACGCCCCGCGCACCCTCGATCTTGACCTGATCGCCTACGGCCGTGAACAGGGCGACTGCGCCGGCCTGATCCTGCCCCACCCTCGGGCGGCGGAACGGCTGTTCGTCATGGGACCGCTGGCGGAGATCGCGCCGGAGTGGGTGCATCCGGCGGGGGATACGGCGGCTAGTCTCAAAGACAGTGCAACGGTGGGCATCGACGCACGGTCGATGAGTTCCTGACCATGTTCTTCAAGCGCGCCTGTTGTTTTTGTAGTCAAGCCATCGAAAGGTCGGACGACGCCGCCGTCGAGATCGTGCTCTCAAACCTGTGGCACCCGAAATCGGTTCAAGGGCTACACGCGCATTCGACCTGCGTAACGGCCGCATTCCCCGATCGTGCCATGGTCGACCCAGATTGTCTGATCGACTGAGCTGCCCCAAATCCGCCCCTGTGGCGTTGCACAAATCAGTGCATATCTGTATGGGGCGCGGTTCTCCCGCCGACAATCGTCCCGACACCGAAGGATTCCCATGGCTCGCGTCACCGTCGAAGACTGCATCCAGAAGGTTCCGAACCGTTTCGGACTGGTCCTGCTGGCCGGCAACCGCGCCCGCGCGATCGCCAACGGCGCGCCGCTGACCCTGGATCGCGACAACGACAAGAACCCCGTCGTGGCCCTGCGCGAGATCGCCGACGAGACCGTGATCCCCGCCGACCTGCTGGAGACCGTCGTGGTCGCCCTGCAACGCGTCGACGAGCGTACCGAAGCCGAGGACGAGGCGGAAATCGTCGGTCTGCTGGCCGAGCCGCAGCACATGAACATGGCCGAGCAGGAGCTGATTCGCGCCCTGCAGAGCGACCGGGACGGCGGGCAGGAGGAACGCTACTGACGGCGGAACCCGCCAACGGTATCACCATCCTCCCGGCGCGGGTCGCCAAGTCCCCGCCGCCGCAGAACGTCGCCAACAACAACGATCCCGTTTCGCCGCCCGCAGAGCCCCTGCCGGCGGCGAAACGCATTCCGGTCCTGCGCCAGTTCGAGCTGATCGAGGCGGTCAAGGCCTATGACCCCACCGCCGACGAGGCCCTGCTCAACAAGGCCTATGTCTATGCGATGAAGATGCACGGCTCGCAGTTGCGGGCCTCGGGCGATCCCTATTTCGCCCACCCGATCCAGGTCGCGGGCATCCTGACCGACTACAAGCTCGACACCGCCACCATCGTCACGGCCCTGCTGCACGATGTGGTCGAGGACACCTCGGCGACGCGTGACGACATCGCGGCCATGTTCGGCGAGGAGATCGCCGTCCTGGTCGAGGGCGTGACCAAGCTGTCCCGTCTCGAACTTCAGGCCGAGCACACCCGCCAGGCCGAGAACCTGCGCAAATTCATCCTGGCCATCTCCAAGGACGTCCGCGTCCTGCTGGTGAAACTGGCCGACCGTCTGCACAACATGCGGACGCTGAAATACGTCAAGCCCGAGAAGCGCGAGCGCATCAGCCGCGAGACGCTCGAGGTCTATGCGCCCCTGGGTCGCTCCATCGGCATCCACTCGATCGCGTCCGAGCTCGAGGAACTCGCCTTCGAGCACCTGAACCCCACCGCCCGCACTGCCATCGAGCGGCGGCTGGAAGCGCTGAAGCTTGAACACGGCCGCGCCACCGAGGTCGTGGCCCACGAAGTCGAGCAGGTGCTGTCCGAGGCCGGGATCGTCGCCCGCGTCTTCGGCCGCCAGAAGACGCCCTACTCGATCTGGCGAAAGCTTCAGCGAAAGACCGTCGGCTTCTCGTCCCTGTCCGACATCTACGGGTTCCGCGTGATCGTGCCGTTCGAGGACGACTGCTACCGCGCGCTGGGCGTCATCCACCGCGCCTGGCCCATGGTGCCCGAGCGGTTCAAGGACTTCATCTCGACGCCCAAGTCGAACAACTATCGATCCCTTCACACCACCGTCGTGGGCCCGGGCGGCCTGCGCATCGA
Organism: Brevundimonas sp. NIBR10; assembly: GCF_027912515.1. NCBI lineage: Bacteria > Pseudomonadati > Pseudomonadota > Alphaproteobacteria > Caulobacterales > Caulobacteraceae > Brevundimonas > Brevundimonas sp. NIBR10. The sequence continues at coordinate 2,525,889 of NZ_CP115464.1, forward strand.
GATGCAGATCCGCACCGAGACGATGGACCGGATCGCCGAGGACGGCGTCGCCGCCCACTGGGCCTACAAGAACCAGTCCTACGGTCTGGACAAGGAAGCCATGGCCGCCGAGGGCGGGCGCGATCCGCTCCAGAACCTGCGTCACCTGGTCCAGGTGGTCGAGCACGGGGAGGGGGGCGAGGACTGGGTCGAACACGCCAAGCTGGAGATGTACCTGGATCAGGTCTTCGTCTTCACGCCCAAGGGCCGGCTGATCACCCTGCCGCGCGGCGGCATGGCGCTGGACTTCGCCTATGCCGTTCACACCGAGGTCGGCGACACGGCCGTCGGCGTCAAGATCAACGGCGAGCTCAAGCCGATGCGCACCGCCCTCCAGAACGGCGATGTGGTCGAGGTGATCCGGGGCTCCAAGCGCGAGGCCCCGGCCGACTGGCGCTCCCTGACCGTGACCGGCCGAGCCCGTTCGGCGATCCGCCGCCACATCCGGGGGGCCGAGCGCGAGGAGTTCCTGCGTCTGGGCCGCGCCAGTCTGGATCAGACCGTCACCAAGGCCGGCAAGGCCCTGGAACAGGTCTCGCTGAAGCCTGTGCTCGAAGTCCTCGGCGTCGCCACCGAGGCCGACCTGTTCGAGGCGATCGGACGGGGCCGGATCTCGCCGGTCAAGGTCGCCGAACTGTTGTTCCCCGCCCTGATGGGCAAGATCAAGCCGGCCCAGCAGCGCAAGCCCATTCAGGACGCGCGCGCCCGCCTGTTCGTGCGCGGCGGGGGCCTGACGCCCGGCGTCAGCGTCCATTTCGGGGCCTGTTGCACGCCTCTGCCCGGAGACCGCATCGTCGGTATCCTGGAGCCCAACAAGGGCCTGACCGTCCACACCATCGATTGCCAGCAGCTGGCCGAATACGCCGACGACGACACCGTCTGGCAGGACCTGCAATGGACGCCCCAGGCCGAACAGAGCGCCCTGGGCATCGCGCGGTTGAAGGCCACGGTGCGCAACGGCGTCGGCGTCCTGGGCCAGGTCACGACCCTGATCGGCGATGCGGGCGGAAACATCCGCAACCTGAACCTCTCCCATCGCCACCAGGACTTCTTCGACCTCAACTTCGACGTCGAGGTCGAGGACGCCAAACACGCCACCATGATCATGGCCGCCCTGCGCACCAATCCATCGGTGGACACGGTTGAGCGGCTGAAGGGCTAGGGCTAAGAGCCCTTCCATGAACACCGAAGACGTCCTGAACGAGTTCCGCGCCGCCGGTGCCCTGCGCGAGGGGCATTTCGTGCTGTCCTCGGGGCTGCACAGTCCGGTATTTCTGCAGAAGAACCTGGTCTTCATGCACGCCGACCGCTGCGCCCGGCTGTGCAAGGCCCTGGCCGAGAAGATCACGGCCACGGTCGGCCCGGTCAATGTCGCCATTTCCCCGGCGGTCGGCGGCATCATCCCCGGCTATGAGACCGCCCGCTGGCTGGGCGTCGCCTCGCTCTACGTCGAGCGGGAAGGGGGCGTATTCAAGCTGCGGCGCGGTTTCCAGATCGAGCCGGGCCAGAAGGTGGTGATGGTTGAGGACATCGTCACCACGGGCCTGTCGTCGCGCGAATGCATCGCCGCGATCAAGGAGGCCGGAGGGGAGGTGGTCGCTGCCGCCTGTATCGTCGACCGCTCGGGCGGACGGGCCGATGTCGGCGTGCCCCTGATCGCGCTCGCGACCCTGGACGTGCCGGCCTATCCCGCCGACGCCCTGCCGCCCGAACTGGCCGCCATCCCGGTGCAGGATCCGGGTAGCCGGCGGCTGGCCACGGCCTGAAAATGAGCGAGCGTCTGCGCCTCGGCGTCAACATCGACCACGTCGCGACCGTGCGGAATGCGCGCGGTGGCCTCTATCCCGATCCCGTCCGGGCGGCACGCGAGGCGCTGGCGGCCGGGGCCGACGGCATTACCGCCCACCTGCGCGAAGATCGGCGCCACATCTCGGACGGCGACATCGACGGCTTGTCGGCCCTATTGAACGCCGAGGCGCGGCCGTTGAACCTTGAAATGGCCGTGACCCAGGAGATGCTGGCCATCGCCCTGCATCACCGGCCCCACGCCGTCTGCCTGGTGCCCGAAAAGCGCGAGGAACGGACCACCGAGGGCGGGCTCGACGTCGTCGGCGGCCACAACTGGATCACCCCCTTCGTCGGGCGTCTGAACGAGGCCGGGTCGCGGGTGTCGCTGTTCATCGGCGCTGACCCAGCCCAGATCGAGGCCGCCTACCGGACCGGGGCGGCGGTGGTCGAGCTTCATACCGGGGCCTATTGCGACGCCGTGCGCGAGGGCAGGCCGGAGGAGGCCGAGGCGGAACTGGCATCGCTGTCGGCCGGCGCGGCCCTGGCCACGAGCCTCGGCCTTGAGGTCCACGCCGGGCACGGCATCGACTACGAGACCGTCGCCGCCGTCGCTGCCATCCCGCAGGTGATGGAGCTGAACATCGGCCATTTCCTGATCGGAGAGGCCATCTTCGTCGGCCTGGGCCCCGCCATCGCCCGGATGAGGGCTCTGATGGACGAAGGCAGAGAGATCGCGGCGTGATCATCGGCGTCGGCGCCGACCTATGCGACATCCGCCGCATCCAGACCTCGCTCGACCGCTTCGGCGACCGGTTCAAGGCGCGCTGCTTCACCGAGATCGAGCGGACCCGCTCTGACCGCAAGCCCGACGCGGCCTGGAGCTATGCCAAGCGGTTCGCGGCCAAGGAGGCCTGCGCCAAGGCGCTCGGGACCGGGATGCGCCGCGACGTCTACTGGAAGGACATGGGGGTGGTGAACTTGCCCAGTGGCCAGCCGACCCTTGCCCTGACCGGACACGCCGCCGAGCACCTGGCCCGCCTGACGCCACAGGGGCATTGCCCTCACATCCACCTGACGCTCAGCGACGAGCACCCATACGCACTCGCCTTCGTGGTGATCGAGGCCTTGCCGCTGTCGTAATCAGGCTATAGGTGCGACGACCGACAACGCCGCCGAATGGGGGCTGGGGACAGGCCTTTCCGACGATGAGCGAAGACCACAAGCCGCACGCGCCCGACGACGCGCCGCAGCCCGTTGCGCCGGACGACCACGGGGTCATGCCGGCTCATATCGAAGCCACACCCGAAGCTGCGTCCTCCGCTCCAGTATCAGACCTGCCGGCGGAAGCCCCGGTCGAACCTTCCGTCGACCTCGAACCGTCAGCGCCGGTCGTGTCGTCTGACACGGTCAGCCTGGAACCGCAGGACGATCTCGCTCCCGTCGCCCCGGTGGTTGCGGCCGCCGCGACCGCTGCCGCCGTCACCGCCGACGGCAAGCGCCCGATCTGGAGCGACCAGGGCGATGCCCCGTTCGACGACGGCGACGAGCCCCTGACCCTGCGCGACAAGCCGATCAAGACGAAAAACATCAAGGGCCCCAAGCCCGTCCGCCCCGAACCTACCGCGGGGTCCGAGACGCTGGAGATCGTCAAGACGATCGTCTTCGCCCTGCTGATCGCCTTCGTGCTGCGCGTGCTGCTGTTCCAGCCCTTCACCATCCCGTCGGCCTCGATGGAGCCGAACCTGTATGAGGGCGACTACATCATCGTGTCCAAGTGGTCGTACGGCTATTCGAAATTCTCGAGCGGCCTGCCGATCAACCTGCCCGTCGGTGAAGGCCGCATCTTCGGCTCGGCCCCCGCGCGCGGCGACATCGTGGTGTTCAAACTGCCGCGTGACGACAAGACCGACTACATCAAGCGTGTGATCGGCCTGCCCGGCGACCATATCCAGATGATCGCCAACAAGCTGTATATCAACGGCGCAGCCGTCCAGGACGTGGTCATCGGCGAATCCGAGGCCGCCGACGTCTTCGGCCCCCGCTCGGTCGTTCGCGCCCGCGAGACCCTGCCGGGCGGCAAGAGCTTCAACACCCAAGACTTCGGCCCCGGCGGCGATCTGGATGACACCGGCGTCTACACGGTTCCGGCCGGCTATTATTTCATGATGGGCGACAACCGCGACAACTCGATCGACAGCCGGGTCGAGCAGTCGGCGGGCGTCGGCTTCGTTCCGGCGCAGAACCTGGTCGGCAAGGCCCAGATCATCGCCTTCTCGTGGGAGCCGGGCGCGTCGCTGCTGAACCCGGTCAGCTGGTTCACGAAGATCCGGCCCAGCCGCTTCTTCAGCGTCCTCCACTGATGGCAAACGCCAGGGCACAGGCGGTGGCCGAGCTGGTCCGCCGTCTGGGCCATGGGTTCAAGGACGCCCGTCTGCTCGACCGGGCCCTGACCCATTCCAGCGTCGGCGAGGGCGTTGCGCCCCAGACCTCCAGTGCCCCGCGCGACAACGAGCGGCTCGAGTTCCTGGGCGACCGGGTGCTGGGCCTGCTGGTCGCCGAACGGCTGCACAACGACTTTCCCGAGGCCGACGAGGGCCAGCTGTCGTCGCGCCTACACGCCCTGGTCGACAAACACGCCTGCGGGCGCGTGGGTGCCGCCCTGGGCATTGGCGAGGCCGTGCGTCTGTCGCCGGGCGAGACCAAGTCCGGCGGTCGCCGCAAGGAAGGCGTCATCGCCGACGCGGTCGAAGCCGTTCTGGCGGCGGTCTACCTGGACGGTGGCATCGACGCGGCGCGCAATGTGTTCGAGATCGCCTGGGCCGAGGAACTGGCCAAGCCGCCGGAACGGTCCCTGACCAATCCCAAGTCGGCGCTCCAGGAATGGTCGCAGGGGCAGGGGCGGCCGCTGCCCACCTATGAAATCGCGAACCGTACCGGTTCGGACCATGCCCCGACCTTCACCGTCGCGGTGACGGTCGAGGGGCTCGAACCCTTGACCGCCCAGGGGCGTTCGCGTCAGGACGCAGAGAAGGCCGCCGCCATGGCGATGCTCAAGAGAGAAGGCGTGATTTGACCGACATGACCCATAGCCCGAACCCGGCGCGAAAGGCCGGCTTCGCCGCCATCATCGGCGCGCCGAACGCCGGCAAATCCACCCTGGTCAACCGGCTGACGGGCTCCAAGGTCTCGATCGTCACGCAGAAGGTCCAGACCACACGCTTCCCCGTGCGCGGCATCGCCATCCATGGCGACGCCCAGATCGTGCTGGTCGACACCCCCGGTATCTTCACCCCGCGTCGTCGCCTCGACCGCGCCATGGTCGCCTCGGCCTGGGGCGGGGCGCATGACGCCGACGTGGTGGTCCACCTGATCGACGCCGCCTCGCACATCGCGTCCGAGGGCAAGGAGGGTGCCGCCGCCGACCGCCGCTCGGCCGAGGACACCGAGACCATCATCGAGAACCTGAAGGGCTCCGGCACCCAGGTCATCCTGGCGCTCAACAAGATCGACGGCATGCGCCGCGACACCCTGCTGGCCCTGTCGCATGCCCTGTTCGAGACCGGCGTCTACTCGGAAGTCTACATGATCTCGGCCGCGACCGGCGACGGGGTCGATGACCTGAAGGCACGGCTGGCCCTGTCGATGCCGCCCAGCGAATGGCTGTACCCCGAGGACCAGAGCGCCGACGTGCCCATCCGCGTCCTGGCCGCCGAGATCACCCGCGAGAAACTCTATCTGCGCGTCCACGAGGAACTGCCCTATTCGGCGGCCGTCGAGACCACGGCCTTCGACGAAAAGGCCGACGGCTCCGCTCGCATCGAACAGACCATCTATGTCGAGCGCGAGAGCCAGCGCCCGATCATCCTGGGCAAGGGCGGCCAGACCCTGAAATGGATCGGCCAGAAGTCGCGTGAGGAGCTGACCGAGCTGCTCGACCGGCCCGTGCATCTGTTCGTGACCGTCAAGGTCGACCCCAAATGGCAGGACAGCCGGGCCCTCTACGCCCAGTTCGGCCTCGAGTACGACGTCTAGTTCCAAGAGTTCGCGTAAAGTCCGTGTTCCATGTCCCCCGCCGCGCCGGGAACCATCCCCGTCGCCTCGCCGCCGTCCTGATCGTCCTGGTCTGCGGCGTCCTGGCCCTGGCTGCCTGGACCGGTGTGCGCACGGCCGAGCCGACCGCGCTGGCTCAGGCACCCGTCGCCGAGCTCAAGCGCCCGCCGATCGTCCCGGTCGATGACCTGCCGCAACTGTCGGCCAGCCTGACCGGGCATCCCCGCTTCATGGGCGGCATCTTGGTGGCGCGGGGCGACCAGGTGCTGTTCCGCTGGGTCCAGGGGCCGGCCAATGCCGATGAAGGCCGGCCGCTGGCGCTCGACACGCCCTTCCGACTGGCCTCCGTGTCCAAACAGTTCGCCGCCGTCGCCATCCTGAAGCTGCAGGACGAGGGCAGGCTGACCATCAGCGATCCGGTCTGCAAATGGATCCAGCCGTGCCCCGCCGCCTGGGCCAACATCCGCATCCACCACCTGCTGAGCCACACCTCGGGCATCCCGGACCTGATGGCTCGTCCGGCCTGGGGTCTGAGGCGGGTGGCGCCGACCAATCTCGCCGAACTGACGGCTGATTCCGCCCGTTATCCGCTCCAGTTCGAGCCCGGGACCAAGATCCGCTACAACAATGCCGGCTTCAACCTCGCCGCCGCCATCGTCGAGAAGGCCAGCGGCATGCCTTTCGAGACCTATCTGAACACGGCCCTGTTCGAGCCCCTGGGCCTGAGCCACACCGGTCTGGGCGAAACACCGGGCCTCGCCATGGGCTACGCCAACTTCCCCAGCGGCCTCGCCGCCCAGCCCCAGGCGAACGTCAGCGTCGTGACCGGAGCCGGGGCCCTGTATTCGACGCTGGACGACATGCTGGCCTGGCAGAGGGCCTTGCACGGCGGGCGCATCCTGAGCCCCTACGGCTACGCCCAGATGATCGCCGACCATTCGCCGCCCGACACCCCCGACGAACGTGGCCGTCCGCATCGCGCCTGGGGTTACGGCATCTTCGCCAACCGGCTGGGCCGACAGGTCCAGCCCGCGTTCGAGGCCCAGCAGATCTATCACACCGGTAGCTGGTCCGGGTTCCGCAACCTGGTGATCCATCAGCCGGAAGAGGACATCACGGTGATCGTCCTGTCGAACAACTACCACCAGCGCGACGAGGTCTTCCTGCTGGCCCAGCAGGCCCTGGCCGAAGCGTTGGGACGGCCGTTCCCGACCGCCCTGTCTAGAGGCTCGCCAGCCCGCCCGGCAGAAGCGTCGCCCGCCCCGCAAGACTGAGCTCCAGCAGCGCCGCCGCCACATGGGCCACCGGTGCACCGCAGGCCCGGGCCAGTTCGTCGCGCGGCGTCGGTGTGGGCGAGAGCAGGGCGGCGACCCGTTCGATCAGGGCCTGATCCACATCGTCCGGCATGGCCTCGAACCGGTCGCCCGGCGGCTCGCGCAGGGTCCGCAGCGTCTCCAGACCCCGCCGTACATCGTCCACGCCCTCGCACAGGATCGCGCCCTGACGCAGCAGCTCGTTCGGGCCCTTCGAGCGCGGGTCGAGGGGTGATCCCGGCACAGCGAAGACATCGCGGCCCTGTTCTCCTGCCAGCCGTGCGGTGATCAGCGACCCGGACCTCAACTCCGCCTCGACCACGATCACCCCGCGCGACAGGCCCGAGATGATGCGGTTGCGCCGGGGAAAGTCCCGCGCTTGGGCCCGCGCCCCCATCGGACTTTCGGACACGACGCAACCCTGATCGACGATCTGGTCATAGAGTTCGGCGTTGTCGGGCGGATAGACGTCGTCGACCCCGCCGCCCAGCACCGCCACCGTCCCGGTCTTCAGCGCCCCCAGATGCGCCGCCGCATCGATGCCGCGCGCCAGACCCGACACCACGACGAAACCGTCCTGACCCAAGGCCTGGGCCAGCCCCCGCGCGATCCTCTGGCCACCCGCCGAGGCGATCCGGGCCCCGACCATGGCGATGGTCTCGCCGGACAACAAGGCGACGTCGCCGCGCGTCCACAGCACCGGCGGCGGCGGATCGACGGCGGCGAGCCGGTCGGGATAGGCGGCATCGCCGAGCACCAGCAGGACCGCACCCTCGCGGTCCCCCGCCGCCAGTTCGGCCTCGATACGCTCCACCGGGGGCAGGTCATATCCGGTCGATCCGGCCCGTCGTGCCAGGTCGGGCAGGGCATCCAGCGCCTTGAGCGCCGTGCCGAACCGGTCCAGCAACTGACGAAACGACACCGGCCCGACACGGTCGGTGCGCGCCAGCCTCAGCCGCGCGAACCGCTCCGCCTCGTCCAGCGGTGCGCTCACGCCTTCTTGGCGCCAATGCGAGGTTCGAGACCTTTCAGCAACCGGCCGATATTCTCATGATGCCGGATGTAGATCAGCACCGCCGTGAACAGGGCGAGGGCCGCGACAGGGTTCGGCGCGGGCAGTCCCAGCATCTCCAGAGGCAGCACCGCCAGCACCGGCGCACAGGCCGCCGACACCAGGGCCGCGAGCGATGAATACCGCAGCCCGAACGCCACCAGCAGCCAGATCGCCGCCGCCAGCAGCCCCAGCGGCCAGTGCGCCGCCAGCAACAGGCCATAGAAGGTCGCCACCCCCTTGCCGCCCTTGAACTTCAGCCAGATCGGAAACAGGTGCCCCAGAAACGCCGCGCCGCCGCCGATCGCTCCGGCCAGGTCGCTGTTGAACAGCCAGCGCGCCAGCAGCAGCGCCACCGCCCCCTTGCCCGCATCGAGCAGCAGGGTCGCCAGAGCCAGGTCCTTGCGGCCGGTCCTCAGCACGTTCGTGGCGCCGATATTGCCCGAACCGATGTTGCGAACGTCGCCTGTGCCCGCCGCACGGGTGATCAGCACTCCGAACGGAATCGATCCCAGCAGGTATCCGGCAACCGCCACGAAGGCGAGCCCGCCGATGGCCGGCGCCACGAGATCCTGCACGGTGAGTCGCTCCCCTTGGTCTTGAGCCGCAAGATGCGTCGGGGCCGGCTTGCGAGCAAGACGCAACTTGGGGTGACGCTTGACGACGCGACCGAATGTGGCACTGGTCCGCGCTCGTTCGCAGAGGCCAAGCCATGATCCGTCCAATCCTCGCCAGCGTGGCGCTGTTGTCTCTCACGGCCTGCTATGTGCGGCTCGACCGGCCGGCGGTGCCGGGTGACCCGATCCTGGCCGCCTATTTCGACTGCGTGCGCGAACGCGGCGTCGCCATCTCCGCCCACCGGGCCCAGTCCGCCGACGACCAGCCCGAGAACTCCGTCGCCGCCATCACCGCCACCGGCCGCGCCATTCCCGGTGCCATCGTGGAGATCGACGCCGTCCTGACCCGCGACGGCAAGCTGGTCCTCATGCACGACGACACCCTGGACCGGACCACGACAGGCACCGGCAAGGTCGCCGACCTGACCCTGGCCGAGGTCAAGGCCACCCGCCTGACCGCCCCCGACGGCACCCTGACCGACGAAGCCCCGCCGACCCTGGCCGAGGCGCTCGCCGCGGCCGACGCGGCCGGCACCATCGCCTCCATCGACCTCAAGCCCGCCGACGAGACCGCGACCCTGGTCCTGGCCCGCGCCGTGGTCGACGAGGTCCGACGGGTGGGCGCGCAAGGCCGCGTCATCCTGATCACCTATTCCCCCGAGACCGCCCGCGCCGTCGCCGCCCTCGCGCCCGAGATGATGATCTCGGCCGGTGCCAAGTCGATGGGCAATCTCGACGGCCTGAACGACGCCCAGATCCTCGGCTGGACCGGCGCGGGCTCGCCCGACCCGGCGCAGTGGGCCGCCCTGAAGGCGCGCGGCGTCGAGGCCCAGTTCGGCACCCTGGGCGCAGCGGGGCGTCGTCTCGACGACGTCTATGCCGCCGACGGCGACGTGTCGGAATACCGCCGCCTGTACGAACAGGGTGTCACCGTCATCGCCACCGACGCGCCTCTGGCCGTCAAGGGCGTGCTGGCCGCCGAGGTCGCGGCAGCGGCGACATGTGACAGATAACCGACCTTCTCCTTTGCGGGAGAAGGTGGCAGGCGTAGCCTGACGAATTGGGGGTCACGCCGCTGTTGACGGTCGGCCTCTCGAAAATTCACCTCTGAGGTCCGTGTGACCCCTCATCCGGCCCTTCGGGCCTCAGTCTCCCGCAAGGGCAGAAGAAAGACAGTGGAGCCCATCCTTATGTTCAATCTCACCGGCAAGACCGCGCTTGTGACCGGGGCCACCGGCGGCATCGGCGGGGCCATCGCCCGCGCCCTGCATGCCCAGGGTGCCACCGTCGTCCTGTCCGGTACCCGCGAAGCCGTGCTGGCCGGGATCAAGGACGAACTGGGCGAGCGCGCCCATTTCGCCACCGCCAACCTGTCCGACCCGGCCTCGGTCGATGGTCTGGTTGCCGCAGCAGAGGAGGCCGCGGGCGCACCGCTCGACATCCTGGTCGCCAACGCCGGCATCACCAAGGACGGCCTGCTGATGCGGATGAAGGACGAGGATTTCCAGTCGGTCCTCGCCATCAACCTCGAAAGCTATTTCCGCCTCAGCCGCGCGGCCATGAAGGGGATGATGAAGCGCCGGTCGGGCCGGATCATCGGGGTGACTTCAGTCGTTGGCGTCACCGGCAACCCCGGCCAGACCAACTACGCGGCGTCCAAGGCCGGCATGATCGGCTTTTCCAAGTCCCTGGCCCAGGAGGTCGGGTCGCGCGGCATCACCGTCAACTGCATCGCGCCCGGCTTCATCGCCTCGCCCATGACCGACGTCCTCAACGACGCCCAGCGCGAGACCATCCTGAAGAACATTCCGACGGGCCGGCTGGGCACAGGTGACGAGATCGCCGCCGCCGCCGTCTATCTGTCGTCGGACGAGGCCGCCTATGTGACCGGCCAGACGCTTCACGTGAACGGCGGGATGGCGATGATATGATGACGCGCGAACGCCGGATCTTCGTTCAGGAACCCCGGGCCGGTACCGTCTTCGTCACCGTTCTGCGCGTCCTGGCCACCATTGTCAGCGGACCCATGCTGCTGATCGGCATCGCCTGGGTGCTTCAGGGCCTGAACATCCTGCCGGGCAGCTTCATGACCGGCCAGATCATCTGGGCCATCTACGGCGCGCCGCTCGCCCTGGTCGGCGCGGCCCTGGTCTGGTGGGTCAATTCCGTCAGACGCTGATCACAGGCGCGGTCAAATACGGTGACGCCCCTTCCCAGCCCCGACGGCTGTGCTAGAGGGGCGCAACCGCAGAAGGCTTGGCTCGTTAGGGTCTTGCACAAGCGTCGCTGTCATGAGACGGCAGGATTTGAGACAACTGCCGCTTCCCCGCGGCCCCATAAGGCAGAGACCCCCATGTCCGACACCCTGGAACGCGTCCGCAAGATCGTCATCGACCATCTGGACGCCGATCCCGACAAGGTCACCGAAAAGGCCAGCTTCATCGACGACCTGGGCGCCGATTCGCTCGACAACGTCGAACTGGTCATGGCCTTCGAAGAAGAATTCGACATCGAGATTCCCGATGACGCCGCCGAACACATCCAGACGGTCGGCGACGCCGTGAAGTTCATCTCGGAAAAGACCGCCGCCTGATTTCAGGCGTGATCCGCTTCGGATCACGGGCTTTTGAACCGGCCGCCCTGTTCTCCGTCGAGGAGGGCAGGGCGGCCGTTTTCGTTTGGCGTCAGCCCGGGAAGGCCTCGCAGGTCGCGGCCTCCGGCACGAAACGATAGCGGATCGTCCGTTAGCCGCCCCTTCCCATGAACCGGGCCGTGTCGAACAAACCCGGCTCGCAGCCGCCGGCCGAGCGCCTCGTCCATTCGCCGTCGCCCATGGCGCACTGGGTCAGATAGGCGGCCTCGCCCCGGTCCGTGCCGGCGCAGAGGCGGGATCCCGCCGGGGCCGCGATCGGCTTGGACCACGCGCCTGACGGTGCGACCACCACGCCTGCGGCCGGTGCCGTCAGGGCCGCCGGCTTTGGCGCGGTCGCCGAGCGACGGCGGACCTCCTCCAGCACCGCCTGGGATCGGGTGCCGACCCAGTCGGTCAGGGTGACGCGGTCTCTCTGGGCCTCGGCGATCGTCGCCTCGTCCTCCGGCGTCAGGGCGACGCCCCTCTCGATCTTGATCCGGATGTCGCGCAGCCGGGCTGCGCGGGCCTCGTTCCGGCGCTGTTCGATCACCCGCTCCAGGCGCGCCAGTTCCTCGTCCTGCGGGCGCGGCGCGCGCAGCCAGGCGGGGATGCCCAGCCCGGCCAGGGTCTGTTCCGGCACCAGCATATTGCCCAACGCCAGAACCAGGGCGAAGGCCGGCACGGCGATGAAGACAAGCTGTTCGGCCCTCGGCGCGATCTTGCCGACCAGCCATAGCGCCAGGATGACGACGGGTGTCAGCACCAGCAGTCGCATCGACAGCCAGAACGATGTGTCGCCGGGTGCCACCGCAAACAGCACCAGCGGCGTCAGGCACCCCAGCAGCACGACCGCCAGCACCCGCGCATAGGCCAGCAGGCCCAACCTGGCCTCGTCCTTGCCCTTCCATGCCGCCAGACCGCCACCGGCCAGCGCGATCCCGATCAGATGCAGCGGATTGATCACCGCCCACAGGGCCGCCGTGCCGATCAGGGCGATCAGGGCATAGTTCCCCTCCTGCCAGCCCCAGGCCCTGAAGGCCGCGCCGATCACCATCACCCCCACCAGGGCCAGGACGGCGAATGCCAGCCGTCGGTGCAGACGGTCTATCGAGGCACCGGCGCTTTCCAGCCCCTCGTTCAGCGCCTCGCGACCGTTTCCGATCAGCCGGGCGGTTCCGTCGCCGATCCGCCACAGGGCGCGCTTGACGGGATGGGAGGTTGCAGGGTCTGCGCGTGTCGGCGTCGTCTGGACGACGGGGGCGTTCTGGGGGTCTGCCGGATCTGTCATGGTCCACCCGTGTTTGCACGACCGTAAGCGGCGCTGTGGGGCCAGATCAAGCACCCGCGTTCTGCGAACTTCCCCGATGGGGACGGCCGATGCCCTAGCGGCGCCGCTTCGCGATCCCTATGGTTTGCGCCGAGAGACTCAAGGACCATCAAGGAGCGCTGCGTATGCGCCGCGTCGTCGTTACCGGCCTCGGCCTCGTCACACCCCTGGGCTGTGGCGTCGATCACAATTGGAAGGGTATCGTCGAAGGACGGTCGGGCATCGGCCCGATCACCAACTTCGACACCGAAGGCTATGCCTGCACCATTGCGGGCGAGATCCCCAGCGTGGATGGCCGCGGCGGGGGTGGCCCCGGCGTGCCCGGCAGCTTCGATCCTGACGCGATCATGTCGGCCAAGGACAGGAAGCGCGTCGACGACTTTATCCTGTACGGCATCGCCGCCGCCGACGAGGCCCTGGCCGACGCGGGCTGGAAGCCCGAGAGCGACGAGGACAAGGAACGCACCGGGGTCATGATGGGCTCCGGCATCGGTGGGCTGGGCCCCATCGCCGAGACCTCGCTGATCCTGAGGGACCAAGGCCCGCGCCGCGTCAGCCCCTTCTTCATTCCGTCGTCCCTGATCAACCTGGCCAGCGGCCAGATCTCGATCCGCCACGGCCTCAAGGGCCCGAACCACGCGGTGGTGACCGCGTGCGCGTCCGGCGTACACGCCATCGGCGACGCGGCACGGATGATCATGCTCGACGACGCCGACGTCATGGTCGCGGGCGGGGCCGAGGGGTCGATCGTGCCTCTGGGCATCGCCGGCTTCCTGGCCTGCAAGGCCCTGTGTACCGCCTATAACGACACCCCGGAAAAGGCCTCGCGTCCCTACGATCGCGACCATTCGGGCTTCGTGATGGGGGAGGGGGCCGGGGTCGTCATCCTCGAGGAATACGAACACGCCGTGGCACGGGGCGCGAAGATCTATGCCGAGGTCATCGGCTACGGCATGAGCGGCGACGCCTATCACATCACCGCCCCGTCCGAGGACGGCGACGGGGCCTATCGCGCCATGAAGGCGGCGGTGAAACGGGCCGGGATCGCGGTCGAGGACATCGACTACGTCAACGCCCACGGCACCTCGACCATGGCCGACTGGATCGAGCTGCGCGCCGTCGAGCGGCTGGTCGGCGATCACGCCAAGGACATGGCCATGTCCTCGACCAAGTCCATGACCGGCCACCTGCTGGGGGCGGCCGGGGCCATCGAGGCGGTGTTCAGCATCCTGGCCATCCGCGACCAGATCGCGCCCCCGACCATCAATCTCGACGATCCCGAGTTCGAGACCGCCATCGACCTGGTGCCCCACAAGGGCAAGCCGATGGAGATCGACGTCGCCATGTCCAACTCGTTCGGCTTCGGCGGCACCAACGCCTCGATCATCTTCCGCAAGGTCCGCTAGGTGTTCGGACGTCGGGACGGGATCAAGGGGCCGGCACCGCAACGGCCCCGGTCCCCGGGTCGGGGCAAGCGGTCCGGCGTGGTGGCGGCCCTTCTGGCGGCCTCGGCGACCTTCAGCCTGTTCCTGATCGCCCTGCTGGCCTGGGGCTGGAGCGTCTACTATGCGCCGGGCCCCTCGGCGCGTCAGGGCGACAGCACCATCGTCACCCTGCCCAGCGGCTCGGGCGTCTCGGCCATCGCGGCGCGGCTGAAGAGCGCGGGCGTGATCCGCTCGACCGACATGTTCAAGGCCGCCGCCACCCTGACCGGGGCCGACCGTCGCCTACGCGCGGGCGAATACCGGGTGCCGAACAAGGCTTCGCTGAAGGCCGTCCTGGCCCTGCTCACCGACGGCCGGGTCGTCCGCCATTTCGTGACGATCCCGGAAGGGTGGTCCTCGGCCCAGGCGGTGGACATCCTGAACAAGGAGGCGGTCCTGACCGGTGCCGTCGAGACGGTTCCCGCCGAGGGCAGTCTGTGGCCCGAGACCTATGAGGTCGCGCGCGGCGAGACCCGTGCCTCCGTGGTGCTGCGCATGCAGCGCGCCATGACCGAGAACCTGGCCCGGTTGTGGGCGGCCCGCTCGCCGATGACCGTCGTGACCTCGCCCGAGGAAGCCGTGATCCTGGCCTCCATCGTGGAGAAGGAGACCGGCCTTGCCGCCGAACGCCCGCGCGTAGCCGCCGTGTTCTCGAACCGGATCCGCATCGGCATGCGACTGGAGAGCGATCCGACCATCGTCTACGGCATCACCAGGGGGCGACCGCTGGGGCGCGGCATCCGCCAGTCTGAACTTCAGGCCGACACCGGCTACAACACCTATCTGATCGACGGATTGCCGCCGACGCCGATCGCCAATCCG
This sequence comes from Brevundimonas sp. NIBR10, assembly GCF_027912515.1. Taxonomy (NCBI): domain Bacteria; kingdom Pseudomonadati; phylum Pseudomonadota; class Alphaproteobacteria; order Caulobacterales; family Caulobacteraceae; genus Brevundimonas; species Brevundimonas sp. NIBR10. The sequence continues at coordinate 2,541,012 of NZ_CP115464.1, forward strand.
GGGGTCGATGCCATCCGGGCGGTCCTCAACCCGCCGCGCTCGACCGACCTGTTCTTCGTCGCCGATGGCTCGGGCGGCCACGCCTTTGCCTCCAACTATGAACAGCACCAGCTGAACGTACTCCGCTGGCGCGAGATCGAACGCCGCAAGGCCGGCCTTCCGCCGGGCGCGACACCGCCCGCGGCCCCCGGTGCCCTGGCCCCCGGCACCGCGCCGGAAACACCCGCACCAGCACCGGCCCCGATCACGGGTCAGGCCGTCATCACCATGCAGGCCCCGGGCGCCGTCACGCCCTCGCGAACCGCCCTTCGCCCGGCCCAGCCCGCCACGGCCCCGCGATGAGCGCCATCTCGGGCATGACCGGCTTCGGCCGGGCGGACGGGGCGCTGGACGGCTGGACCTGGTCGGTTGAGGCCCGCTCGGTCAACGGCCGCAATCTGGAGGTCCGGTTTCGCGGGCCCAACGGCTTCGACAATCTCGAACGTCTGGCCAAGGCTGCGGCGCAGGCCCGCCTCAGCCGGGGCCAGGTTACCCTGGGCGTCCAGGCCCGGCGCAGCGATGCCGGTGCCGCCGCCGTTCGCGTCAACGAGGCCGTCCTGGCCCGCTATCTGGAGATTGCCAATGCCCTGGCCGAACAGGGCACGACCCCGCCCTCGGCCGACGGTCTGCTGGCCCTGCGGGGCGTGCTGGACGTGCCCGACGACGACACTGACGACGCCGAGGCCCGCGCGCTCATCGAGGCCGCCATGGCCGCGACGATCGAACATGCGCTGGACGCCCTGAAAATCTCCCGCGAACGCGAGGGCGAACAGCTTACCCCCGTCATCACCGCCTTCATCGACCGCATCGAGTCCCTGACCCAGACCGCCGAGGGCGACGCCTCGGCCCAGACTTTGCACGTCCGTGATCGATTCGCCCGCCGCATGACTGAGCTGGCACCCGATGCACCGGGTCTCGAAGACCGCATCTTTCTCGAAGCCGCCGCCCTGGCCACCAAGGCGGACGTGCGTGAGGAGCTGGATCGGCTGTCGGCCCATGTCGCCTCGGCCCGCCAACTGTTGCTGGAACCCCCCGCCGGCCGCAAACTCGACTTCCTGATGCAGGAGTTCATGCGCGAAGCGAACACCCTGTGCTCGAAATCGGCTACGACGCCGCTCACCGCCGTCGGGCTCGAGCTCAAGGCGACCATCGAGCAACTTCGCGAACAGGTTCAGAATGTCGAATGATCGTACGCCCCGCCGGGGCGTCCTGCTGATCGTGGCCAGCCCCTCGGGCGCGGGCAAGACCAGCCTGTGCCGCCGCCTGATGGCCGACCACGGTGGGCTGGAACTGTCGATCTCGATGACCACGCGCGGCATCCGCCCGGGCGAGGTCGCCGATCGCGACTATCATTTCGTCACGCCCGAAGAGTTTCAGGCCCTGATCGACGCCGACGCCTTCCTGGAATGGGCCGACGTTCACGGCGCCCGCTACGGCTCGCCCCGCGCCCCCATCGACAAGGCCCTGTCCGAGGGCCGCGACGTCCTGTTCGACATCGACTGGCAGGGCGCCCGACAGGTCGCCGAGAAATGCCCGGAGGACGCCGTCCGCGTCTTCATCCTGCCCCCCAGCCTGGCCGAGCTGCGCCGCCGTCTGGTCACCCGCTCGCAGGATGCGGAGGACGTCATCGAACGCCGCATCAAGAACGCCAAGGGCGAGATCGAGCACTGCGACCAGTTCGACTACGTCTTCGTCAACGACGACTTCGACCGCAGCTACGCCGAACTGGCGCACATCTATCACGCCGAACGCAGCGCGCGGTTCAGGAACACCTGGGTCGAGGATTACAGGGACGGCCTGCTGGCCGAAGACGTGTAAGTCTCCTCCCCGTTCCGCAGGAATGGGGAGGTGGCGCGGCCCTTCTTCAGGGCCGTGACGGAGGGGGCGAAACGGTCTTTCCGGTCAACCTCGCCAGGCCCCCACTCCGATCACCGAGTCGCCCCCTCCGTCACGATGCGAAGCCGCATCGCGCCACCTCCCCATCGATGCGCGACAGGGAGGAGAGTGGCCCTGACTAAAGCGACGTATCCATCGGCAGCACCGGCGCTTCCCGCAACAGGACGATCGCGATACGGCGGTTGCCGGCCAGCGACGGATCGTCGGGATACAGCGGATCGGACCCCGCCTTGCCCGCTACGGAATAGACCCGGTCCCCGTCGACGCCCGCCGTCTGCAGGATCTGGCGCGACGCATTGGCCCGCTCGGCCGACAGCGGCCAGTCGGTCGCCACCGAGGCCCGACCTGATCCGGCCACTGCTGAGGTGTGACCCGTGATCGAAATCCGGTTGGGCAGGCGGTTGATGACGGTAGAGATGGCGCGCAGCAGCACCTGGGCGCGGGCGTTAGGCCGGGCCGAGTTCTGTTCGAACATCGAGCGGCCTTCCTGATCGACCAGCTGGATGCGCAGCCCCTCCGGCGTCTGGTCGATGATCATCTGTTTGGACAGCTCGGCCAGTTCCGGCATCCGCTGCATGGCTTGGCGCAGCGATTCGGCGGCGCTCTGGAACTCGGCGGCCTCGCGGCGGGCGATCTCGGCGCGCAGGGCCTCGTCGCTGGCCGAGGCCACGTTCTGGCTCTGGCCGGCGTCAGGCGGGGCGTCCTGCGGAGCCTCGGGTGCCATCTGTTGCAACACCGACATCGAGCCCGAGCTCTTGGCCCCGTCGTCACCCAGGGATGTGCCCCCCAGGATGCCGCCGGACCCCGAGGTCGTCTGGGACACGCTGGCGGGCGCGAAATATTCGGCGATGCCGCGCTTCTGCTCCGGGTCGGTCGTATTGATCAGCCACATCAGCAGGAAGAAGGCCATCATCGCGGTCACGAAGTCGGCATAGGCGACCTTCCAGGCACCCCCGTGGTGGCCGCCGCCGACCACCTTCTTGACCTTCTTGATGATGATCGGGCGATCGCTCGCGGACATTCGGCGGTAGCTCGCTGTTAAGGCTGTTTCGTCATCGCAGCCTGACGTTAAGAAGGCGTTTGCGATGTTTCGCATCGACGCAAAACGGTTCGGAGCTCGCCGATGCTCGCCACGCTCGTCTTCGTTCTGGCCATGCAGGCCGTGGCCCAGATCGATGTCCCGACCCGGCCGCCGACACCGCTGGAACAGATGCCGCACGTGACGGTGATCCCCTATGAAATCCGGGGCGACCTGGCCCCCGGCTTGCGTCGAGCGATGGATGAGCTCGGTCCGATGATGTCGAACGGTGTCCGCGTTCCGGTGCGGACCCAGTGGCGGAATCAGGTCCGCTGGTCCAACGACGCGAACGGCTGCCTGCCGCAGACGGCCCGGATGACCTGGCAGATCGAGACGACCGCCCCTGTGATCGCCGCCGACGCCGAGGCTGGCCCCCGGATGCGCGCGCGCTTCGACCGCTATCGCCAACAACTCGACGCCTTCGAGTACGGACGCGCCCAGCGCATCAACGCAGGCATGGAGGCGACCCTGGCGGCGATGCGCGCGGCCCCGGACTGTGACGCCCTGATCGAGGCGCGCCGGGCGGGCGAGGCGGCGATCGTTCAGGCCAACCGCGACTACGACCTCGCCACCGCACGGGCGCGCCGCAACATGCGGCCGCTGCAATGACGTCGAATTCCTGCCTCCGACGGCTCGCACACGGCCGCGATCCGGGTTAGGTCGGGCGGGTGAGCCTGGAACCCCCGCCCGAACACCCCGCCGCCGATGTGGCCGCCTATCGCCGGGCGCTGGGAGCCTTTGCGACCGGTGTCTGCATCGTCACGGCCGACAGCCCGGCGGGGCCGCTGGGGATCACCATCAACTCCTTCACCTCGGTGTCCCTGACTCCGCGTCTGGTGCTGTGGTGCCTGGACGAGCGTTCCGACCGCTGGCCCGTCTTCGCCGCCGCCGAGACCTTCGCCATCCACATGCTGCCGTCCTCCGACAAGGCCATGGCCGGTCGGTTCGCCAAGGGGGTCTCGGTGCTGGATCCGCACGAGTTCGTCCGCCCCGACGACGGCCCGCCCTGTCTGCCCGAGGCCTTGGCGCGCCTGGAATGCCGGACCCACGACCGCATCCAGATGGGCGACCACCTGGTCATCGTCGGCCGGGTCACCCGGTTCGAGGACTGGGGCGGCGAGGCCCTGACCTATTTCCGGGGCCGCTATGGCGTGGCGACCGAACCGCAGGCCTGAGGGACACGGACATGAAGATCGCATTCGCCGGCCTGGGCGTCATGGGTGGACCCATGGCCCGCCACCTGGTTGCCGCAGGCCATGCCGTCACCGGCTTCAACCGCACCGCCGCCAAGGCCCAGGCCTGGGCCGGGGCCAACGGTGCCGCCTGGGCCCCCACGGTCGCCGAGGCCGCTGCGGGCGTCGACCTGTTCATCCTCTGCGTCGGCAATGACGATGACGTTCGCGCTGTGGTGACCGAGGCCCTGCCGCATCTGGCCCCCGGGGCCGTCATCGTCGATCACACCACGACCTCGGCGACCGTCGCGCGCGACATGGCGGCGCTTGCCGCCGACAGCGGCCGGTCCTTCATCGACGCCCCGGTCTCGGGCGGTCAGGCCGGTGCCGAGAACGGCCAGCTCAGCGTCATGGCAGGCGGCGACGCAGCCGCCCTGGCCCGCGTCGAGCCCGCCGTCATGGCCTATTCCAAGGCGATCAAGCACATGGGCCCCGCAGGCGCGGGTCAACTGACCAAGATGGTCAACCAGATCGCCATCGCCGGTGTCGTCCAGGGTCTGGCCGAGGCCATCCATTTCGCCCAGTCGGCCGGGCTCAACACCGACGCCGTCTATGACGCCGTATCCAAGGGCGCGGCCCAGTCCTGGCAGATGGACAACCGCTGGAAGACCGCCGCTGCCGGCCAGTTCGACTTCGGTTTCGCCGTCGACTGGATGCGCAAGGACCTGGGTTTGGTGCTGGACGAGGCCCGGGCCAACGGCGCGCGTCTGGACATGACCGCCCTCGTCGACGGCTACTATGCCGAGGTCCAGGCCCTGGGCGGCAATCGCTGGGACACTTCCAGCCTCAAGGTGCGACTGGTTCCGTAGCGACCTCTCGCCTCGCCGACACGATCACGATGCGCGGCTCCAGGAACTGCCCGCGCATGAAGCCCTCGCCTTCGGTCGGAGAGGTCGGGGCGACCAGCACGGCGCGCGCGACCTCCATCCCCTCGACCACCCGGCCGAACACCGCATAGCCCAGCGGATCGACCGAGAACGGCCGCCCGGCGTCATAGGAGGGCGTCGCCCCGATCGAGATGAAGAAGTCACCGGTCGCCGTGCCCGGATCGTGGCGTGCCATCGACACGGCTCCATCGACATGGACCAGCCCCGTCTGCGTCGTCGGCTCGTGCGCGATCGGCGGCAGGGTGCGCACCGGGTCGTAGTTGGTCCCGCCCTGGACCAGCCCCATCCCCGGTGCCGACTTCATGGCGCGATAGAAGGTCGCCCCGTCGAACCGGTGCTCGTCGACATAGCGCAGGAAGTTGGCTCCGGTGATCGGTGCCTTGACGTCATTCACCTCGATCACGATCCGCCCGGCCGAGGTCTCCAGCACGACCTGGGGCAGGGCCGGCACCGAGGCCTCCTGCGCCACGACGAGGATCGGCCAGCCCAGCACCGAGATCAGCGCGATGACGAGGGCGGCGACAAACGGGCGTCTGGGCATGGGCTGTTCTCGGGCTTCCATCGGCTGACGTCCGGTTGATCCGGTCCGGCCGACGTGCAGGATAGCCGCGTCGGCGACCGCCCGCGAGTAAAGGACGACCATGCGTATCGTGTTGATGGGGATATTGCTCGCGCTGTGGACCGCCCCGGCCCCCGCCATCGCCCAGACCGCCCAGACCACCCCGACCTGGGCACCCGCTGAGGGCGACTATGTCGGCGGTCCCTTGAACACCACCTCGGGTGCCGTCCTGCCCGAACTGAAGATCCACTACCGCACCCTCGGCGCGCCGATGCGCGACGCCTCGGGCCGGGTGACCAATGCCGTCCTGCTGCTGCACGGCACCGGCGGCACGGGTGCCCAGTTCCTGTCGCCCCAGTTCGCGACCGAGCTGTTCGGCCCCGGCCAGCCGCTGGATACGAACCGCTATTTCATCATCATGCCCGACAATCTCGGTCACGGCCTGTCGTCCAAGCCCAGCGACGGCCTGCGCGCCCGCTTTCCGGAATACGGCTATGCCGACATGGTCGAGGCCCAGCGCCGGATGCTGGTCGAAGGGCTGAAGGTCGATCGGCTGCGGCTGATCCTGGGGACGTCGATGGGCTGTATGCACGCCTTCGTCTGGGGCGAGACCCATCCCGACTTCGCCGACGCCCTGATGCCCCTGGCCTGCCAGCCGACGGCTATCGTCGGTCGCAATCGCCTGTGGCGCACCATGCTCAGGGACGCCATCCGCGCCGATCCGGCCTGGGCGGGCGGGGACTATGTCGAACAGCCGGTCCAGGGCCTGCGCACGGCCGTCGATCTTCTGGTGCTGGCCGGGGGCGCGGTCATGCCCATGCAACAGGATCTGGCGACGAAGGACGCCGTCGACGCCTTCGCCCGCGCCCAGATGGACCGCCGGCTGCCCGCGCTCGACGCCAACGACCTGTGGTACCAGGTCAACGCCTCCTGGGACTACGACCCGTCCGCGAACCTGGAGCGGATCGCCGCACCCGTCATCTGGATCAACTCCGCCGACGACTTCATCAATCCGCCGGAGCTGGGCCTGTCGGAGCAGTTCGCCCCCCGTATCGCCCACGGCCGCTATCGCCTGATCCCCAACAGCGTCGGCGGCAAGGGCCACGGAACCCATACCTGGGCCACCTTCTGGAAGGCCGATCTGGTCGAGCTTCTGGCGCGATCGGAGCCCTGAGGGATCAGCCCGCCGCGGCCAGGGCGGGACTGTGGAGCGACAGCAGGGGCAGGGCCGCGATCGGCCACGACCGCCCCCCGACCGGCTCGCTCTGGATCCGGCAGATGCCCGGACCGGACAGGAAGGCGATCCGCAGTTCGATCGCCAGCTCGCGCTCGGCCCGGAACCGGATGTTGGTCACCCCGGCCGCGATCTTGCGCCGTCGATAGTCGTGACCGTGGCTCGCGAACCGCCTCAGCGCGGCCAGCCGCACGTCGGGCTTCGCCTCCGGCAGCATCAGGGTGACGCTGGTGACCGCCCGCTCGCCCAGTTGCTGGATCTGGAAATCCGGGTCGCGGGTACACAGATCGACCGCGCCGAACGTGGCGTCCAGGGCGCCTGTCACGGTGCTCAGCGCCTGATAGGTCGGGGATCGCGGAACGTCATAGACACTGGCCGACAGCCTGTTTCGCATCTCCGGCGGCAGGATGAAGGCGAGCTCCAGCCAGGCCGCCCGGGCGCTGGGGCGGACGAGGGTAGAGAACGAGATCGGCACGAACAGCTGCGCCGTCACCTGAAAATCCACCAGATATCTCAGGGCCGTCATGACGCAGGCGGCGTCGAACGCCTCGGCGTCATCGGGGCGGTGTTCGTCCCCGTCGACCATGCTGTAATAGGTCGCCGCGCCGACTGGGGTGCAACTCAGCACATCGCCGATGAAGGCCTGGCCCACCGGGAAATAGACGCCCTGTGCCCCGTCCACCGTCGGGCCGAACCCCAGGGCCTCGGCGACCGGCGTGCTGACCGGCGCCTCCGGTACATCGACCAGCGAGCCGTCGGCGGCGATCCGGCGCAATCGCCCCCCGGCCGGAAGCGCGCTCGGGTCCTGCATGGCCGCCAGCACGTCGTCGGCCGAATATCCCGCAAAGGCGTCGATCGCCTCGGCATCGCCTTCGAACAGCATCAGCTTCACGGCATCCTCGACCCCCGTGCCGAACAGCCGCTCCTGCAGTTCCTGCGACAGATGGGCCAGCTCGACGGTGTCCAGGGCCTCGGCCCGGGGATCGGTCAGCTTGTAGGCATAGAAGTTCAGCTGTTCCGACAGCCGGGGAAAGGTCCAGCGGACCTCCAGGAAGATGTTGGCGAATTTGGCGACCAGCGGACCCAGGGCCTCGGCCGGCATTTCCGTCCGGTTTCCGTCCAGCAAGACCCGCAGGCACGCAATCGCCGCCATGTTCCACCTCACGCCACACGGTCTTGTCGCGCGTGGAGGTGAAGATTCGGGAAAGGCCGATCAGCCCGCCAGCAACCGCGCCGCCTTGGGTGCGAAATAGCTGAGCACCCCGGCGCAGCCCGCGCGCTTGAACCCGTGGAGCGTTTCCAGAATGGCGCGGTCCTCGTCCAGCCAGCCTTGGGCGATTGAGGCCTGCATCATCGAATACTCGCCCGACACCTGGTAGGCGAAGGTGGGAACCTTGAACGTGTCCGCCACGATCCGCACAATATCCAGATAGGGCATCCCCGGCTTGACCATGACGGCGTCGGCCCCTTCGGCGATGTCCATGGCGACTTCGCGCAGGGCCTCGTCAGCGTTGGCATAGTCCATCTGATAGGTCTTCTTGTCGCCGCTCAGCATCTTCGCCGACCCCACCGCGTCGCGGTACGGGCCATAGAAGGCCGAGGCGAACTTGGCCGCGTACGACAGGATCATCGTGTCGTGAAACCCGTTGGCCTCGAGCGCCTCGCGGATCGCCTGGACCCGGCCGTCCATCATGTCGGACGGCGCCACGATGTCCGCCCCCGCATGGGCCTGGATGAAGGCCTGTTCGGCCAGCCGCTCCAGGCTGGCATCGTTCAGGATCCGCCCATCCTCGACCACCCCGTCGTGGCCATGGTCGGTATAGCAATCCAGCGCCACGTCGCACATCACGCCGATCTCGGGCACCGCGTCCTTGATCGCCTTGATACAGTCGGGGATCAGGCCGTCGGGGTCCGTCGCGCCCGTGCCGACCGCGTCCTTGGTCGAGGCGTCCACATTGGGAAACAGGGCCACGACCGGAATCCCCAGCGACCGCGCCTCGACCGCGGCCTCCGCGGCGGCCTTGGGCGACAGGCGGAACACCCCCGGCATCGACGGCACGGCGACCCGGTCCTCGGCCCCGTCATGCACGATCAGCGGCCAGATCAGATCGGCCGGCGTCAGCGTCGTCTCCGCCACCAGCCGGCGCACCCAGGGACTGGCGCGCAGCCGGCGGGGACGGGCCATGGGAAAGGCGGCGGGCGGGAAGGGCAGGGTCATGGTGCGCGGCTTAGACCAAGGGGGCGTCGGGTGCAAAATGCCGGTATTCGCTGACAGCCCGACGGAACCATGATCTGTTCGGTGACAACCGGAAGGAAAGACAATGATCAGGACTCCTACGATGCTTGCCTTGGCATTGGGGTTGGCGATGACCGCTTCGGTCGCTGCCGCTCAGGACAGCACCATGGAAGAGATCGTCGTCACCGGCTCACGGGCCATCGAATGGGATCCTGATAATGTGCCGGTCATTCAGTTGGCCCGGCGTGCAGACAATCTAATCGTTCAGATCGCGGCGGTGAACGACACGCGCGAGGCCGCGCAGCGGCGTCAGGAACTGATTGCGAGCCTGCGCAGCATGGCCAGCGCCGCAGAGGGTCGCGCCGACATCGACTTGAGCATTGAGGACGAGGGCACGCTGGTGTCGTTGACAGAAGACATGGTCTCGACTCTCACGCTTGGCGTCGATCCCGGCCGCAGCGACACCAGCCGGGCGATACTGGTCGTCAAAACACCGATCCGTGCTGATGATACATTGGACGCCGCGTCGAAACGGATCGAGGACTTTGTCGAGCAGTCCCGGATGACTGGGCGGACGCTGGTGGCAGTGTCTGGGGACTGGGAGTTGTCGATCATCAACCCGGCCCAGTACCGGACGCCTATCCTGGAACTCATTGCGGCCGATGCACAGACCACGGCGGCAAGATTTGGACCCGGCTATGCGGTGCAGGTCGAGGGCATGTCGAACCGCGTGACTTGGCGACAATCGGGACCGCTCGATCTGTCGATGTTCATCTCGTATGAGTTGACGATCACACCAAAGCCCTAGAGGCGGAGTTGCAGGCTTGGAATGCAATCCTGCGGCTCGACGCCGAACGCGGTGATGCTATCAGCGACCGTGTCTGAGGAGGCCCCATGCCCGAACCCGAAGTCCTGACCCGTATCGAGGGTGCCGTCGGGCGGATCACGCTGAACCGGCCCAGGGCCCTGCACGCCCTGAACCTGGCCATGTGCGAGATCATGACCGAGGCCCTGCTGGCGTGGCGCGACGATCCGGCGGTGGGTTCGGTACTCATCGACCATGCTGGCGAGCGCGGCTTCTGCGCCGGGGGCGACATCCGCATGATCGCAGAAAGCGGGGCAGGGGATGCGTCCGAAGCCAAGGCCTTCTTCAAAACGGAATACCGGCTGAACCATCTGATGTTCCGCTATCCCAAGCCGATCACGGCCATCGTGGACGGCATCGTCATGGGCGGGGGCGTCGGAATCTCGGAACCCGCCGCCGTCCGCATCGCCACCGAACGCACCACCTACGCCATGCCCGAAACGGGCATCGGGCTGTTCCCCGACGTCGGCGGCGGCTGGTTCCTGCCGCGCCTGCCCGGAGAGACCGGCACCTGGCTGGCCCTGACCGGTGCGCGGCTGAAGGCGGCGGATACGGTGGCCCTGGGCATCCACACCCATTTCGTGTCGAGCGAGGGTCTGGCGGCGCTGACCGCCGATCTGCTGGCTGACCCCACCGACCCGACCGCGACAACTGACCGCCACGCCGGCGATGCTGGACCTGCGCCGCTCGCCCCCTACCGCGAGGCCATCGACCGCCTGTTCGCTTTCGACACTGTCGAGGACATCTTCGCGGCGCTCGAGTCGGACGGATCGGACTGGGCCCTGTCCCAACTGGCGACGCTGAAGACCAAGTCGCCCCAGTCTCTGAAGGTGACGCTGAAACAGCTCCGCATTGGCCGAACCCAGACCGACTTCGCCGACACCATGGCCATGGAGTACCGCCTCGGTGGCCGCGTCGTCTCGACCCCCGACTTCCAGGAAGGCGTTCGCGCCGTCATCGTCGACAAGGACAACGCCCCTCAATGGTCCCCGGCCCGGCTGGAAGAGGTCACCGACACCGCCATCGACGCCCTGTTCGCCCCGCTGCCGCCCGGCGAGGAATGGACGCCGCTTTGAGTTCAGATCGGCTTCTCGTGCTGATCGCCTTCTCCCGCATGGGGAGAAGGATATTTCGGCTCGTCTAACGCCTCCAGGTTTCAAACTTCGAGCGTCCAATCCCTTGCCCGGCAAGGGATTGCAGATTTCTGACCCTCTCAAACCCGCCCAGGTCCAAAAGCCGCCTATACTGCCCTTCGTCCCGTCGCGGGGAAGGGCGCAAGGCCTTGCGATCTTGTTGCGACGGGGGTGTGTGGAGCGGGATCGGTACCGGTCGCGTCACGGTCGTAAGCGCCCGTGTCAAGCCGGGATCTAATAAAGGATCTGGCGCAGAGAGTCGGATCGTTCAGGGGACGGGCACGCAAGGCGCCCGCCCTCCCGCCGGGGGCGCGGTAGCGGCAAGGGGCGAATACCCCCGCTGGTTCGTGGCGACACGAGCCGTACAGCTCCTGCGAAAACCACGCACGCGGAGCGTTCGTCTTTCGCCGAAACGGTATTTTCTATCTCTTCTCCGGGCGAAGGCCCGGACGCTCCGCCGGCCCTTCCCATGACTTCAGCGCATCGGCGCGTGAAGGCAAGGAGGCGTGTGTGGAGAGTGATTGGTGGCTGGTAGTTAGCGGCTGCTGGATTTGGCAGCGCGCCCGACCGGCGGCCGTCGTCATGGCGTAGAGGATGCGACAACCACCAACCACCAATCACTACCTTCGGCATTGCATCCTTTCCCGCCTTAAGGCGTAGCTTGTCGGTCGGAACCGATCGGGACATCGCCATGAACACCAAGCTTCTCCTCGCCGCCTGCGCCGTCGGTGCGCTGGCCCTGTCCGGATGCATGGCCGCAGGCATGGAGACCGTGGCCACGGCCGACGAGGCCGCGACCGCCCAGCCGACCGATCCTAATGCCGCCGCCATCGCCGATCCGCTGCGTCCCGAGAGCGAGGTCGCGCGCGATCCGCTGCGTCATCCGGCCGAGATGCTGGCCTTCGCCCAAATCAACGAAGGCGACCGGATCGCCGACATCCGCCCCGAGGAAGGCTATTTCACCCGCCTGTTCGCCCGCGCCGTGGGCGGGGCCGGCCGGGTCTATGCCTTCGTGCCGAACCAGACGGCGGCGCGCGAGAACGCCTTCGGCGATACCCTCGCCGCGGCCTATCCGAACGTGAACCGGATCACCGGCGACCTGAACGTCATGACCTTCCCCGAGCCGCTTGACGTGGTCTTCATGGGCCAGGAATACCACGACTTCGTCATCCCCCGCTTCAACGTGGACGTGGCGAAGATGAATGCCCAGGTGTTCGCCGCGCTCAAGCCCGGCGGCCTCTACGTCATCCTGGACCACCAGGCCGCGCCGGGCGCGGGCACCTCGGTGGTCGGCACCCTGCACCGCATCGAGGGCTCGGCCCTGCGCGCTCAGGTCGAGGCGGCGGGCTTCATCTTCGACGGCGAGACGACGGCGGTGGCCAACCCCTACGATGACCACTCCCTGTCGGTCTTCGACGAGGCCATCCGGGGCAAGAGCGATCAGTTCGTCTATCGTTTCCGGAAGCCCGGGTAACAATCGTCGCCCATCCGACGTAGATTGGGTCAAGGGCGCAGTCAGGCGCCGATGAGGGAGGGTTTCATGCGTCGCTCACTGATCCTGGCCGCGTCGATCGCGGTGCTGGCCGCCGGCATCGGCGGTGCCGTGTCCGCCCAGACCGCCCAGACACCGACGCCCTATGCCGCCGCCCTCGCTGACCCGGCTCGCCCGGCCGAGGACCGTGCCCGCGACGCGGCCCGCCACACCGCCGAAACCCTGGCCTTCGCCCAGGTCGCGCCGGGCCAGAAGATCGCCGACATGATCATCGGCGGCGGCTATTTCACCCGCGTCTTCTCCGCTGCCGTGGGCCCGACCGGTCGTGTGACGGCATGGCAGCCCGCCGAGTTCATCGGTTTTTCCGCCGATTACGGGACCAGCATCACCAAGGTCGATGAGCTCGCCAACGTCGATGCCATCCGTTCGCCGATCGGCGCCCCCGAGTTCCCGGCCGGGCTGGACCTGATCTTCACGGCCCAGAACTATCACGACCTCCATCTGACGCCATTCGGTCCGGGTACGGCGACCAGGGTCAATGCGGCGGCCTTCGCGGCTCTGAAGCCCGGCGGCCTCTATGTCATCGTCGACCACCACGCCGCCGCCGGAACCGCGATAACCCAGGCCAACACCCTGCACCGTATCGACATCGAGTCGGTCAAGGCCGAGGTCCAGGCCGCCGGCTTCGTCCTGGACGGCGAAAGCGACATCCTGGCCAACACCACCGATCCTCTGACGGCAAACGTCTTCGACGAGGCGATCCGGGGCAAGACCAGCCAGTTCATGCTGCGGTTCAGAAAGCCCCGGAGTTAGGGCACCTATCTCACGCAAGACTCTGGTGCTGAGAAGAGAAGCGACATCGGCGAGCGCTGCCAACGTCTATTGATAATCGTTATCAATTAGGGGTTTGCGGCGTTTTGTCCTTGCCGTTTCATGGACAGAAAGCGCCAATCGGCGCAAAGACCCGCCACGTTTTTTGCGCGCGAAAGATCGCTCTCCGAAAGATCGCCCAAGGTGTTCGACTACAAGGCCGCATTCGAATCCGCAGTCGACCAGGTCAAGGGCGAGGGGCGATACCGCGTCTTCGCCGATCTGAAGCGCGTTCGTGGTCAGTTCCCCAGGGCCGTGCGCCGCCGTGACGACGGGACCGAGCAGGACGTCGTCATCTGGTGCTCGAACGACTATCTCGGCATGGGTCAGCATCCGGCGGTGCTCGAGGCCATGCAGGCCGAGATCGACGCCGTGGGTGCCGGTGCCGGCGGCACGCGCAACATCTCGGGCACCACGCGTTCGGCCGTCGATCTGGAAGCCGAGCTGGCCAGCTGGCACCAGAAGGAAGCCGCCCTGCTGATGACCTCGGGCTATGTGGCCAACGAGGCGACGCTGACGACCCTGCAACGCATCCTGCCGGGCCTGATCACCTTCTCCGATTCGCTGAACCACGCCTCTATGATCGCCGGCATCAGGAATGGCGGCGGCGAACGCCACGTCTTCCTGCACAACGACCTCGAACACCTCGAAAGCCTGCTGGCCTCGGCCCCCGCCGATGCGCCCAAGCTGATCGCCTTCGAGAGCGTCTATTCGATGGACGGCGACATCGCCGACCTGAAGGGCACGATCGCGCTGGCGAAAAAGTACGGTGCCATGACCTATCTCGACGAGGTCCATGCGGTCGGCCTGTACGGCGCGACCGGCGCGGGCGTCGCCGAACGCGACGGGGTGCTCGACGGCATCGACATCGTCGAATGCACCCTGGGCAAGGCCATCGGGGTCATGGGCGGATACATCGCCGCCGATGCCGTGATCATCGACGCTGTGCGGTCGTGGGCCTCCGGCTTCATCTTCACGACGTCCCTGCCGCCCGCCCTGACCGCCGGGGCCCTGGCCTCGGTGCGTCACCTGAAGGCCCACCCCGAACTGCGCGTCGCCCATCAGGAGCGCGCCCAGACGCTCAAGGACCGCTTCGCCGCCGCCGGCATCCCGGTCATGCCGAGCGAAAGCCACATCGTCCCGGTCTTCGTCGGCGACCCGGTCCACACCAAGATGATCTCGGACATGCTGCTCGAAGAGTTCGGCGTCTATGTCCAGCCGATCAACTATCCGACCGTCCCCAAGGGCACCGAACGCCTGCGCTTCACCCCCTCGCCGAACCACGACGACGGCATGATGGACGCCCTGGTCAGCGCCATGGACAAGCTCTGGACCCACTGCCACATCGCCCGGATGCCGGCGGCGGCGTGATGGCCGACGACCTCGGCGAGGTCATCGTCGAATCCACCCGCAACGGGACCTATCTGAAGGTCACCGCAGTCCATGTGGCGACCGGCACAGAGGCCACCGCCGTCGGCCCCGCCGTGGAACCCAGGGCCGTCGAACGGCTGGCCATCGCCAAGCTTCAGCGTCTGTTGTCGCGGCCCTGACACTACATGTTGTGGTGGAACCCTGTCGGGCCTAGATAGGCCCTCCGTTTCCGACTGCTTTCAGGACCGCCGCCCGTGACCGCATCCTTCGTCCACGACGCCTATTTCTCGAAGTCGCTGGCCGACGCCGATCCGGATGTCTTCGGCGGCATCCAAGGCGAGCTGGCGCGTCAGCAGGAACAGATCGAGCTGATCGCCTCCGAGAACATCGTCTCCAAGGCTGTGCTGGAGGCGCAGGGGTCGGTCCTGACCAACAAATATGCCGAGGGCTATCCGGGGCGGCGCTATTACGGCGGCTGCGAATACGTCGATATCACCGAGAACCTGGCGCGCGAGCGAGCCAAGGCGCTGTTCGGCTGTGCTTTCGCCAATGTACAACCGCACTCGGGGGCGCAGGCCAACCAGGCGGTGTTCTTCGCCCTGCTGCAACCCGGCGACACTTTTCTGGGCATGGACCTGGCCTGCGGCGGCCACCTGACCCACGGCTCGCCGGCCAACCAGTCGGGCAAGTGGTTCCGGCCCGTGACCTACAAGGTCCGCGAGGACGACAACCTGATCGACTACGACCACGTCGCCGAAATGGCGCTGAAGGAAAAGCCCAAGCTGATCGTGGCGGGTGCCAGCGCCTATAGCCGTCACATCGACTTCAAGCGCTTCCGCGAGATCGCCGACAGCGTCGGGGCCTATCTGTTCGTCGACATGGCCCACTATGCGGGTCTGGTAGCGGGCGGCGCCTATCCCGATCCGCTTCCCCACGCCCATGTCGTGACCACGACGACGCACAAGACCCTGCGGGGTCCACGGGGCGGCATGATCCTGTCCAACGACGTCGAGCTGGGCAAGAAGATCAACTCGGCCGTCTTCCCCGGCCTGCAAGGTGGGCCTCTTGAACACGTCATCGCCGCCAAGGCCGTGGCCTTCGGCGAGGCGCTCAAGCCCGAGTTCAAGCTGTATGCGAAACAGGTCGTCGCCAACGCCCAGGCCCTGTCGGCCGTGCTGATCGAGCGCGGTCTGGCGGTCGTGTCGGGCGGCACCGACAGCCACATCGTCCTGGTCGACCTGCGGCCCAAGAGCGTCACCGGCAAGGCGACTGAGGCTCAGCTCGAACACGCCCTGATGACCTGCAACAAGAACGGCGTGCCGTTCGACACGGCACCCTTCACCGTCACCTCGGGCGTTCGCCTGGGCACGCCGGCCGGCACCACGCGCGGCTTTGGCGTCGAGGAGTTCCAGTCGATCGGTCACTGGATCGCCGACGTCGTCTCCTCGATGAACGGTGGCGACGAGGCCGATCCGGCCGTGATCGCCGAGGTCGCCGGCAAGGTGCGCGAACTGACGCGCCGCTTCCCGATCTACGGATAGGCCGACGATGAAGTGCCCGTTTTGCGGCCATCAGGATACGCAGGTAAAGGACAGCCGACCGTCGGACGACGGCTCGGCCATCCGGCGTCGGCGGTCCTGCCCGCAATGCAGCGGGCGCTTCACGACCTTCGAGCGGGTCCAGTTGCGTGAACTGGTCATCCTGAAACGGAACGGCCGCCGCGCCCCCTTCGACCGCGACAAGCTGGAGCGGTCCTTGTCGGTGGCCCTTCGCAAACGCCCGGTCCAGGCCGAACAGGTCGAGCAGCTGGTCAGCCGCATCACGCGTCAACTCGAAAGCCTCGGCGAAACCGAGATCGCCTCCAGCGTCGTCGGCGATTTCATCATGAAGGCCCTCAAGAGCGTCGATGAGGTCGCCTATGTCCGCTACGCCTCGGTCTACAAGGACTTCAGGCACACGGGGGATTTCGCGCGCTTCCTCGGTGCCGAAGGCCTGGACGAAAGCTGATGTCGGCGCCTGAAACGCGGCCCCGCGTGACCCTCAAGATCGCGACATCCCTGGACGGGCGTATCGGCACCTCCTCGGGCGAGAGCCAGTGGATCACAGGTCCCGAAGCCCGACTGCAGGGCCATCGCTTGCGCAGCCAGAGCGACGCCGTCCTGGTCGGGGTCGAAACCGTGCTCGCCGACGACCCGCGCCTGACCGTCAGGCTGCCTGAGGGCGAGACACCTGGACGCAATCCTTTGAGGGTCGTGCTCGACAGCCGGCTGCGCACGCCTCCGTTCGCCCGGCTGGCGGTGGAAGGCACCCTGATCGTCACGACCCGCGATCCGGCCACGACAGGCCCGATCGGCGCGGCCGAGATCGTCCGGGTCGCAGGCGACGCCCAGAACCGCCCGACGATCGCCGCCGTCATGGCCCTGCTGGCCGAGCGTGGCGTCAAGGAGCTGATGATCGAGGGTGGCGGCCGGGTGGCGGCCTGTTTCGTGACGGCCGGGCTGGTGGACGCCATCGAGTGGTTCCGGGCCCCGATCCTGCTGGGCGGGGACGGTCGACCGGGTGTCGCCGCCCTGTCACTGGCGCGACTGGCCAATGCTCCGAAGTACCGGCGCCTTGCGGTCGAGGCTCTGGGTAACGACCTGTGGGAACGCTACGAAAGGCATTCCTGATGCTGCGCGTCACCCTATCCGAGAACCGGCGACCACTTTTCGGGGCGACGCGGTAATGTTCACGGGCATCGTCACCGATATCGGTCGCGTCCGCGCGGTCCGGCAGACCGAGCGCGACCGGCGCTACGAGATCGATACAGCCTGGGACGTGTCGGGCATCGACCTGGGTGCCTCGATCAGCCACGCGGGTTGCTGCCTCACGGTGGTCGAACGTCTCGACGGTGCCTTCGCGGTCGAGGTCTCGGGCGAGACGCTGGACAAGACGACGCTGGGGCGCTGGGCGGCCGGCGACCGGGTCAATCTGGAGCGCGCCGCCAAGCTCGGTGACGAGATGGGTGGCCATGTCGTGTCGGGCCATGTCGATGGTCTGGGAACCGTGGTTTCGATCGAACGGGTCGGTGGATCGCACAAGGTCGTCGTCGAGGCCCCGGAGCCCCTGCACCGCTACATCGCCGCCAAGGGTTCGATCACCGTCGATGGCGTGTCGCTGACGGTCAATGCCGTGGACGGTTGCCGTTTCGACCTGAACATCATCCCCCACACCTGGGAGGCGACGACCCTGGGTGCCCTGAAGGTCGGTGATCCGGTCAATCTCGAGATCGACATGCTGGCGCGATATCTCGCGCGGTGGCAGGAGACGGCATGATGCAGCTCGCCAGCAATATGAACGACAGCCCGATCAGCCCGATCGAGGACATTCTGGAGGACGCCCGCAACGGCCGTCCCTACATCCTCGTCGACGCCGAAGACCGCGAGAACGAGGGTGATGTCATTATCCCGGCCCAGTTCGCCACCCCGGACCAGATCAACTTCATGGCCCGCCATGCGCGCGGCCTGATCTGCCTGGCCATCACGGCCCAGCGCGCGCGCCAGCTTCGCCTGCCGCCCATGGCTTCCGAGAACCGCGAGAGCATGGCGACCGCCTTCACCGTCTCGATCGAGGCGGCCGAAGGGGTGACGACCGGCATCTCGGCGGCGGACAGGGCGCGAACGGTTCAGGTGGCCTCGGACCCGTCCAAAGGGGCCGATGACATCGTTTCGCCGGGCCACGTCTTTCCGCTGGTGGCGCGCGACGGCGGGGTTCTGGTCCGCACCGGCCATACCGAAGCGGCGGTGGACATCAGCCGCATGGCCGGCCTGACCCCTGCGGGCGTGATCTGCGAGATCATGAACGAGGACGGCACCATGGCCCGGATGCCGGACCTGGTCGCCTTCGCCCAGCTGCACGGGCTGAAGATCGGCACCATCGCCGACCTGATCGCCTATCGCCGCCGCACCGAACGCTATGTCGAGCGGGTCATGGACACGCCGTTCGAAAGCGTCCACGGCGGACCGTTCCGGCTGATGCTGTATCGCGATACCATCGAGGGCGGAGAGCACGTCGCGCTCGTCCATGGTCGCATCGAGCCGGGCAAGCCGGTCGTCGTGCGGATGCACCAGGTCGATTTCGCCGCCGACCTTCTGGGTCATCGCGAGGACCGCCAGAACTATATTCCCTCGGCCCTGAAGGCGATCAGCGGCTCTGCGGAACCGGGCGTCGTGGTCTTCCTGCGCGACCCCTCGCTGCAGAGCCTGGCCGAGCGCCTCGCCGGCGCAGAGAGACCCGCCGTCAGCGACCGCGCCATCAAGGTCTATGGCCTGGGTGCCCAGATCCTTCTGGACCTCGGGGTGCGCGACATGATCGTGATGAGCTCGACCCGCCCCGAACCCACGGCGCTGGAGGGCTACGGCCTGCGCATCGTCGGCTGGCGCGGCATGAACGGAGAAGACCAATCCTGACCGATCCCCCTCGCGTCCTCATCGTCGAGGCGCGCTACTATGACGATCTGGCCGACGCTCTGCTGGACGGGGCGAAGGACGCCCTGCGCGCCCAGGGTGCCGACTTCGACGTCGTGACCGTGCCCGGCGCGCTGGAGGTCCCGACCGCCATCGCCATGGCCGACGAGGCCGGCCGCTTTCCGACCGCACCGCGCTACGACGGCTTCGTCGCCCTGGGCTGCATCATCCGTGGCGAGACCTATCATTTCGAGATCGTCTCGGATCAGTCGGCGGCCGGCCTTATGCAACTGGGGCTGAAGGGTCTGGCCATCGGTAACGGCATCCTGACCACGGAGGACGAGGATCAGGCCTGGGCCCGCGCCCGGATCAGCGAGGGCGACAAGGGCGGCGGGGCGGCCCGCGCCTGCATGGACCTGATTGCGCTGCGCAAGCGGTTGCGCGTAGGGCTCGGCGGATGACCGAACCCAACTCCATTCAGGCCGTGCTGCAACAACTGGCCGAGGCCGAGAAGGCCCGGGCCGAGCCGCAGCTGAGTTCGCGCCAGCGTCGGGCCCGCACCGTCGCGCGTCTGGCCGCCGTTCAGGCCCTGTACCAGATGGAACTGGCCGGGGAGGGGGTCGAGACGGTCATCTCCGAGTTCTCCAACCACCGCTTCGATGCCGACATCGAGGGCGAGCCCCTGGCCGAGGCCGATGAGGAATGGTTCGCCGGGATCGTGCGCGGCGTCATCGCCAACCAGCGCGATATCGATGCCGCCATCAAGGCGCGTCTGGCCTCCAACTGGCGGCTGGAGCGGCTCGACGCGACCCTGCGCGCCCTGTTGCGGTCGGGGGCCTGGGAATTGGCGCACAAGCCGGACGTGCCGCGCGAGATCGTGCTGGACGAGTATGTCGAGCTGGCCAAGGCCTTCTTCGACGAGGCCGAGGCCAAGTTCGTCAACGCCGCCCTTGACGGCGTGGCCCGCGACGTCCGCCCGAAGGCGTAAGCTGCCATGGCCGCGGTCGATGTCGCCGGCGAGTTCGAGACCATCACCCGACTGCTGGCCCCGCTGGCCCATCCGGAGTGGGGCCGGGGGCTGAAGGACGATGTCGCCGTCCTGCCGTCGCGACCCGGCTACGACCTCGTCCTGACCAAGGATGCCATCGTCGAAGGCGTCCATTTCCTGCCCGACGACCCGCTCGACACGGTGGCCCAGAAGCTGCTGCGCGTGAACCTGTCGGATCTGGCCGCCAAGGGGGCGGAGCCGTTCGGCTATCTGCTGGCCTGCCACTGGTCGGAACGCTGCGGCTGGCCAGAGCGGGTCGCCTTTGCAGAAGGACTGGCGCGGGATCAGAAGGCGTTCGGCGTGGCCCTGCTGGGCGGAGACACTGTCGTCACGCCGGGACCGGCCTCGTTCTCGCTGACGATGCTGGGCTGGGCCGCCAAGGGGCGCGTCGTGGGCCGCAATGGAGCCCGTCCTGGCCATCTGGTCTTCGTCACCGGCCAGATCGGCGACGGCTACCTCGGCCTTCAGGCGGCGCGCGGCAATCTGAAGCTTGCGCCCGAGCGGATGACCGCCCTGATCGACCACTACCGTCGGCCCATGCCGCAACTGGCCTTTTCGTCGGTGATCCATGACCTGGCCAGCGCGTCGCTGGACGTCTCGGACGGCCTGGTCGCGGACCTCGGCCACATCGCAGCGGCCAGCGGCGTGGGAATCGAGATCGATCTGGAACTGACGCCCCTGTCCCTTGCCGGCCAGGCCTGGTTCGACAGCCGGGTCGATGAACAGGCGGCACTGGAGCAACTGGTGACCGGCGGCGACGACTATGAGATCGCCTTCACCACTCCGGCCTCGGACGAAGCCCAACTGCGGCGTGAGGCCGAACGGCGGCACGTCCGCCTGACCAGACTGGGCCGGGTTACGGAGGGGCAGGGGGTGACCACGAGGTTCGGGGGCCAGCCGATCACCTTGTCGAAACCGGGCTTCACCCACGGCTAGGCTCGAAACCCAATCCTAACGGCTGAGCTGTAGGGTCCGATCATGCGCCGCAGAGACCTCATCGCCGTCGGAACCGTCGCCCTCGCAGGTGCCGCCGCCACATCCGCCCTGGCCAGCGAAAGCGCCGCCCCGGCCGAGGGCGTGACCCTGAACATCAGCGGGGTCGGCCTGCCGGTCGTCGCCGACGGCCGCCTGCGCAACTACGTCTTCGTCACGGTCAAACTGACCCTGGGTCCGGGTGCCGACGCCACCGCCATGCGGGGCAAGGATCCCTTTTTCCGCGACGCCCTGGTCCGGACCGCCCATCGCGCGCCCTTCACCGTGCCAGGCGACTGGACGAAGCTCAATGAGAACGCGATCAACGCCGCCATGATGGCCATCGCCAATGTGGTGTCGGGTCCCGGTTCGGTCGTGAAGTCCGAAGTCCTGATGCAGACGCCCCGTCGCCGGACCGGAGTGCCCGGAGGGGCCTGAATTTGTTCCGCTTGCGTCATCGCGCCGCATTTGGCACGGTCTGTGGGCAATTCCCGAGTGGGCGCAATCTCAGCGTCCGATGCACCCGGGGGGTACCGGAAGGCGGACAGAGGTCATAAGGCCCGCCGCGCCAAGGAGCCGGGGGCTTTTTAGGCACGGAAACGCCAATGAATCACATACTCACGCTGGCCTTCGGGGCCGGCGTTCTGGGAGTCCTGTACGGGGCGATCCAGACCTTCGTCCTGATGAAGGCCGGGACGGGCAACGACAAGATGCGAGAGATCGCCGCCGCCATCCAGGAAGGGGCGTCGGCCTATCTGAAGCGTCAGTATTTCACCATCGGTATCGTCGGCGTGGTCGTCCTGATCGCGGCCTGGCTGTTGATCGGACCCTATGCGGCGGCCGGCTTCCTGATCGGCGCGGTCCTGTCGGGTGCGGCCGGTTATGCCGGGATGCTGATCTCGGTGCGCGCCAATGTGCGCACGGCCCATGCGGCATCCCAGAGCCTGGCCAAGGGCCTGGACCTGGCGTTCCGCTCGGGCGCCATCACCGGCATGTTCGTGGCGGGCGGGGCCCTGATGGGGGTCGCCGGCTATTTCGCCGTCCTGGTCGTCCATATGGGCCTGGAGCCCACGAGCCGTGAGGTCGTGGACGGTCTGGTGGCCCTGGGCTTCGGGGCTTCGCTGATCTCGATTTTCGCGCGTCTGGGCGGCGGCATCTTCACCAAGGGCGCCGATGTCGGCGGTGACATGGTGGGCAAGGTCGAGGCGGGTATCCCCGAGGATGATCCCCGCAACGCCGCGACCATCGCCGACAACGTCGGCGACAACGTCGGCGACTGCGCCGGCATGGCCGCCGACCTGTTCGAGACCTATGCGGTCGCGACCGTGGCGACCATGGTGCTGGCCGCCATCTTCTTCCGCGGCTCGGAGTATGTCGGGGCAATGATGCTGCTGCCGCTGGCGATCTGCGGCGTCTGCATCGTGACCTCGATCATCGGCAGCTTCTTCGTGCGTCTGGGCAAGAACCAGAACATCATGGGGGCGCTGTACCAGGGCCTCATCGTCACCGGCGTCCTGTCGGTCGGCGCGGTCTGGTGGGTGATCTCGCAGCTGGTTCCGGATGCGATCACGACTACGGGCGGGCTTGTCATCCAGCCGATGAGCCTGTTCTGGGCGGGTGTCGTGGGCCTGGCCGTCACCGCCGCCATCGTGGTGGTGACCGAGTTCTACACCGGCTCTAACTACCGTCCCGTCCGTTCGGTGGCCCAGGCCTCGGTCTCGGGCCATGGCACCAATGTGATCCAGGGTCTGGCCGTCTCGCTCGAGGCGACCGCCCCGATCGCCCTGGTCATCATCGTCGGCATCGTGGCCAGCTTCCAGCTGGCCGGCTCCTTCGGCATCGCCATCGCCACCACGACCATGCTGGGTGTCGCCGGGATGATCGTGGCGCTCGACGCCTTCGGTCCTGTCACCGACAACGCGGGTGGCATCGCCGAAATGGCGGGCCTGCCGCCCGAAGTGCGTCACTCCACCGATGCGCTGGACGCCGTGGGCAACACCACCAAGGCCGTGACCAAGGGCTATGCGATCGGTTCGGCGGGTCTCGGCGCGCTCGTGCTGTTCGCGGCCTATACGGAGGACCTGAAGTACTTCGCCGCCGAAGCCCTGCCGGGGTCGTTCTTCTACGGTCTGGGCGAGGTCACCTTCGACCTGACAAGCCCCTATGTCGTCGTCGGCCTGCTGTTCGGGGGTTTGCTGCCCTTCCTGTTCGGCGGGATGTCGATGATGGCGGTGGGGCGCGCGGCCGAGGCGGTCGTCGCCGAGGTGCGTCGCCAGTTCCGCGAGAACCCGGGCATCATGACCTATGAGGTCAAGCCCGAGTACGGCAAGGCGGTCGACATCCTGACCAGGGCCGCGATCCGCGAGATGATCGTGCCGTCGCTGTTGCCTGTGCTGTCGCCGATCGTCCTGTTCGTCGCGATCCTGGCCATCACGGACAAGGCCACGGCGTTCGCGGCTCTCGGTGCCATGCTCATGGGCGTCATCGTCACCGGCCTGTTCGTCGCGGTCTCCATGACCAGTGGCGGCGGGGCCTGGGACAACGCCAAGAAGGTGATCGAGGAGGGCTTCACCGACAAGGACGGCGTCCTCCACGGCAAGGGTTCAGAGGCCCACAAGGCCGCTGTCACCGGCGACACGGTCGGCGATCCCTACAAGGACACGTCAGGCCCTGCCGTGAACCCGATGATCAAGATCACCAACATCGTGGCCCTGCTGTTGCTGGCGGTGCTGGCGAGCGGCAAGGTGTTCTGATCCCAGGATCAGGCCGCTGAAATGAAAGACGCCCCGGAGAGCGATCTCCGGGGCGTTTTCTGTCTCCCTCCCCCTCGGGCGAGGGTGGTCGAAGCGCAGCGAAGACCGGGTGGGAAGGGCAAGGCAAGACAGCGCCGTATCGCTTTGCCGCCCCCACCCGATCGCTTCGCGATCTGCCCTCCCCCGCAGGGGGAGGGAGAGATAGTTCCTAGTCCGGACGGCGCGCGCCCGGGACGTCTTCGTCGGTGCGGGGCAACTGGCCTCGGGCGACGTTGCCAAGCAGCTGTTCCATGATGGTCAGGGCGCGACCGCGGGTCGGGGTCTCGCGACGTTCCATGGCGATCTTCTCGCCGTCGTCCAGGCCCAGGGTGCGCACAGCGGCGACCTTGCCGTCGGCCTCGTTGAAGGTGATCTCGGTGATGCTGCGCTGGGAAACCTGGGGACGGTTGTAGGTGTAACGCTCGGTCGTCTGGCTCATATAGTACCAGATCTGGTCCTTCTCGAAGGTCGAGGTGGTCGAGGGCGTGCCCAGGCGAGCCAGCACCGTCTCCTTGGTGTCGGTGCCCGCGACGATGTCCGACGGTGCCACGTCGACGACCTGGAACCCGTGCAGCCCAACCACGGGAGCGCAGGCGCCCAGGGTTCCGAGCACGGCGACGGCGGCGACGAGGGCAGGAATACGGGTCATGGATGGGGCCTGACGAGCAACAAGGTCTTTGACCTAACCGGACCCGCGTCCTAGTTCAACGTCGCGGCGGAAAAGGGGCCGCATGACATGCTGACTGCTCTGCTGAGAAAACGACCCAAATCGCCGCCCCCGGTGGGCGAGGCCCTGTATGCGGCGGTGTCCGCGCAGGCGCGCCAACCGGCGTTCTATACCGACCTGGGCGTCGAGGACCGGATCGATGCGCGGTTCGAGCTCTACACCCTGCACGCCCTGCTGCTGATCCTGCGGCTGCGCGACGAGGACAGTGAAGGGCCGGCCGAGGGCGCAGCGGCCGCCCAGAGCCTGTTCGACGTCTATGTTTCGGCTCTGGACAATGTACTGCGCGAACTCGGCGTCGGAGATGTCTCGATGGCCAAGAAGATGCGCAAGCTGGGTGAGGCCCTCTACGGCCGGATGACCGCCTATGAGGGACCGCTGCGGGCTGAGGACGTCGGTGCCCTGTCCGCCAACCTGGCGCGCAACGTCTATGGGACCGAGGACGCAGCGCGGGCCGAGCCGCTGGCCCGCTACGCCCTTGCGGCGCGTCGGACTCTGGGCGCTCAGCCGTTCGCCGATGTGCTCGCCACGCCAGCCTGGCCGGAGATCGCCGCATGACCCCGACCCTGCCCCTGAGCGAGCCGGTCCGCCTGAACGAGATCGGCAAGGGTCTGGACCGGACGTTGGAACCGGACGCGGCGGCGCGGGCGAAAATCGCCAAGGCTCTGGACCTCGCGTCGCTGGACGCCTTCGTCGCCGACCTGTCGGTGGCCCCGGCCGCCAACGCCGGATATCGCCTGACCGGCCGCGTCCGGGCCAGTGCCGTCCAGACCTGCGGCATCACCCTTGAGCCCCTGCCGGTCGAGATCGATCAACGATTCTCGATCGATCTTGTCGAGGCTGTCGACCCGATCGAGACCGACGAAATCGAGATCACCCTGGACGATGACGCCCCCGACGTGATCGAGGACGGGCGAATCGATCTGGGCCAGTACGCCGTCGAACAACTGGCGCTGACGCTGGATCCCTTTCCGAGAAAACCCGGCGCGGAGTTCGTCCAGCCCGAGGAGCCGGCAGAGATTTCGCCGTTTGCGGTCCTCAAGCAATTCAAGGCGAAGGACGCCGGGGAAACCTGACGTAACGACAGCCGCTTTGCATCGTCGCCGTTGCGGCGGTATGCCTCGCCCAATAGATGAGCGACGCGATCACGCGTCCGGAGCGAACAGCCTCTTGCCATCCCCAGTCCTGATATCCCTCGACGCGATGGGCGGCGACCACGGCCCGGCCGTGGTGGTGCCCGGCGTCCGCGACTACATCCGACGTCACGGCGGGGAAGGGGTGCGGTTCCTGCTGCATGGTGACGAGGCGGCGATCGCGGCCGAGATGGCGACGTGCCGACTGGGCGACGACGTTTGCCAGATTCGTCATACCGACAAGGTCGTCGCCATGGACGAGAAGCCCGCCCAGGCCATGCGCCGCGGCAAGGGCTCCAGCCTCTGGAACGCGGTCGAATCGGTGAAGTCGGGCGAGGCGGGTGCCGTCGTGTCGGCCGGCAACACCGGCGCCCTGATGGCGATCTCCAAGCTGATCCTGCGGATGTCGGCACCGGGCCTGGAGCGACCCGCCATCGTGGCCAGCTGGCCGACCCTGAAGGGCGTGACGGCGGTGCTGGACGTCGGTGCCAATATCGAGAGCGACGCCGAACAACTGATCGAGTTCGCCATCATGGGCGAGGCGTTTCACGCCGCCGTCCATGGCTCCGGCCGTCCCACCATCGGCATATTGAACGTCGGCTCAGAGGACATGAAGGGCCATGAGGATGTACGCGAGGCCCATGCGGTGCTGCGCGCCGGTGGTCTCGACCTGAACTACCACGGCTTCGTCGAGGGCGACGACATCGCCAAGGGCACGGTCGATGTGGTCGTGACCGACGGCTTCACCGGCAATATCGCGCTCAAGACGGCCGAAGGCACCGCGCGCTTCATCTCGGCCCTGCTGAAGGAAGCCCTGACGTCGGGGGTCCAGGCCAAGCTGGGGGCCCTGATCGCCCTGCCGGCGCTCAAGGCCATGGGCCAGAAGATCGACCCGAGCGCCATCAATGGCGGGCCGCTGCTGGGACTGAACGGCATCGTCGTGAAGAGCCACGGCGGGGCCAATGCCAAGGGCTTCGGCAACGCCATCCGCATCGGCGTCGACCTGGCCCGCAGCGACTATCTGGTCAAGGTCGGCGAGAAGATGGGCAAGCTCGACGCCGTCATGCACGCCGCCCAACCCGCCCCCGAAAGCCCGACGATTTCCGGAGAAAGTCTGTAGTGAGCGTCACCCGTAGCGCCGTGACCGGCGTCGGCTCTTTCCTGCCGGAAAAGGTCGTCACCAATGCGGACCTGTCAAAGTTCGTCGACACCTCCGACGAATGGATCGTCGAGCGCACCGGCATCCGCCAGCGCCATCAGGCGCGCGACGACCAGCCGACCAGCGACCTGGCGACCGAGGCCGCGCGCCGCGCCCTGGCCGACGCGGGCAAGACCCCGGCCGACGTGGACCTGATCATCGTCGCGACCACGACGCCGGACATGACCTTTCCAGCCACCGCTTCGATCGTCCAACGTAAGCTGGGCTGTCCGGTCGGCATCGCCTTCGACGTCCAGGCGGTGTGCTCGGGCTTCGTCTATGCGCTCAGCGTCGCCGATGGGTTCGTGGCGCGGGGCATGGCCAAATGCGCCCTGGTCATTGGCGCCGAGGAGATGACCCGGCTGATGGACTGGACCGACCGGACCACCTGCGTCCTGTTCGGCGACGGGGCCGGAGCGTTCGTGGTCGAGCCGCGCGAGGGGCAGGGGACCAAGGCGGACCAAGGCCTGCTGGGGTTCGCCCTGCGCTGCGACGGCACCAAGACGGACCTGCTCTATGTCGATGGCGGGCCGACGACGACGGGGACGGTTGGCCATCTGCGGATGCTGGGCAATCAGGTGTTCCGCCATGCCGTGGTGAACATCGCCGAGGCCATCACCGCCGCCTGCGCCGCCTCGGATATCGAGATCGCCGACGTCGACTGGTTCGTGCCGCACCAGGCTAACCAGCGAATCATCAAGGGCGTCGGCGATCGACTGGGTCTGGACGAGGACAAGGTGATCACCACCGTGGCCCTGCACGCCAACACCTCGGCCGCCTCGATACCCCTGGCGATGGATGCCGCGATCCAGGATGGGCGCATCAAGCGCGGCGATCTGGTGCTGCTGGAGGCCATGGGGGGCGGCCTGACCTGGGGCGCCTGCGCAATTCGCCTGTAAGGTGACGCTTCCGACTTTGACTTTGCGCGGTTTTCACCGCTTTATGAACGGGTCAGGATCATTGGAGCGAACATCTTGGGCGAACAGAGCACCCTGACCCGAGCCGACCTCTGCGAGGCCGTCCACGAGGATGTGGGTCTGTCGCGACAGGAATGCTCCACCATGGTTGAACGCACTCTGGAGCTGATCGTCGAGGCGCTGCAACGCGGCGAGACGGTCAAGCTGTCGGGCTTCGGCGTCTTCCAGGTCCGCGACAAGCGTGCCCGCATGGGGCGCAACCCCAAGACGGGCGAACCGGCGGCGATCAATCCGCGCCGGGTCATCAGCTTCCGCGCGTCCCAGATCATGAAGTCCAAGGTACACGACGCGGGCGTCGGGGCCTGATCCCTTGGCCGTCAAGCCCGCCACAAAAGGCCCTCAGGCTTTTCGTACCATATCCGAAGCCTCGGACGCAGTCGGCGCGCCCCAGCACGTGCTGCGCTTCTGGGAGACCAAATTCACCTTCGTGACTCCGGTGAAGCGGGCAGGCGGGCGTCGGTTCTATCGCCCTAACGACATCGTGGTGCTCAAGGCCATCAAGCGCCTGCTGCATGACGAGGGCCTGACCATCAAGGGCGTCCAGCGCCTGCACAAGGATCAGGGCCTGGCCCGTCTGGCCGCCTATGGCGATCCCGACTCGACCTTCGTCATGGATGCCGAGCCGGATTCCACAACGTCCGCTGAGTCGGATGCATCCACCGCAACCCTCGGCGACCACGAAGGCCTGACGGCCATTATCGCCGATCTGGAGGCCGCTCGCGTTCGCCTGGACGCCGTCCTGGCCGCCTGACGCGCTTTTCCCGATTTTCGGTTTGCGGCGGCGAGGGTGCCCCGCTATAGGACCGCCTCTCGGAGCGTGGCGCAGCCTGGTAGCGCACTTGACTGGGGGTCAAGGGGTCGCAGGTTCGAATCCTGTCGCTCCGACCATCGCGAAACGATGGTGGGTATCGAGAACATGGATGCGGTCGCTGCTACAGTTTGAGGCCGCATCCAACTCGACGTGCCATCGGACCTTCACCTCCATTCGAATGATGCCACGGGCTTGGGATAAGCTTTGCTGGCCGTCGCCGACCTGTCGATGCTTTGATACGGGCAGGACATGCATTCTCTAGTCGGCGAATCTTGATTCCTCTATGTTCGCGCCATGGACCTCATGGACAGCATCCGTAGCGGTATTCTTGAGCGCTTTCGGGCTCCACCGCATGAGATGGTTTCCGAATCGGGTCGTTTCATCAACTTCATGGGATTACGGACGCGGGTTGATTTCTTCGCCGGAGGGGACACTCATGACGGTGCGATCTTCAACCAGGTTCCTGATCCCGACGACGGGATTTATGGTGGAGTTGGAGAGTACTCTGCCATCCTCTCGGCAGTCGAGGCCAGCAAGGAACGATTCACAATCGTAGAGTTAGGCGCTGGCTGGGGGCCTTGGATCAGTGCGGCTGGGGTCGCCTGCCGACGTTGGGGAATTGGAGACGTCACTCTCGTCGCCGTTGAGGCCGTCGAGAACAAGCTTGGGATGATTCAGGATCATCTTTGGAGCAATGGGCTGGGACATCACACGATCCGCGTCCTGCATGGAGCGGCATGGGATCAGCCGGAGACCGTGCAAATCCCCTCTTGGGTCGCGCCTGTCGATTATGGTGCGGCAGCGGGTCAGACGGGCGGCGACTATCGGGGCCATGAGACACCAATGGTCGATGTGCCAGGGCTGACTCTGGATATGATCTGCGAAGGCCTAGGGATCATCGACTTTATGCACTGGGATGTTCAAGGGGCCGAGGTCCGCCTAGTCCAGAGCAACCTAGAACTTCTAGACAGCCGAGTGCGCCGATTGTTCATTGGGACCCATAGCCGGAGCATTGAGGGCCGTATCATGGACGCCCTATACGGGCTCGGCTGGCACCTCGCATGGGAACAGCCCTGCCGTTTGCGATACGACAGCTGCAAGCCAACTCTAGAAGGCATGACTATCAAAGACGGCGAGCAATACTGGATTAACCCAAAGCTCGTCTGACCCGTTCTAAAAAGAAGAGACGTCGGGGGTCGTCGAAAGACGGCCCCGTTTTTCGTTCAGCGGCGCTTAGGCCCCCTCTCAGCCCATGAATACAGCGGGATCAGCGGTACGCCCCAGACCAGGCCCGCGCCGCCGAACAGCAGCAGGTCGATCCACCAGCGGTCCGGCAGCCGGTCGCCGATCGCGATGACGGTCCAGACATAGGCGGCCAGGAAGATCAGCGTCAGCAGGGCGGCCAGAGCGCGGCGGGGGCTGGGCCGTTCGACGGGCGCGCTCATCGCTTGTTCCTCAAAAGGTAATAGGCCAGCAGGCTGAGCGCGGCCCCGCCCAGCGCCCACAGGATCCAGTTCCAGTCGTCCATGGTCGTCAGGGCAAACACCCGGATGACCAGGAACCAGCCGCAGGCCGCCCCGACCGAGGCGACCAGCAGGGCCCCGCCGAAGCCGCGCTTGCCGCCCAGCATGTCGGCGATCCCGGCCACGATCAGGACGCCCACGACGGCGATGAGGATGTCGGCGTACTGCAAGGCGTCCATTCTCCGTGCCCGCCCGATCCCGCCTGCGACGACGAGGTTCGGAAAACCGCTTTGATCTTGCCTTGATGGCCGGGCATACCGCCAAGGTCCGGGGACGATCTGTCGCCTCCGTTCAGAACGACAGTGTATCCGTCAGGACGGCAGGCGTCGAATGAAGCGTTTGGGCTATCGCGAACAAAGTCGATCGGTCGCGGTATGGCTGTTCGTCTGCGCGGCCATGGTGTTCGCCATGGTGGTCATCGGCGGGATCACCCGCCTGACCGGGTCGGGCCTGTCGATCACCGAATGGAAGCCCATCATGGGTGCCCTGCCGCCGATGAATC
Source organism: Brevundimonas sp. NIBR10 (assembly GCF_027912515.1). Taxonomy (NCBI): domain Bacteria; kingdom Pseudomonadati; phylum Pseudomonadota; class Alphaproteobacteria; order Caulobacterales; family Caulobacteraceae; genus Brevundimonas; species Brevundimonas sp. NIBR10. The sequence continues at coordinate 2,572,029 of NZ_CP115464.1, forward strand.
CGGCCGCCTGGGCCGAGGCGTTCGAGAAATACAAGGCCATCCCCCAGTACGCCCAGGTCAACGCCGGCATGAGCATGGCCGAGTTCCAGGGCATCTTCTGGTGGGAGTGGGCGCACCGTCTGTTCGGCCGGCTGATCGGGGTCGTGTTCGCCGTTCCGTTCGTCGTCTTCCTGCTGATGCGAAAGATTCCCCGTCGGCTGGTCTGGCGCTGTTTCCTGCTGCTGGCGGCGGGCGGCCTTCAGGGCCTGATCGGCTGGTGGATGGTGTCGTCGGGCCTGTCGGAGCGGGTCGATGTCGCGCCGGAGCGGCTGACCGTCCACCTGGGGCTGGCGCTCGCCATCTTCGCCGGCCTGATCTGGACGGGGCTGGAGGCCTGGGCCGGAGAAGAGCATTCGCGCTCGCCCGAGGGCTGGAGCCGGGGTGCCGCCGTCCTGCTGGGGGCGGTCTTCGTGCAGTGCCTGCTGGGCGGATTGGTCGCGGGGGCCAAGGCGGGGTTCGTCTATACCGACTGGCCGATGATGAACGGTGGGTTCTTCCCGCCGGTGGAATGGGGCAAGGGAGCGCTGGCCTTCTTGCATGACCAGGCCCTGGTCCAGTTCAACCACCGCATCTGGGGCTACCTGCTGGTGGCGTTCGGCACGGCCTATGCGATCCAGGGCTGGCGCTGGCGGCTGGCCGAGGGACTCGGCGCCTTCGCCTTCGTGGTGGCGGGCGCGCTCTGGCTTCAGGCGCTTTTGGGGGTTGTCACGTTGATCCACGCCGTGCCGCTGTGGCTGGGCGGATTGCACCAGGCAGGCGCGGCCATCGTGTTGATGTTGGCGACGATGAACCTGTGGATGGTGCGTCGCTCGCAGCCGAGACTGTTCATGTCGGGCCCAAGGCGTCGATAGGGCTATCGTTTAGGAAAATAATCCGGCCTCGGCCTTGCGGTTCCGTTTGACGTCTCCATGTTCGCGTGACGGTCTTTGACACGTCCAATGAAGCGGGCCGAACAGGTTCGATCCGGTCGCGAGCCGCGTCATTCCTGGCGCTTTGGCGCTTTGGCGGTGTGTTTTTCAGACCGCCACCGCCACTCCAAGGATTGGCCACAAGACGATCAAGTCAGGCCAAGACCGGCATGACGAGTGCTGATAGATGCGGTATTTTAGTACCGTATTAGAAAAGCGATGTAAAAACAGTGATGTAGATGCGGGTCATGCATTTCGCCCGCATTGACCTCCGCACGCCCATCCTCTACTAGCGCGCCTTCCGCTCGTTCCGACCGCTGTTGGCTCGGGCCGCCCGTTTCGTTTTCCAGGAATCCACCGACATGCTGAAGAGCACCACGGTCGCGCTCAAGCCGGCCGACGTCGACAAGAAGTGGATCGTCATCGACGCCGAAGGCGTCGTTGTCGGTCGCCTCGCGACGTTCATCGCCAACCGCCTGCGCGGCAAGCACCTGCCCACCTACACGCCTCACGTCGACCTGGGTGACCACGTCATCGTCGTCAACGCCGACAAGGTCGTGTTCACCGGCAAGAAGCTGACCGACAAGGTCTACTATCGCCACACCGGCCACCCGGGCGGCATCAAATCGACCACCCCGCAGAAGGTCCTGAACGGCCGCTTCCCCGAGCGCGTCCTTGAAAAGGCCGTCGAGCGCATGCTGCCCAAGGAAAGCCCGCTGGCTCGCCTGCAGATGACGCACCTGCGCATCTTCGCCGGCGCCACCCACACCCACGAAGCCCAGCAGCCGGAAATCGTCGACTTCAAGTCGATGTCCGCCAAGAACTTCCGGAACATCTGAGCATGACCGACGTCACCGCCACCGAAGCGACCGGCTTCGACGCCCTGAAGGGCCTCGGCACCACCGCCGAAGCCGCCCCCGAATATGTGCAGAAGCTGGATGCGCAAGGCCGCGCCTATTCGACCGGCAAGCGCAAGAACGCGATCGCCCGCGTCTGGGTCAAGCCCGGCACCGGCAAGTTCACCATCAACGGCAAGGACCAGCTCCAGTATTTCGCCCGCGAAATCCTGCGCATGATGATCGCCCAGCCCCTGGTCGTCACCGGCCGCGAGACCCAGTTCGACGTCGTCTGCACGGTCGAGGGTTCGGGCCTGTCGGGCCAGGCCGGCGCCATCCGCCACGGCCTGTCGCACGCCCTGACCCACTATGAGCCGGCCCTGCGCCCGGTCCTGAAGCCCCACGGCTTCCTGACCCGCGACAGCCGCGTGGTCGAGCGCAAGAAGTACGGCCGCGCCAAGGCCCGCAAGTCCTTCCAGTTCTCGAAGCGTTAAGTCGTTTCGTACGGTTTGGATTGGGGGCGCTTCGGGAAACCGGAGCGCCCTTTTTCTTCTGGAGGTTCGGATGAAACGGATCGCAGTTTCCGGCGCAGACCGAGATCCCTCGGGAGCACATCACCTGAGTGATGATGCCATCAAGAGTGCTGGCGGCGTAGAAATCGGCGAGCGCATCGTCATCTTCCTAGTGGACGAGCCGCTCGAATGCGACGCGGTAGTCCAGTCATTTGCGGGGTGGGAGCCCCACTTGTTTGGCCGCGAAATCGGCCTCTGGCGTGAACCTAGACCATGACCCACACCATCTTCATCGACGGCGAAGCCGGCACCACGGGGCTTGAGATCCGCGAGCGGTTGGAGGCTCGCGCCGACCTGGAACTGATCCTGCTGGGCGATCGCAGGCGCGATCCGGCCGCGCGGCGTGAGGCGCTGAACGCGGCCGATGCGGTGATCCTGTGCCTGCCCGACGATGCGGCGATAGAGGCGGTCGGCATGATCGACAATGCCACTACTCGGGTCATCGACGCCTCCACGGCCTTCCGGGTCGCCGACGGCTGGACCTATGGCTTCGCCGAGATGGATGTGGGGCAGGGGGCGGCGATCGCGGGCTCGACGCGGGTCAGCAATCCAGGCTGCTATCCGACCGGCTTCATCGGCCTGATGCGGCCTCTGGTGAAGGCCGGGATCGTGCCCGCCGACCGGTTCGTCACCGTCAACGCCGTGTCCGGCTATTCCGGCGGCGGCAAGTCCATGATCGCTGAGTTCGAAGCAGGCGGGGCGCCCGCGTTCCGCGCCTATGGCCTGACCCAGCACCACAAGCATGTGCCGGAGATGACCCGTCACACCGGCCTGAGCCACGACGTGATGTTCGCCCCGGCTGTGGGCGCCTATCGCCAGGGGATGCTGGTCGAGGTGCCGCTGCATCTGGCCTCCCTTCCGGGCTCGCCCTCGATCGAGGTCATCCACGGTGCCCTGGCCGAACACTATGCCGGCTCTCGCTTCGTCGAGGTCGCCGACCTGGAGACCACCGAGGCCCTGACCGGCATCGACCCCGAGGGCCTCAACGGCACCAACCGGATGCGCCTGCACGTCTTCGGCGATCGGTCCGGATCACAGGCGCGGCTGGTCGCCCTGCTCGACAACCTCGGCAAGGGGGCGTCGGGGGCGGCGGTGCAGAACCTGAACCTGATGCTGGGGCTGCCGGAAGACACCGGCCTGACCTGACCCTTCTCCCTAAGGGGAGAAGGAAGATGGCTTGAAACCTTCCGCCATCGCGCGCCGTATGTAGAGGTATGACCCACGCCACTCTGATCCCTCACCGCCGTGCATTGCTGACCGGCACCGGTGCCCTGGCCATCACAGCGTTTTCGTCCCAGGCCGCCAGCGCTGACGAAGCCGCGTTCGCCTCGTCGCCCTTCCGCCGGATCACCGACGCCCAGTGGCGTGCGCGGCTGCCGGCCGCCAGCTATGACGTGCTGCGGCACGAGGGCACCGAGCGGCCCTACACCAGCCCGCTGAACGAGGAACACCGCGCCGGCACTTTCGTCTGTCGCGGGTGCGAATTGCCGCTGTTCCTGTCGGCCTGGAAGTTCGACAGCGGCACCGGGTGGCCCAGTTTCTTCCGGGTCAACCCGGCCAATATCGGCACCAAGCGCGACCTGGCCCTGGGCATCCCCCGCGTCGAGTACCACTGCGCCCGCTGCCTGGGGCATCAGGGTCACGTCTTCGACGACGGGCCGCGCCCGACCGGCAAACGCTACTGCAACAACGGCGTCGCCCTGATCTTCAAGCCCGGCTGAGGGCCTTCATCGCCGAGTCGACGGTGAAGCCGAACATGATCGAGGCGATGACCACCAGCAGGCCGTAGTCCCAGCCGCGCACGAAGAAGGGCACGGCCGCCATCACCATGACCACCAGCGGAAAGATGCCGGCCCACAAGGCCGAGGTCGGGGCTTCCAGGCTGATCATCGGCGGCCGATCGACCCGGATCTTCATCAGCCGCGCCAGCGGCCGGTTCAGGAACACGAACATCACCGTGTAGAGCCCGGCCAGGAACGGATAGCGCCACGCAGGCCCTGCCTCGCCATAGACGGTCGCGGTCAGGGTCAGCAGGAGCAGGGGAATACCGGTGGCGACGGCCAGCAGCAGGTTGGGTTCGATACGCTTCAAGACTTCACTTTCACATAGGACCCCGGCGCCGGCTCGATCGCCTTCAGGGGCCGGTCTTCGGGTCGCGGGCCGGGATCATCTCACCCGAACGCGCAGCCAGCCATTTGGCCCAGTGCGGCCACCAGCTGCCCGGATGCTCGACCGCACCCGCCTGCCATTCGGCCAGGGTGTCGGGGAAGGCGTCATTGGTCCAGTGGTTGTACTTGTTGGCCGCCGGCGCATTGATGACACCGGCGATATGGCCCGATCCTGCCAGGGTGAAGGTCAGGTCGTCCGACCCGAACACCTTGGCCGAGCGATAGATCGAGTTCATCGGCGCGATATGGTCCTCGCGCGACGCCTGGAAATACAGCGGCGTCTTGACCTTCCCCAGGTCGATCCGCTGCCCCCCGACCTCGAACTCGCCCTTCGACAGCTTGTTCTGGCCGTACAGGCTGCGCAGATAGTCCATGTGCAGGGCCTTGGGCATCCGGGTCTGATCGGCGTTCCAGAACAGCAGGTCGAAGGCGGCAGGCGACTTGCCCATCAGATAGTTGGACACGAAGAAGGACCAGATCAGGTCGTTGGCCCTGAGCGCGTTGAACGTCTCGGCCATGGCCGCGCCGGGCAGCACGCCACCCGCGTCATCCATCATCTGTTCGACTTGGGCCAGCCAGTGTTCGTCGGTGAACAGCAGCAGGTCGCCCGCCTCGGCAAAGTCATGCTGGGCGGCGAAGAAGGTGGTCGCGTTGATCCGCGTGTCGCCCTTGGCCGCCATGTCGGCCAGGGCGATCCCCATCAGGGTGCCGCCGATGCAGTAGCCCACGGTGTTCAGCCGATCGACCCCGGCCTGTTCCATCGCCTTTTCGGTGCAGCGATAGATGCCCTTGTGCAGGTATTCGTCAAAGCCGAACGCGGCCTTGTCCACGTCCGGATTGACCCAGGAACAGACGAACACCGTGAACCCCTGTGCCGACAGCCAGCGGATCATCGAGTTGGCCGGCTGCAGATCCATGATGTAGAATTTGTTGATCCACGGCGGGAAGATCAGCAGCGGGATCCTGTGCTGCTGATCCGTCGCAGCGTCGAACTGGATCAGTTCGAACAACTCGTCTCGCCAGACGACCTGACCGGGGGCCGTGGCGACGTTCTCGCCCACGACGAACTTGCCATAGTCGGCCTGGCTGATCTGAAGCTTGCCTGCGCCGCGTTCCAGGTCGGCGGCGAAATTCTGCATCCCCTTGACCAGGGATTCGCCGTTGGTCTCGGCCATCGCCTTCAGCGCCGCCGGGTTGGAGGCCAGGAAGTTCGCGGGCGAGAAGGCGTCGGTCAGCAGCTTGGTGAAGAACTCGGCGCGGCGCTTGGTCAGGGGATCGACATCCTCGACCGAGGCGACCAGTCCGTTCATCCAGTCCGACGTGACCATGTAGGACTGACGCATCATGTCGAACATGGGATTTTCGGACCATGCCGGATCCTTGAACCGCTTGTCCTTCGACGGTGCCGCCTCCTGTCCCGCCGCGCGGCGGGTCGTGGTGGCCCACAGGTCCAGATAGCGATTGAACAGGTCGGCCTGGGCGGTGAACAGCTTCTCGGGCTTGGCGGCCAGGCTGGTCATCACCTCGGACATGGCCGGACCGACGTTGAAGGGGTCGGGGTTCATGGCCGCGACGGGGTCCTTGCCCCTGCCGGAAAGCGCCGCCTCGGCCATCGCCGCCTGGGCCGTCATCGCGGCCTTGGCCAGGTTGAGGGACAGGGTCTCCAGCATGGCCTGCTGCTCGGCCCCCATGGTGCCGAATGGGTTGGCCGCCGCTTCGACGGTGTCGGCCAAGGAGGGCGGGGTCTCGGGCTGGGGCTTCGGCTCGGGCGGCGGCAGGGACGGTGCCGTTTCGGCGGCCGCCTTCTTGGCGCGCGGGCGAGGCGGCTTGGCCGAGGTCGGGCGACCCGACTTTCGCGGCGCAGCAGGCGGCAGATCGGCAGAGGAGGGCAGGTCGGAGGCCGGGGTCGGGCGCTTGGCCATCGGGTGTCCTTCTGGCGTTTCCTGGCGGAGCGAACGGGATGCCGCCTTCCGCCGGTCGCGATCATGGCATATGACCGACCCCGAAATGAACGTGTGCGCGCGGAAAAAGATTCTTCGGCCGGTCTCGTTGGCGGCACTGCTGGCCGCTGGCGTATGCCTTTCCGGCTGTGTCGGCGCGTTCGACCCCGAAGTGGATGCCGCGTCACCCGTCGCGCCCCGAGTCGTGGCCCTGGTCGAGGCCAACCGAACCTATCCGCGCTGGGAAGACTTCCCCAAGGCGACCCCGGCCCCCGAGCCTGTCCAGGTGGCGGCTCGCGTCAACACCCTGCGCGCCACTGGCGGTGCCCTGGCTGGAGAGGTCGAGCGGTTGGAGTGGACCCTGGGCGACGCCGAGGCCTTCCAGCGTGACGTCGCCGCGCGGATCGCCGCCACCCCGGTCTCGCCTGATGCCGTCCAGACGACCGAAGATATCGAGGCACGCGCTGCGGCCCTGCGCGCCCGGGCTGCGGCACCGCCGTCCATCGACCGGCCTCGCCCTTAGGCCGCCTTGCGCATGGCCGACGGCTCACCCATTCCCGCCTTCCTCGATGTCACACGATCGCTGTCCGGTCGCACCTGGCGACAGCGTCCGGCCGAACCTGCCGTCATCCGCGCTCATATGCAGGCGCTTGGCCTCGACGAGCCGCTGGCGCGGGCTTTGGCGGCTCGGGGCGTCCGGTCGGATCAGGGTGCCGATTTTCTGAAGCCGACGCTGAAGGCCCTGTTTCCGGATCCGTCCAGCTTCATGGATATGGACGCGGCGGCGACCGCCATCATCGAGGCCCTGGTCCAAGGTCGCAGTGTCCACGTTTTCGCCGACTATGACGTGGACGGGGCTTCGAGCGCGGCCCTGCTGGTGCGCTGGTTCCGGGCCATGGGGGCCGAGCTGCCGATCTATGTCCCCGACCGGATCACCGAAGGGTATGGCCCCAGCGCGAAGGCCTTTGACACCCTGAAGGCATCGGGAGCCGATCTGGTCATCACGGTCGATTGCGGGGCTGCGGCGAACGAGGCGGTGGCCCATGCGACCGAGATCGGGCTGGATGTCGTGGTCATCGACCATCACATGATGCGCGAGGAACCACCGCATTGCCTCGCAGTAGTCAATCCGAACCGGCCGGGCTGCAACTCCGGCCAGGGCAATCTGGCGGCGGCCGGGGTGGTGTTCGTCCTGCTGGCCGCCCTGAACCGTGAGGCGCGCAGCCGGGGCCTGTTCGCCGACCGGGATCAGCCGGACATCCGGCAATGGCTCGATCTCGCTGCCATGGGGGCGATCTGTGACGTCACCGGCCTGACCGGCTTCAACCGCGCACTGACGGGGCTGGGGCTGGGCGTAATGTCGTCTTGGGGCAATCCCGGCCTGAAGGCCTTGCTGGCCGCATCGGGAGCGGTCGAGGGCCCGGCGAAGTCGAATCATGCGGGCTTCATCCTCGGGCCGCGAATCAATGCCGGGGGTCGAATCGGCAAGTCGGACCTCGGCGCGCGACTGCTCTCTACCGACGATCCGGATGAGGCGCGGACGCTGGCGCAGGAGCTGGACGCCCTGAACATCGCCCGCCGCGAGGTTGAGCGAGATGTGACCGAGGAGGCCACGCGTCGCGTCGAACAGACGGGTCGCCACGCCGACGGCTCTGCGGTCGTCGTGATCGCCGGCGACGACTGGCATCCAGGGGTAGTCGGAATCGTTGCGGGTCGTCTGCGCGAACGCTGGAGAAAGCCGGTCATCGTCATCGGCGTGGATGCGGTCAACGGGATCGGCAAGGGCTCGGGCCGGTCTCAGCCGGGCATGAACCTGGGGCGCGCAATCCAGGCGGCCTGGAACGAAGGAGTGCTGATGGCCGGCGGCGGTCACGCCATGGCGGCGGGCCTGACCGTGCGTGCTGATCGCATCGACGAGCTTCGCGACTTTCTGAACGATCGACTGTCCGGCGAACAGGCCGAGGCCGAGGCGATCGACCGGGTCGAGATCGATGCCCTGATAGGACCCTTCGGCGCGACCCGGGCCCTGTTCGAATCGTTCGAGCAACTGGCCCCGTTCGGCCCGGCCAACCCGGAGCCGCTGTTCGCCATCAGCGGTGTCCAGGCGCGAGAACCGGTCGCCATGGCGGGAGGGCATGTCCGCTGTCGTCTGGTCGGTGCCGACGGTCATTCGGTAAAGGCCATCGCCTGGCGCTGCGCCGACCTGCCGGGAGGAAAGGCGTTGCTGGCCGGGCAGGGCGGTCTGAACGTGGCCGGTCGCCTGAAGGCCGACGACTGGAACGGCCGGAAGGGTGTGCAGTTCGAGATCGAGGACATCGCCGACCCCCGCATGGCCCAATAGACGGCGTCTCGATCGTCCCTGTCGAAATACCGCGTTTCGATGCTTGCGCCCTCCGGAATCGCCCGCTATATCGCCCGCTCTCGCGCAGCGGTCCCTTCGTCTATCGGTTAGGACGTCAGGTTTTCAACCTGAAGAGAGGGGTTCGACTCCCCTAGGGACTGCCACGCGGGATTTCCCCGACATCGACAGTTTCGCTCGCAGTGCGTGTGATAACGGCATCGTCCGTCCATGGCGCACGGACGATTTTGGGCTGCCGAAGGACCTGAATGGCCTTTCCGGGCAAGGACGTTTCCCAAACGGTATCGATGCGGATGGAAACGTGCGTTTTTGTCTTTTCCACAGCTCGCGGAACCGTGGTAAATGAAACCCGTCCGCGTCAGGAGCGGATGGGGGAAGTGTTGTTGTGTCTGATTTCGAGGGGACGGAGGTCGCGGACATCGTCCGGATCACCGGCCGGATCAAATGGTTCGATCCGGGCAAGGGCTATGGTTTCATTGTGCCGGACGAGCCCGCGCACACGGATGCCCGTGACGTGCTTCTGCACGTCAGCAGCCTGAGGGACAGCGGTCACGAGACGGTGGGCGAGGGCGCACCGATCACCTGTGACTGCGTGCGCCGCCCCAAGGGCTGGCAGGTCACCCAGGTCCATGAGGTCGGCGAGGGTGCCCCGGTGTCCCCGCGCGTTCGCTCCGGCGGCTACGAAAGCCTGCGCAGCGATCATCGAGGTCTGGAAGGGGCCGCGACCGCTGCGTCGGGTGAGCTCGAATCCGCCACCGTCAAATGGTTCAATCGCACCAAGGGCTATGGATTCGTGGTGCGCGCCAGCGATCCAGGCGATATCTTCGTTCATATCGAGACCCTGCGTCGCTTCGGCCTGGACGATCTGGTTCCGGGCGAGACGGTCAGGGTTCTGTTCGCCGAAGGTCCCAAGGGGCTGGTGGTGGCCGAGATCAAACCGGGCGACTGATCTCGTCGCCCTCGACAAGGGCGAGCGAATGTCTGGACTGCGCAACCTGATCCTGGCCGGCGTGCTGTTTGCGCTGACCGCTTGCGCGCAGGGGCCCAAGCCTCCGGAGGACAGCGCCGGTCGTCCGATGGAGGCGCTTACGGTGGTCACCGCCTCCGGTCCCCACGCCTTCTGGGTCGAGATCGCGGACGATGAGCCAGAGCGCCAGCGCGGCCTGATGTATCGTCCCCCGCTGGAGGCTGATCGCGGGATGCTGTTCCAGTTCGACGTCGCCGAGGAACAGGGGTTCTGGATGCGCAATACGCCCAGTTCTCTCGACATCGTCTACATCGGGGCCGACGGAAAGATCGTCTCTATCGCCGGCCACACGACGCCCTTCTCGGAGGCGACCCTGCCGTCGAACGGGCCGGCCAAGGGTGTGCTGGAGGTCCGCGCCGGCCGGATGGACCAGATCGGGGCCAAGCCCGGCGACACGGTCCGGCACCCTTTCTTCGGCAACTGATCGGTTCGCGTTTGCGGCGCGGCGCCGTTTGTGCCAAATCCCGCCGCCGGAGTGTAGCGCAGCCTGGTAGCGCATCTGGTTTGGGACCAGAGGGTCGGAGGTTCGAATCCTCTCACTCCGACCATCCCCACCCGGAAGTGTTCTGCGTCAGGTCCCATGCGGACGGCTGGCCGGCCCCTCGGTGGGCCCGCACCGCCTCGATCCTCCCCATCGTTAGCAAATTCGCAGGAGGAGCGGGCGCATAGTGAACGTCTTCGGTCGTGCTGCGTTTTCAATGACAACGATTCGAGGACTTCTGGAGGCCATCATGAGCTACGCACCTCTCCATCTCCACACCGATCACACCCGTCCCACGGCCGCGCGGCTGGGTGCTTGGATCGACAACCTTGTCGGTCGTGTTCTTGGACCGCCGTCCGTCAAGCGCATCGCCGCCGACATCCGATCCGGCCACATCGCTCGCTACGTCGAGCCCGGCGTGCGCCAGGTCTATATGGATGACGGCAAGGTCTATGAGGCGACGGCCGCCGACGGTTGGGAACCGCATCTGGTCCGCTGAAATCGACGTCTCGACGGCGGGATGCGGGACGCTATAAGACCGGCTGTCCGACCTGTTCGCCCGAGGAACCCATGCTGGCTCGCATCTACCGCCCCGCCAAGACCGCGATGCAGTCGGGCAAGGCCAAGACCAAGGACTGGCGGCTGGAGTTCGAGCCGGCTTCGGCTCGAACCGTCGATCCCCTGATGGGCTGGACATCCTCTTCCGACATGAACGGCCAGGTCCGGCTGTCGTTCGAGACCAAGGAAGAGGCCGTCGCCTATGCCGAGCGCCATGGCATCGCCTTCCGCCTCAGCGAGCCCCAGGAAGCGCCGCTTATTCTCAAAGCCTACGCCGACAACTTCGCCACCAGCCGCAAGCAATCCTGGACGCACTGAGCGATAGGTGGGAACGCGAACCAGCGGGTATCGCTCCCGGCTTGAGCCGCGGGGCCGTTGCCGCTAACCGTCTCCACGCTCCAGCGCCCATAGCTCAACCGGATAGAGCACCCGCCTTCTAAGCGGACCGATGTCGTTGAAATGTCAGATGGCCGTCGGAAAAAGGCGGGTCAATACTGGCGAACCGGGCCTTGAAATGACGTAACTATTTTCGGGAGTCCGACGGTCGCGACGGCCGGTGGAGGGGTCCGGGCCGCTGCGATGTCGCGCTGCATGTACCCGTACAGCTGCATGGCCATCCAGGCGAACAGGCTGATCAGGATCAGGACGGCGAGGTTGATCGCCCACTTCAATCCGTTCTTCACGTCGAGGATGGCATTGCCTAGCGCCTCATACCGCAGAGCGCATTCCCGCTCGTGGCCTTCGATCTTCGCATAGGCTCCTGCCACGGTCTGCCGTCCTTCGGTCACCTCGGGCCCTTGCTTAAACGGATGCACGCTCATTGGGTTCAACCCGCCAGCACGAGCCATGCCGCCATCAGGAAGCATAGCCCGGCGATGCCGAGGATGATCGAGAAGGCGACGCGCGGGTTCATCGGGCCAGCTCGAAATGAGGGCCATCCGTGAACGCCCGCTTGCCGATCTTGCGACGCGCGGCTCCATAGGCCTCAACGGCCGAGACCATGGCTCCGGGCGTGCCGGACTTGATGTCGGCCAGATCGATCCAGGCGCCGCCCCACCGGATCGCCACGCCCTCATCCTTGGCCGCCTGCCACATGGCCGCCGCGATGGGATAGATCGCGGGCCATTCCCAGCGCAGCTTGCCGTTGATGTATGGCACGAGGTCGACCGCATGGCCGAATCCGTCGGCCTGTGCGCGGTGCATGGAGTTGAGCGTCTGCGATGCACCGGCCGCGACAAGCCGCTTCTGTTCCTCCAGCGTGCGCAGGCCGTCGTGAACGCTGAAGTCCTGGGTCGACAGGCCGATGGCGCGCTTCACGACCCGCACGAGGTCGGGGTGGACGCCCTGCAATTCCTTGAGCGAGCCCGCCCCGAGGATATTCGTCACGGCTTCACGACCGCAACGGCATCCGACACGGCGCTGGCCACCGTGACCAGATCCTTCTTGGCCCGGTGCGTGCGCCACAGCCCGTATCCGGCGGTGCCGAGGGTCACGAGAGCGGTGGCCAGGCCTTCCACGTTGGTCAGATCGACCCATCCGCGCGAGACGGCGGCGGTGCCCAGCATCACGATGAGATAGCGGGCCGCCGCTGCAACGGGCGCGGTGCCGGCCTTGACGGTGATCGGATTCGAGAAAAAGTCGGTCATCGCCGTGGCCTTTCGCGCGGGGGCAATCTTCGGTTGCTGCACCATCGCGATAGGGGCCGTTAGCGGGAATGCACCGGCGTCATTCTGAGCGGGGAGCAGCAAGGGCTTCGGCGGCCGACTGACGGTCTGGGAAGCGGCCGAGGCAGACATATCGCCCCGTGAACGCCGCCCATTCGGATTCGCTGATCTGGGCGTCCAGAACGTCGTCGATGATCTCGGCGGCGTCTTCCGGGCGCATCCCCTCGATCGCCTGCGGGCGTTGCGCCAGGCATCGGACGACCCCGATCTTTTCCCCGTCACGCAGCACGTTCATGATGAAGCTGTTCGACGTGCCGGGAAGGCTCGCGTGTTCAAAATGGATCATGCCTGTGGCTTCCTGATGAGCTTGTAGCGAAGGCCTTCGGTGACAATGTTCGAGTGGTAGTAGCTGCCGGTCCCAGACGCCGTGAACACAAGCTCGAACTTCATGGTCAGGCCGACCGGCGTGCAGGTCAGGGCGAAGAAGTTCGCATTTCCCGAGGACACTTCTGTTGAGTCGATGGTGACCGCAGCCAAGGCTCCGGTGTTGTCCTCAACCCGGCCGACGACCTTCAGGCTCCCGCCCGCCACGCCCTGAACAAGACCGTGGGCAGTGAAGGTGAACTCGACGCCCGTGTATGCGGCGATGTCGATCTGATACAGCCAGCGGGTGTGCGCGCCGGTCGCGAGGCCTTGTTTGTAGACACCGGTGCCCCGGCTATCGACGCCTTGAGTCTTGACCCGGCTCTCGGTCATGAGCGGCATGGACGAGACCGGATCGATCTCCCCGCCGACCGCGACGTCAATGACCCAGCCGTGGATGCTCTCGGGCGGCGTCGTGGTGAAGCGCGCCAGATAGCGAGCCTGGGCGTCCAGTTGCCCGTTCGTGATGCGGACGTTGGTCATATATTCGCCGACGTCGCAGGAGATCAGAGCGGCCTCAGCGGCTGTGATCTGGCCCGGCTCGAACGTGATGTCGCCGATGACCGTGGACGGAGACGACACCTTGAACCGCAGGACGGCGGGCTTGGTTTCGAGATCGCCGGCCGTGACGCCGGTATCCCACGCCTGATTGCCCTTGAAGGACCGGAAGTGGTTCCCGGTGCCCGACCCGTCCTCGGCGAGGAAGGTGTATTTGGCGTTGATCGCGCCGACCAGGGCCGGGTCGTAGAACGTCCACAGATCCTCGATCAGGTTGTTGTTGAACCAGTTTTCCTCGCCGTGGATCGAGGCGCGCGTACCGAGCGCGTTGTGCATGGTCGTGAAGCAGCCGATCGACGTGATGCGGTTGAACTTGCAGTTCTCGACCAGGTGCGAGTCGCCGGTCAGCTTGAGCGCGCTCGTCGCCGTGTTGGAGATCGAGCCGATGGTGTTGACGGCCTTGAACCGGCCGATCGTGCGGTTGCGCTGGGGGGCGGCGACGGCACAGGTCATGTGGGGTTTGTTGGTCGGGATCGTCCACACCGACGCCTCGTCAAATCCGACAAGGTTCGGAACGCCCTCCAGCTCAATCCCATCGGCCAGCGAGAAGACGTTCGGCGGCATGATGGCCGTGCCGCCCTCGTTGATCGACGCCTGGATCATCGCCTCGATCGCGACCGTGTACGGCCCGGATGCGAGGCCCGTGCTGACGTCCTCGAACGTCCGTGCCTTGACGCCGCCGCCGGTCTTGTCCCGGAATCCCTTGGGGTCGGCAGACAGCCCCGCAGGCTCGGTGTAGGTGATCCCGGCCATCGTTACACCTGCTGGAGAATGGATGCGAAGAAGCCGGTGCCGTCGCCGGCCGCTCCGTCGCCGCTGTTCGGGTCGGTGACCGACGCGTCGAAATCGACCGGCGTGACGGTGCCGATCGCGTTGCGGTAGGTCTTCGTGTCGAGGGTGCTGGCGCCGGTCACAGTCACACCGACGTCGAGGCCGACCCATGCAGCATCGGACCCAGAAGTGCGCAGATCGTAGGCTCGGGCCCCGATGCAGTTGACCAGCAGGAAATGCTCGTCGGATGTCGCGCCGGTGATCCCGCAGTATTGCAGCTTGCCGGTGAGATCGAGGCCGACCACGCCATCGAAATAGCCAGACCGCTCCTTGTGGTAGCGGAAGGTCGTGCGGACATCGAAGTCTTCGATCTTGCCGAAGGTCGCCGCAGACGCGGTGATCCGAGCGTCGATAGCGTTGCCGGCGAATCCTTCCATCTGGCCCGGGTTGAACTTGAAGGTGCTGAGCTTCGCGCCGTTCCGCGCGTTCATCCGCAGCCCGTGCAGGGCCGTGATCGTGCCGTCCGCGCCGTCGCCCTGGACTTTGCAGTCCTCCGACCAGGTGAAATCACCCATGGTCTTGGCCTTGCCCGAGGCGGCCTCGCCATAGAAGTCGTATGCGATGCCCGCGCGACCGCCGTACGATTGCGTGTCGCCGAAGAAGGAGACGTTGCGGATCTCTGCGACGTTGGGGGCACCGGCGCCCGTTTCACTGTTGACGACGCGCACGCCATAGCCGCCGCCCGCGCCGGTCTGCGGCGGAGCGAAGGTGCAGGACTCGACGTCAACCTCGGTCGTTTGTGCGCCGCCTGGCGACAGGCCGACGTGCAGGCCGGTGGATACGGCCTTGGTGTTCGAGATCGCCGTGCAGTTCTTGAGGTGCAGGCGGTTGAGCGACCGGATCTCGAAGCAGCGGGTGAAGTCGGTCGCGTGAACATTCCGAACGATGTTCGGGATCAGGCCGGTCAGGCGCTTGTCGTTGGACCCGTCCGCGTTCGCGCCGCCGTCGCCAGCAATCAGGATGCCGACGTCGGTAGGCGTACTGGACGGGACGACCGAGAAGTCTTGCAGGCTGTATTCACAGATCGCCGCGTTGCCCGTCTGGGCCCCACGCACATAGATGGCCGCCGCGTCGCCGGAGCCGCCGATCGGATAGAAGCGTGTGCCCGAGCCGTCCGGCGAAACGCCGGCGCCGTGGACATGCTGGGGTCGGTTCAACTCAGGAAGAAGCAGGAACGGGTCTTCGAGCGCATAGGCCTCGTCGAGGAAGGCCATCTTCTGGGAGGCCCGCGCCATGCGATTCAGCTTGGCGGCCACCGGAGTCGGGGAATCCCCGTCGACCTCGGCCTCGTCATAGTCGCCGAACGCGCCAAACCACGGAGCCCAGGCCTCGACCAGGCCGCGCATTTCGCCTGCGCCGATGCACCAGTTGGCCCACGACGGGGCGATGATCCGCGACGTGGGGGGAACGGTCAGGGTCTTGCCGGACGCGATGCTGACCTGCCCCCGCGTGATGTCGAGCGTGCAGTATTCCGGCAGCGTCTCGTCGTCGTTGACGTAGAGGACGCCGCTGTGGTGGGTCAGATACCGGCCCGTCGACAGGGCCGTGACCAGCGCGGCGCTGTCGTCGGTGACGCCATCCCGGTAGATCGTGGCGTAGTCATAGACGTCGATGACGCGGCTGAACCGGACGTCGGAGCGCAACAGGCGGCCCGACGGCACGACCCGCTCGGCGTTCGCCGTGATGTCGGCCACCACGGCGGCGGGCTCGACATAGCCGGATACGCTCGCGCCCGAAGTGGGAATCGTCACCCAGGTTGCGGTCGTTGTGCCGTCGCAGGTGATCGCATCCTCTTGCGGGAGGCCCGCGACCCAGAGGCGTACACGGCGGACAGTGGCCGCAGACACGGCGACCGGGAGGGTAAAGGTGGCGGCCGTGAAGTCCTGATCGGTGTCGATCGGATAGCTGGCCGTGACCATCGCAGCAGCAGCAGCCACCGCGACGGCGGCCGCGTTCTGTGCGACCAGAGCGTCCTCGGCGGCCGATACGGCGGCGGCGGATGCGGACGTGTCGATGGCGAGTTGCTGCCGGGCCAGGTCTTGCTGACGCGCCGTGACCTTGTTCAGGTCGCTGTTCAGCGCGGGCATGCCCAGCGGGGCCGACCGGCTGAACTGGCTCTCGCGCTCGCCGACCACGAAGCGGTCCACCGTCACGGTGACATTGGCCACCGGGGTGTTCAGCGTCACCTCGCCGGAGCCGTATCCGCCCTCGACGGTCTCGCCGTTCTGGATGAAAAAGCCCTCGACGGTGTAGAGGCTCGCATCCAGCAGGACCGGGCCGTCACCGGAGTCGATGTAGATCAGGACGTCGGCCGCATCCCAGAACGGGAAGTCGAACGGAAACACCGCCTGGGGCGTCGCGCCGACAACCGTATCGGGCGCGGTATCGAAGGCTGGGACGACGACGTTGGCCATGGTCGCAGGGTCGGGCCTGCGACGCGGGGCCGGAATGCACCGCTATGGGCGCAGCAGCATGGCCGGCGCGTCCTCGCCCTCGACCTTCTCGCCCCACGATGTCGTGCGGCCCTGCGCATCGCTGGCCAGGTCGTCGAGGTAGGCGGCCGATCCCTCGGTGCGCAGGCGGGATTCCACCTGGGGCCACAGCTCGATCAGGGCATCGTAGTCATAGGCCTTGTCCTGACCGACGCCGAGGCGGCGTTGCAACTCGGCCGCGACCTCGGGCGCCATCGCCTCAAGCTGGCCCCAAAGCTCGTTGCGATCCTCCAGCGCCTTGTTCTGGAATCCGGGCTGGCGCGTCACCACCATGGCGTTGCGCAGCTCGGCGACCGTCACGCGCTCGATCGCGTCCTCGATCGTCTGGCGGGTCGTGCGGTTCATCGGGGGCAGGGGGGCGCCGCCGTCCTTGGGTTCGGCACCGTTCAGCTCGCCCATCATCCGGCTAGCCTCGCGAGCGAAGACCTCGGCGCGGATCAGGGGGTGCAGCCGGCGCGTTGACGCCTCGCCCTGCTGGCTCATGACGAACGCCTGCCCGGCGTCGTCAAGCTCGGTGAAGATCGCCTGCGCCGCCTCGGGACGGCCGCGCTCCTGATACTCCTTGATGCCGTTCAGGGCCCGGCGCAGTTCCGACGACTTGGCCCCGGCGCGGTCGTAGAACTCGCGCTTGTCCTGCGAGCCCCGGAAGGCCGGGCTGACGAAGCGTCGGACCACAGGCAGATCAGTCCATGACCCGCTCGGACGGTCGGGATCGGCCGCGTCGCTCGCGCCCATGATGTACGAGCCGAACGGGCCGCCGAAACCCTGGATCGCATAGTCGATCTTGGCCGGGCTGATGTTCAGCAGATCACCCAGCGACTTCGACAGGCTGCTGTTCCAGACCTGGTACTGAAGCTCGGGCGGCATGGACTCCAGGTACTCGGGCACGATCGGGCGGCCGGTCTGGGCATTGGTGTTCGACTTCAGGCCGCCGAAGACATCGGCCAGCGGGATCCCTGTCGGCGGGGCAAACAGCATGGCCAGTCCCTTCCACATCTTGCCCCACGCTTCCTCGTCCTGACCGACGGTCGCCTCGATCCCGCGCTCGGCGATGTTGGACAGGAAGGCGAGCTCGAACGGCTTGGGGATGCGATACAGGTTGCCGGCGAACGGGATCGTCCAGTGGGTCGCCCGGGTCTTCTCGTTGGCCTGCTGATAGTCCGGGTCGTCATGGAACATGGCCGCGATGGCCGCGCCGAACGTCGCGATGGCCGCCACCTTGGTCCACGCCTTGCCCGCCAGCTTGAGGGCCGCCGCGTCCTCGGCACGCATGTTGCCGCCAGGCTGGCCGGAGATCAGTGGGCGCAGGGCATCTTTCAGCGGCACGCGCGTCAAAGCTCCGTCGGTGCCCAGCACGCGCAAGGTCTTGTCGAGGCCCTGCACATAGGCGTTCAGGAAGGTCACCAAGCGGCGGGTGTAGTGCATCTTCGAGCCGTGGCGGCCGAAGTCGATGACGTCGCGCGCCGTGAACGACGCCTCGATCAGGGAATCGTATTCCGATAGCCCGGCCTTCCGCGCACGATCGAACCCGCGCTTAAAGATTTGTAGGCGGGTGCCGACCTCGGTGACCTCGCTCAGCTGGAGCAGGCCGCCGAGGCTCGACAGGTATTTGGCCTTGATGCCCTTCTGCGCCAGCGCCAGCACGTCGGCCTTGTGCAGCGCCTCGCCCAGCATGGCCGTGTTCGCACCGCCTGCCAGCCCGCCGCCCAGGTTGTAGACCCGCGAGGCATCGGCGCCGGTGAACTCGTCGATCACGCCTTTGGCCCCTTCGCCGGGCTTGAACCCGACGTCGGTCACGATCCACGTCGACAGCTGGTCGCGGATGAAGTTGGAGAACAGGAACGCCGGGTCGCGGGTGATCGTGCGGGCCAGCAGGGTGGTCCCGGCGGCGACGGTATTCAGGAAGGTGTCCTGCATGTCCTTGGACATGCCGCCCATGGCCTCGAAGACGTCCTTGCCCCACTCCTGGTCGACGATCTCCCATGCTTCGCGTTGACCATTGCGCCATGCGTACAGGATGGCCTGGCCCGCGTCGTTGACCTCACCGGTGCGCCATTCATCGGCGGCCTCGGTGTCGAACAGGTCCATGGTGTCGTCACCGCGCGCGCCCTCGACCTTGCGGACAGGGCGAGGGACTTTGCGGATCCAGGCGTTCGCCGCATCCGGGTCGCCGACCGCCTTCGCCACGGCATCGAACCGTTCACCCAGCCGGATCAGCGACAGGTTCAACTCGTTCTGGCGGATGCGCTGCGACAGGCGATAGGTGCGTTCGATCAGCACGGATGTGGGGTCGACGACATCGCGTTCCGACCCCTTGAACGCCTTGACCGTCTCGCCCTTGTTCGATGCCGACCCGCCCTTGCCGGTCTTCACCTGGTCGTCCATGACCCGGCGCAGGGGCACGTAGAAGTCCCGACCGGCGATCGAGGCGTCGTAGGTCACCTTGTCGATCAGCCCGCCGTCCAAGGCCTTCTTCAACAGCCCGCCGCTGAACTCGTTGACCGAGTCCGACAGCGCCCGGAACTCGGGATCTTGCGTGTCGATGTGCTGAACGAAGGCGTCGGCCTGTTCCTTGGTGCGGGCGACGGGCGGCTTCTCGATCTCGCCGCGGCCGAACCGGTCCCACTCGATGCTCGCGCGCCGGGCGACCATGTATTCGTTGAACCGTTGCAGCGCGACCTCGGGCACCTCACCGGCCCGCTTGGCGCGCACGGATACGGCGGACAGCACGTCCGACATGGCGGGCGTGGTCGGCTCCATGCCGCGATAGGCATGCACGCCATGCAGTAGGTCTTGATGCCCGATCGCGGCCCAATCGTACCGGCCGCGCGCCAGCTTGCGCGGGTCTTGGCTGGGCAGCAGGTCTTCGGGTGCACCGGTGATGCCCTCGATGCCGCTGCGCAGGTCTTCGGTGGCGCGGTAGAGCGGATGCTGGTCCGACACGACGGCGGTATAGGCGCGACCCAGGAAGTCGCCGACCATCTGTGGAATCTCGCCCTCGCGCACGCGGGCCAGCGCGTCCTTGATCGGCGACTTGCGATCGACACGCTGGACGATGCCGAACTCGGGAACGACGGGGGCGGCCGGGGTGTCGACGGTGCCGTCGGCACGCGGCACGGCGGGCACGTCCACCTCGATGCCGTCAGGGCCCACGACGCTGATGCCCTCGGTTCCGGTGCCGACCAGATCGGGGCGTGGGGCGACAGGATCGGTAAAGGCGCGGCGGACCATCTGGGATACCGGACGCACGGCATCCGTGGCCCCGCTGATGACGGCCCCGAACACGGCGGCCCCGGCGGTCTGGAGCGGGCTGTACTCGTCCTGCACGCCGGACCCGACGTCGTTGCCCTGGAGCAGCACGTCGGCGCCTGCGTTGACGCCAGCAGCCCCGGCCGCACGCCCGACCACGGTCTTCCCGGGCGCGACCCATGAATCCGGCGAAACGCCAGCACCGACCACCTGACCGGCAAGGAAGGCCGCGAAATCGCCCACACCCCCGATCGGATCGGCCGCTGCGCGCGCATCGTATGATGCCCGACGGGCCCGCTCGCGCGCGATCATGGGCGCGTCACGGCGGGTCTGGTCGTTCACGCTGCGGAGGTAACCCCGATCCTGCCCAAGGGTGGCGTCCAGAACGCGGTCGGTATTTCCGCCCTCAAGAATCTGAGGGGTCAGGAAGAAGTCCGCCATCGGGTCCACGCCATCATTCTGGGGATCGAGCGACCTCTGGAGTTGGCCGGCACCCGACCGTTCCCAGCCGTCCTGCACGTTCTCAAGGAACCGCTGGCCCCATGACCGCTGCGGCGGATCCTTGACCATGCCGCGCCGCATCAGTTCTTCATAGGCCGCCTTCTGCTCGGGCCGCATGGCATTGCGGCGGTAGAGCTCGGCCATCGCCGCCTCGCGCTCGCTCATTGGCCATACGCCATGCGGTTCAGTTCTTCGACCGACATGGCGCTCACGCTACGGCCGGATGCGCCCGCGCCGGCACGGTTAATGGTCTCGGCGCGCGCGGCGGACCCGGCCTGCTGGACAAGCTGGGGCGTCGGACGCTGGCCAGCCGTCGCCGTCTGCGTAAGCCTCGCCGAGATCATGGCCGCGAACCGCGTATCGCCCCGGACCTCCAGCACGTCCTGCAAGACCTGCTGGCCATAGCGTCCGTGCATTTGAACGACGCGCTGCTGGTAGCGCGTGAAGCCGTCGGTGTCGTTCGCCCGGGCGAACCGCTCCAGGTCACCGGCATAGACCGCCAGAGATTGGACCGGCAGGGTTTGGCGACGACCAGAGGCTATGCCCGTGCGCTCCTGCGCATCGAGATTGGCCTGCACATAGCCCTCGACCGCCGGGACGCTGTTGGGCGCCGCCATATACCGTTCGCGCGCTGCCTTCACGGCGAAGTCTTGCTGGACGCTGACGGCCGGGTCGGCGTTGCGAACGGAGCGCTGGCCCTGATAGGCGTCATAGGCCTGTGCCGCACGACCGGCGCCCAACGCCGCCAGCACCTTGCGCGGATATTCGGCCGACCGCGGATTCCCGCGCGACTCCACGCCCGCAAGCCATGCCTCGCGCGTGATACCGCCGGAGCGCGGATCGCCGACCGACCGCAGCCAGCCGTCCACATTGCCCTCGCCCGCGTGATAGGCGGTGACGGCGAGGAAGGTGTCGCCGTTGTAGCGGTCCAGCAGTTCCTTCAGGTAGGCCTTCCCGATCTGCTGGTTGTAGGCCGGATCGTTCCGCAGGCGGTTGGCGTCGAAGGCCAGGCCCAGCGAGCCCGCAATGCGGCGGGCGGTCTCAGGGATCACCTGCATGACACCCATGGCACCGCCACCGGCCGGACCCGCGCCGTCGGGGTCCGCGCTCATGAGTCCGTTTCGGCCGCCGCTCTCGACCTGCATGACCGCTGCGGCGACGGTGTTCAGGTCCGCGTCGTCGCCGACGATCGGCATGTTGGCCAGGGTCGTGCGCTGGGCTGTGCGCTCGGCAATGCGAGCCGCCGCCTCTTCGGGCCCGAGATTGGACAGGTCGCCGACCAGCTGGTGAAACTCCAGCGCATCGGCGCGCTTCTTGTACCAAGCGGCGACCCCGGCATTGCCGCTAACGGCCCGCACCATGTCCTCGGTCAGGCCGGAGCCTTGGCCGGTCAGTTGCATCCGGCCGACGTCTTCCTCGACCTGCCGGTCCATTTCGCGCTCGGCCGCATTGCGTTCGGCCTCGGCGGCGTTGCGGCGCTGGTTGGCCAGCCCGACTTCCTGGTTCAGGGCGTCGCGGGCGCTGCTGCTGGCCAGCGCCTTCTCGGTCGGCGACAGGCCCATGTCCGTGGTCTGGAGCGCCTGCAACTCGGCATAGGCCGCGTCCGTGCCCTCGGTGCGCTGGATGTTCAGGATGTGCGCCGACACCGCGCCGGCCTTGATGCGGCCGACCGTCTCGTCACGCTTCAGGGCGGCTTCTTCGGGCGACATCTGGAAGGCCGGGTTGTCGGCCAGTCCGTCGTACATGAGCTGGATCTGGAGCAGGTTGCCCTGCACCTGCTCGCTGGCCAGAACATCGGCGAGCGGCTGGCCGGTGGCGAGGCCGATCGTCTCGGTCGTCAGCCGCTCAATACGGGCCACCGTCGCGCCCTCGGCCTCGCGAAGGTCCGCCTGGGCCCGGGCGCCACGGATGGTCGACAGGATGCCGTTGCTGCGCTGATCGAAATCGGCGCTCCAGTCCATCGCGAGCGCGGCGGGAACGGCGGCCGTGATGGCGTTCGATCGATAGTCGGCGGCGGCCTTCTGGTATCCCTCGGGATCGTAGAGGTGTTCGGCCTTCAGCGCGTCCAGGTCGGCGTCACGCTGGTTCGATAGCCGCGCCATCGTGCCCTGCTGGAGCGCGGCGTTGTAACGGGCGTCGGCGCCGGTGATGACCGTGCGCTGGTTGAACTCGCCCGCCGCAAAGTCGTGGTTCGCGATCTCTACGGCCTGCTGCTGCACGGCGGGCTCGATGACGTCGACCAGGCGGCCGAGTCCTTGCGCGGCCTGTCCGAATGCCTCGGAAGCAGCAGCTTCACCCGCGCCGAACCCGCGCGTGTCGGCCAGTGTGGTCGCGACGTCTCCACGGCGGCCGGTGTCGATCCCCGTTCCTGCGCCGGCCATCTACTTCTTGCCCGCCATGGAGCCATAAGACGCGGCGTTGGCGAACGACCCAGCGCTGTTCAGCACCGACAGAGGGATCGCCCATTTGGCGGCCGTGCCGTAGCCCTTCGCCGCCATGCCCGCGTTCTGGGCCCGGTTCAACTCGCCCAGCACCGCGACGCCTTCATCGCGATAGGCGTCCTGCATGGTGCGGCGTTCGATCAGGCGCGAGGTCTGGGAATCGTTGGACACCCCGCGCGCGCTCTGGATCACCTGGATGTTGCCCAGCGCGGTCGACAGGTCTTGCCGCGAACGTTCGGCGATCTGCTTGCCACGCAGCAGCGCCATCTTCTGCTCGATCTCGGCACCGAGCTTCTGGGACGCGTTCGCCTTGGCCGACATGATGCCGGATCCGATAGTGGCGATACCTTGCAGGGCGGCGGCACCGGCGGCGATTGCGAGCAGAGGGAGGGCCATAGCGGGAAAGTCGCGCCGCGCATGGGTGCGGGGAATGCACCGCTAGGTGGGCAACCCGCGATGTGATAGATTCGGCGGGCCGAAAAGACGTTGGACGCGTCTCTTCGGCCCTAACCAAGCCCGATCACGGAAGGATCGACCATGGCTAAACCCGCCCTACCACAGCAGTGCATCTATGCCATCCGTTGCTTTGACGGACGCCACTACGTCGGCTCGACTATCCGTCGGAATGAGCGTTGGGCTCGCCACAAATCCGACCTGGCCTGCGGTCGCCATGAAAACCTCAAACTGCTCCGGGCTTGGCAAAAACACGGTGCGGATGCTTTTGAGTTTGTTGTCCTTGAGGAAGTCCACGACCGGTCAGTCCTGGTGGCGCGGGAACAGCACTGGATGGACCTGACTGAGTGTGTCTCGAAAGGCTTCAACATGAAGCCGAAGGCCGAGAACTTTTTTGGCTACAAGCACACCGCCGAAACTCGCGCAAAATACTCTGCCAGTAAGATGGGAAACAAGTCCCGCACTGGGATGACCAACTCCCCAGAGGCGCGCGCGAAAATGTCTGCCGCCATGAAGGGTAGGGTGTTTTCTGCTGCCACACTGGAGCGAATGTCTGCCGCCGCCAAGGGTCACAAGAGGTGGGTCGGAAAGAGACATAGAGCGGAGTCGATCGCCAAGATGTCGGCCGCGAAAATGGGGTCTGTGCCAGTCGTCTATGAGCGAACACCAGAGCACCGTGCCGCCCTGAGTAAGCACATGAGCAAAATCAACACGGGTGCGGGAAACCCGAACGTGAAAATCACCGAGGCCGATGTGTTGGTCATCCGCAAACGGTCGGCGGAAGGGGAGAAGCGAGTCAGCATCGCAAGCGATTATGGGATTTCAGCGCAGGCAATTTCGCGCATTGCTCGGCGCACGGCGTGGGCCAGCGTCGCTTAGTCCCTGACTTCGTGAATTGTACCCATGACTCGCCAGGGGCCGGGATATGGCCGGGTGTACGTCACCGTCGGCTCGTACGCCCAGCCGAAGATCGGCACCGGGGCGATCTCGTCGCGCAGGGGAGGGGCGGCGCTGGTGTCCTCGCCGCCGCGATAGGGCGGGAGAAGCTGGCCCTGCACGGCCATGTAACGGCCCTGCCACCGGACGCGCGCGGTGTGGATGCGCTGTTTCCGGCGGTGGGCGCGATCGTCTTGCGCGGGCTGTGGCGGCCAGGGTTCGATCTCGGGCACGAAGTTGCGGCCCAGCGTTATCGTCCCGTCGATATCGAGAACGCCGAAGTCGCCGTCGGCGTCCAGAGTCACCTCGCCGATATAGGCCTCGCCGATCATCAGGCTGCACGTCGCGCCGGCCAGAGCGGCACAGCGATGGATCAGGTCTGCGGGAATGCTGCCGTCGGGCCCCACGATCACCTCACCGGACGCCGGGCCCTGAAGGTCGTCGACATCGACACAGGCGTCCATGAACCGGGCCGGATCGAACACCTCGAGCGAATAGACGGTCGTGCCGCCATGGTCGCGGCTGAACACGGCCCAGCACTCGCCCTTGTAGGCGGCCAGGCTGCGGGCGACCCCGGCCGATTCCCACAGAGTCCAGCCGAACACCTCGGCGCTGTCGGAATAGTAGACAACCGGCATCGTGCCCGCCGCGTTGGCCGCATAGACATACCGCTCGGGGTCGGTCTCGCCGCCGGACACATAGGCCAGCGACCGGGGCGCGGCGATCAGGTGCGCGGACAACAGCGACAGGTCGGCCGTCTTCCATGAACGCCGCACGTCGCCGGTCGGGAAGATGCCCATGACGGACCCGCCGCCGTCCTCGACCATGACGACGCCTTCGGAAATCAGCACCGGCTTGCACGGGCTCGCGCCGTCGGGACCGATCTGGTTCACGCTGAAGCTGGTCGGGCGGATCGGGTTGGCCTCGGATTCCGGCACGTAGAAGACGCCGCGCGAGGTGGCCAGCAGCAGTTGCTCGGCGCTTACGACATGGCGCACCACCCCGCCGCGCGTGTCGCCCAACAGGACAAAGATCGCGTCATTGTCGGCGACGCCTGCCTGGAAGTCCTGGAAGTCGCCGTCGGCACTGGCCAGCACCCCGAACGGCACCTCGGGCAGGCGGGCCTTCCACAGCCGGTTGCGGTGCACGGCACCGGTTGCGGCATAGCCCCGAACCGCGGACTCGGCCACCTCGTCGAAATCCAGGACAGCGGCGTTCGTGGTGTTGGTCGGGGCCGCCGTCACGCGCGTGGTGGCGTTGCGGCCGATGATTTGTTCGCCAGTTGGGGTCGCGGCGGCGTCGTAGAAGAACGGCGTGAACGACTGCATGAGGATCGTCAGGCTGGAGCCTCCGACCGCCACCACCTCGCCCTCGGACGCGGTGTCCCGGCCCTGAACTACCTCGCCGACCTCGAACCCGGCACCGCTGGTCACGGCCACGGTCACGGTCGGATAGAGCGTCTGGATCACGGTCGCAGTCGCGGTCGTCGAATCCGTCACCGCCGTGATCTCGACCTCGCGGCTCTGGAGCCGGAACCGCAGGCCCACATGCCCGGCGACGAAATAGGCCGCGCTCGCCGTGAGGGTGATCGAGCCGGTCGTGGCGCTGGGGGTCAGGCTGACGCTGCGAGCCGCGAACCGGTAGTAGGGCTGGCGGATCGAGCCACCGATTCCGTCTGCCGCCGCATCCGCCGCCACGCTCCACGTTCCGGCCACCGCCCGGGTGATGAGCTGTTCCGCCATCGTCGGGTGAAACACCCGCGCCTCATTGTCGTACGGCTCGATAACCAGCGGCGTCACGTCATCCTGGATCATGGCTAGCGTCCATGCGCAGCCGGTCTCGCTCTCGATCAGCGCGCGGGTGGCCATGTCGAACACGTCCAGCCGGCCGGCGGTCAGCAGCAGGACGAACGCGGTATCCTGCACGACCATGATGGTGACCAGGCCATCGCCCGCCGCCGTGTGGATGCGCTCGGTGCCTGGCCGTGCCTCGACCGCGCCGCTGACCAGGATTCGCACATTGCGGGCCCGGCGCAGGGACTTGCCCCGCACGTCCAGGTCCGCGCGGAACAGATGCGCCTCGCCGACCTCGCCGGTCTCGAATGTCTTCTGCTCGACCTGACGGCTGGGCATCAGCGATAGGCCCGGTTGTCCCACGCGCCCCGACGGTTGCGCGCGGCGGCCAGATCCCACTCGCCCGGATCGGACGCCGTGCTGGCGCGCTGGTCACGGACGCGGGCGCGTTGCAGCTTGGCCTCGGCCAGCTTCTCGCGGCTCTCGGCCTCGCTGCGCTGCTCCGCAATGGACGAGAGAAAGATCGCCTCCATGCGGTGCTGCACGGCCATGGCGAAATCACCGGGCCAGCGGTCTTCGGCGACGCGATAGGTGCCGACCGCGTTCAGGCTGGTCTGGTCGCAGTTGACCGCGATCCCCGGTCCCTGCGGCGTGTCGCGTTCCTCGGCGTCGACGCGCTGGCCCTCGGCCGTGGCGGCGTATTGGAGCGACAGCAGCAGGACCGGCTTGCGCCAGACCTGGGTCCACGGAAGCTCAGGTGTGATGGTGGTGAGCTGGCAGGCGGCCGACCGACGGGCGAACTTCCACCCGTGCTGCGTCAGGTATTCCTCGACGATCGCCTCATAGTGTTCGGACGTCAGGCGCGCGATCTCGGCGTTGTCGTCGATCGACACGAGTCCGCCGTTGCCGGTTGCCGACGCGGCCCGCTTGATGATCTCGATCTTGGAGGTGGCCATGCCCCAAGTGTCCGGTATAGCGGCCAGTTCGGAATGCACCGCCCGCCCACGAAAAAGGCCCGCCGGTCGAAACCAGGCGGGCCAGTCGGGGAGACTCCGGTCAGGAGGTCAGGCGGGCAGCAGCGACTTCAGCTTGGCGAGGTCGGCGCCCTTGAAATACTTGATCCCGGCCGCGTCCAGCTGAGCCATCACGGCGACCTTTTCGGGATCGACAGGCTTGCGTTCGCGGGCGGGCTTGGGGGCGACGACCGGCTCGGGGGCCGGGGCGGCGTCCAGGCGGGCCTGTTCGTCGTCCACCTCGGCCTCGATCTTGGCCAGCTTCTCGGGAGAGTCGCCCGACTCGGTGCGGAAGGGAGCGAGTTCGTCGACCTCGGGCTCGACCGGCGCAGGCTGATCTTCGGCCGGGAGGGGCAGGACGTCCTCTTGCGACAGGTTGAGGTCGAACACAGGGGGGACTGGCTCGGGGGCCGGGACCGGGGCGACGACCTTGACGCCATCCCAAGGCTCGCCGGTCGCACCGTGAACCCAGATGCCGCCGCCGTTGGCCACGTTCTCGAGTGCGGTCGGGACCGAACACACAAGGACATCGCCGGTCGCGCGGTTGAACGTCACCGCGCGACCGTGCTCGTCGAGGACGACGCTCATCAGCACACCGGATCCAGCGGGGCCAGGAAGACCGGGCCAGTCAGGATCGGGGTGGTGCCGGCGAGGACCGGCTTGTAGCGGATGTAGCGATAGACGACACCGGCCTGGTCGTTGTCGAACAGGATGGTGTGGCGGCCCGTGGTCGTGATCACCCGTGAACCCAGCTGCACCGGCGTGGTGAAGGCGGTGTCGGTCGAACCTTCGATGACCAGATCGTAGGTCTCATTGCCGGTCGTGGCGTCCAGCGCGGTGATGCTCGCAACGGCGACGGCAGGGAAGCGAGCCGAGGCGCCGACATCGTAGTAGGCGACGGTGCCGACGCCGGTCGCGGTCAGGGCCGTGCCGTCGTGGAGCGCCGCATTGGCGTCATAGGGATACAGGGTGGCCATGGTGGCGCTCTCCAGAAGGGCGGTCTGGCCGAGGTCTCCCCCGGCCAGCAGATTAGGCGGTGATGGCGGCGTCGGTGATGCCGGTGAGGCGGTGAAGGGCGGACGGATGTTCGATGCAGATGCCGAAGTCCCACTCGATGCGGGTCAGGTACTTGGGCTCCGACTGCATCAGGCCCAGGTCGTCGACCTTCATCGGCGCGACCTGAAGGCCGGAGAACATGCCTTCCTTCAGCGAGCCGACGTAGATCGAGGTGGCGGTGGCAGTCGAACCGCCGGCCGTGGTCTCGTCGAACGGGAACAGCACGGTGTCGTTCACCTCGTCCTCGTAGCCGACCAGGATGGGCAGGCCGCGATAGGAGGTGATCGTCTGGCCAAAGTCGTTCTTGGTCTGGGCGACATAGCCACCGACGCCGGTGTTGCGGCCGGCCTGGGTCAGGCGGGTGCGCATGGCCTTCGACATCATGATGTGCGTGGGCTCCATCACCTTGTCGATCGCGCGGTCCAGCTTGTAGAGCGACAGCGCAGCGCCGCCGTCGGCCGCCGAGTTGGCCGAGGTCGCGGTGCCGGTCAGGCGGGTCTTGATGCCGTCGAACTCGCGGATCGAGGTCGCGTTCGCGCCGCTGATGATCTTGGAGGTCATCGTGCGGACCAGGTTCTTGACCTGCATCTTCTCTTCGCGCGAACGACGCTGCTCACCGAAGCGGCGGATCAGGGCGGTGTCGACCTTGATCTCGCCACCGGCGATGAAGGTCTGCTCGACCAGCGGGTTGATGACGCCGGTCGTCGCCGTGTAGCTCTCGTTGATGCCACGGAACGCGACGCCGGGCAGGGCCGCCTCGCGGTTGTAGCGGTAGGCACCGCCGGGCGCTGCGACCATCGGCAGAGCCGCGATCAGATCGGACGTCTGCGCGAACAGCTCGATCATGGCGCGCTCGACGCCCATTTCGAGGCCCTTGGCGTATTCGACGATGTTTTGGGCGGTAGCCATGACTCAGGGTTCCTCTAGGCAGCTTTGCTGGCGCGGATGGCATCGAGCAGGTCGCCACCATGGAGACCGTCGAACTTGTGGACGTTGGAAGCGCCGACGCCGGTCGCGGCGGTCGGGCTCGATTTCAGGGCGATCAGCCGTTCCAGGGCGCGGACGCCGGCTTCGGAGATCAGTGCGCCGCCGAGGGCCTGCGCTTCATCCGCCTTCAGGTTGGCGCCCAGATAGGTCTCGGCGGCCTTGATGCGGACATCGGCATTGGTGCCCAGCTTGGTCTTCTCGGCGACGTAGGTCGCGACGTCGGCTTCCTGGGCGGCGATCTGGTATTTGGCGAAGGCACCGACGAACTTGCCGAAGTCGCCCTTGGGCAGACCGGCGTCCTTGGCGATGGATTGGAAGTCGGCCCACAGGGGGTCGTCGGCCTTGATCTCGACGGCGAACCCTTCCGGCACGACGAAATCAGCGGGCAGGGCCAGGTCGTAGGACGCATCGGCGGCTGGGACGTCGGCGAGGCGGGCTTCATTCGCCGCCTTCATGTCGCGATAGGCGACGGCAAGGTCGCCCGCCTTCAGGCCGGTGGCGTCATCCCAGAACTCGTCAGGGAGTCCTTCAGGGCGGACATGGCCCGTAGTCTCTGCTTGTGCGGCGGGAGCGGCCGTCTCGGCTCCGGTGACCACGGCTTCAGACGCAGTTCCTTCGGTCGCCGCACCCGTGATCTGGGCTTCGGCGGGGGCTGCATCATTCAGGCTGGTCGCTTCGGTCGTCATCAATCACCCGCTCGTCGAGACCCTCGATCTCTCTCAGCAGGCTGCGGCGACCGGCGGACCGCAACAATGCACCGGCGTCCTCGGCATCCGATCGAGCGGTGATCTGGCGCTCGCGGTGATCCAGGTAATCCAGCAATACCGCCCATTCCGGCAGCGCCGTGACGAACTGGAGCGCCAGACGAACGGCCTGCCGGTCAGGGTCGATCCGGTTCTGGCCACGCGCCACCCGGGCGAAGACATCGGCGCGACGCGTCATGCTGCGGGGGCCTGTGAGCCGGCCGGGGCGGTCTCAAGCCCCGGCGCCATGCCAGGCTGACCCAGCACGCCGCGCATCATTTCTTCGCGCTGGTCTTTCGACCGAATGACGATGATTTCGTCGTCGGCCGCGCGCTTCATATTCTCGAACGTGGCGCCCATGTCGACGGTCGCCGCGAGGGTCTGCGGATCGAACGTCGACCGGGCGATGTTCAGCAGGTTGGCGGCGTTCGTCAGGTTCTCGCCCTCCTGCTGCTTGGCGAGCGGGTTCAGGGGGCGAACCTTCACCGACTGCTTGCCGGCGGCCACTATCGGATCGATGTCGCCGCGCTTGGTCAGCAGGAACTCGACGCGATCCAGAATGGCGATGACGCCTTCCTCGTAGAGCTTGCCGGTGGGCTGCTCCAGGCGGCGGCCTTCTTCCTGCTGCTGCTCGCGCCACTGGAACGCGGTCGGGGGGGTCAGGCCCTCCTGACGCGGGCCCGACTGAAACCCGGCGCGGCGGATGTTGTCTCCGAGTTGTCCGCCCTCGTAGTACGCGAGCTCAATCTGGCCCGCCTCCATGAAGTCGACCTTTGAACCAGGCAGGCGGGGGATAGCTTGGCCGGGCCCAAGCCCGCCTTCCGGGTTCAGCACACCGTCGTCGTCATAGAACATCGGCGGATCGACCTGCCGGCCGAGGTTCTTGAGCCGCAGATACGCCACCTGGTCCAGCGACTTGGCATCGGCGATCGCCTTGCGCAGCGGCCCGACCCCCCACGCCGTCGTCGAGATCGAGCGCCAGCGGGTCACGATGATGGGGCACGAGCCCCGACCGGTCAGCTCGATGTCGACGATGATGTGGTCGTCGACCGCGACGCGCCATTGCCACTTCTCGTCACCGGCGTCGTAGATCCGGGTTGCGACCTCCAGGCAGGTGACCATGCGCCGCTTGTTCGACTTCTGGGTCGCCTCGCGCCGCAGCTTGGCCGAGAAGTTTCCGCCCGGCCATTGGGCCATGGCTTCCTCGAGCGGCATCTGAAACTCGCGGCCCTTGAGGGACAGTTGGCCCTTGGCACCGCGTTCGATCAGCAGTTGGTGAGGACCGACGGCCTCGAAGCATAGGGGCTGGCCGGCGCCGTAGTCGTTGCAGGTCAGGGCCGCCGTGCCATGGCCCAGGTCGAACGCCCACTCAGCGCCCGCTTCGGAATAGTAGTTGGACTGGCGGACGGCCGAGAAGATCGCCTTGGTCCGCTTGGCCAGCGGATCCTTGAGGACCGTCTGCACCTCTTCGGGCAGGACATCCTCGGGCTCGTACTTCACCCAATCCGATGCGCGCGGCATGGCCCGGTGCAGGACGTCGGACGCGAAATCCTCCGCGACCTCCTGGAACATGGCGTCATACAGATCGTCGGCCTCGTCGCTCCGAACGGTCAGCCCGGTGTCCCCGATGCGCGGCCGCACGGGATCGGCCAGGCGCAGGAAGTCGTTGATCGCGCTCTGGTGCTTGGCGCGATCGTTCTTTGCGACCTGGATGCGCTGGAGAAGTTCGGCGGGGAGGGCCATCAGACCTGCTGCTGGTTCGTGGCGCCGCCGGACTGGAAGCCGCCCGATCCGCCGCCAACTCCACCGAAGGCACCGGGGTCGAAGCTGCCGCCGCCTGAGGACGACGCGCCGCTGCCGCCAGTCGACGCGGAGGCTCCTGTCGCGGTCGCGCGTACAGACCCGCCGCGCTTGCCGAACCGGCGGATGCGCTTGCGGGTCTCGTCGTCGAGGATGCCGGACGCGTTCTCGACGAAGGCCGCATCGGCGCGGCGTTCCTCGCGATCACGAGCCGATGCGATCCTTGGGTCTTCCTTGGGAGTCTTGACCTTCACGGACGAATACCTGTCTGGCGCCTTGCCTCACAAGGTCGCGCCTCAGACCGGCCGGGGAGAATGCACCGCTGCGGATTCCCGTCAGCCGCTTGACCTCGCCGACGCAGAACAGGCCGGCGAGAGGGTGCGAATCCGCCCGGCCCTGGATGCGCCAGATGGTCGCCCGGGTGGTCAGGTCGGCGATCCACGCGTCGAACTCGGGGCCCGGTGCCAGGGTGAAGACCTCGGTCCAGCGGACGTGCGGGTCATGGACGACCCAGGCATGGCCGCTCCACGCGAAGGCGAGCACATGGCCCCATGGCGTCCGTCCGCGCTCGATCGCCACATTCCAGACCGTGTTCTGGCGGGCCGACGGCTTCACCGGCGATAGACCGACGCCCGGGCCCCACCGCCTCCACCGCCCCGGGCAAAGACGTCCGCCTTGCGCAGGGTGTTCACCGGCTGGGGTTTCACCGCCCTGCCGACCGTGGCACGACCTTCGCCACCGCCCATCAGCACCTCGATGCAGGCGTCCACCGGGTCCGAGAACTCGTTCTTCAGCGGCTCGTCATGGTAGGTCGGCGAGCCCGAGACCTTCTTGCGCTGGTACACATAGGCACCGGCCATGGCGGTCGTGACCTTGGCGCACATGACGCTGTTGAACACGATGCCCGGCTGGCCATGGACCATGCGGTTCAGCACCGCCGTCATGGTCTCCAGGCGGATGGTGCGCCGGTTCCCCTTGTCAGCCTTGCGGACCAGCATGCCGTGCTTCTGGAAGATGCCGAACGCGGTCCCGTCATTGACCTCGCTGCGCTTCTCGTCGCCCGACGGGTCGCCCCAGAAATGGATCGGCGGGCCATCGGCAGACATCCATGCCGGGAAGTGCCGGGCCAGGAACCGCTTCAGCGCCGGGGCGAACTCTTCGGCCGCCATGTTCATGCCGGTGAACTCGGCCAGCACGAACCAGCGCCCGCCCACGTTCTGCATGATGATCGCCGCCGGACGCCGGCCGAAGTCCAGCCCGACCGACAGCGCGAAGTCCGGGTTGGCCACCAGCGGCTTCTTGGCGATGTGCACGTCGCGGACGAACATCGGGAACACCGGCAGGCCCGCCTGCGCGATCATGACCCGGTTCATCAGGTCCGCGTCGATCTCGTCCTTGGTCCGGCCCTCCAGCAGCTCGAACACCGACCGCTCGCCGACGATGTTGATGTTCTCGGCCGCCGGGTTGATCTGATAGTCCAGTACCGCGCCCTGCGGATCCATGGTCTCGACGAACCAGGCCGGCTGCACCATGAAATCCCAGGTCGACGGCTTGATGTGGGCCTTGCGCTCGCTCTCGGTCCAGTCCTCGGGCGGCGGGGCGTCTCCGCGCATGATCGGCACCCAATGGCCCAGCGGCGGGGCGTTCATGTCGATCTGGAGGAACTTGCGACCACCAGCGCGGGGGAACCATCCCGTCCGCTCCAGCACCGCCACCACGAACTTGCGGTTGTAGAACTGCGCCTCGTTGATCCAGGCGCCCGTGTATTCCCGCGACTTCAGGCTCGGGATGTCCTCTTCGCCGGCGAAGGACTCGAACACCACCTCGGCCTCGACGTCGCCGAACCGCATGTGATGCACATACGGCGGCGTCCACTTCATCCGGCCATAGGCCTTCTCGGGAAACCACTCCAGCCAGGTCTTCAGCGTCGACTGCTCGATGTCGGTGTAGGTGTTGCGGATGACCAGCCAGCGCGACCGGCGCTTGCCCGTATGGTCCGGCTCCACCGCCATCATGGCCATGTAGATGCGCATGATTGAGGCGACCGACTTGCCGCTACGGACGGGCCCCTGGATGCAGACCACGTTGGCCGTCGACATCAGATAGCGCCGCAGCGTCACCCCGTCCGGCCGATATTCCCGCGATTGCGACATGGCCGCACCGTGGGTTTGCCATGGCCATGGCGGAATGCACCGTTAGGCGACCCAAGCTGTGATCAGGCCGGTGTTGGCGGCGGTTTGTTCAAACGGACCGGTCGTCGAGAAGACCAGCGTGATCCCGGTTGTGAACGCCAGCGGCGGGTCGTATGCGGCCGACAGCGCGGCATTGGCGGCGACCGGCAGGACGAGGACCGGCTGCTTTCCAACGCCGTCGATAGGGGCGGCGACGCCATCATAGACGAACAGGAACCCCGCCGATGCGCCGTTGCAGAGGTTGAATCCATGCAGGTTCCCCGCTGATCCCTTGGCGACCAGCTTGAAGTCGGCCGCCGCGTTCTTGATCGGAACGATGCCCGTGCGGGCCACGCTTACAGCCTTCCCGCCGTCCACGCCCTGAACGGCCGTCGCGGAGGTCGCGTTCGAGCCCGGGACCGCCTCTGACCCAACAATGCGCATCGGCAGGACTCGTTCTTCGCCGTCGTAGGTCGTCGCCATCGGTGTGGTCCTTGATCTTGAGGCTCCAGCGTCGCGCGGCCACCGGTCGCCCGGAATGCACCGCTACCGCTTGAGCCTCAGCGGGATCAGCTGGCGCGACAGGTAGGTCAGGAAGTCGACGTCGGTCGTGCTCGTCAGTTCCGAGACCAGCGTGTAGGTGAACGACCCAGCGCCCGGCGTGTCGACCTTGTTGATCCCCGGCGCCGTCGAGACCGTCACCCCGTTGATGATGCTCAGCGGCACGACAGTCGAGAGCAGGGTCGCGCCACGGTACAGCCGCAGCAGCGGAAACTGCGCCTGAGACCCGATCGGCGTCCCGCTCCCCTTCGCCGTGGCAGAGCACGAGCCCAGCAAGATCACCGAATCCCCCGCCTCGCAGTCCACCACCTTCGTCGCCAGCACGACCTGCGTCGTGAACTTGCCGTCCACCGTCCCACCCGTCGCATCCTCGCTCGGAGCAGTGACCGCGTTCGCCTCCAGCGCCTCGGTCACAACCACGCCAGCATCCAGCGCCGTCGAATCCGTCAGCTTCTCGCCATCGGTCTTGTCCAGGAACGGCTTCACGTCCGTGCCGCCCACGTTCAGCGCCGTGAAGGGCAGATCACCATTCAGCGTGTCGTCGATGTCGAACTGCGCCTCGTCCGCCGCGTCATGCGCAGCCGCCGCATCCTCGACCGCCACGTCCGCCGTCACCTGCGCCGCCACCACATCCAGCTCAAGCCCCCGCTTCGCCAGATACGCCACCCGCACCAGATCCACCCCAGCCCGCGACCGAGCCGCCATCCGCGCCATGGGGGTGCCGTTGTTCATGCTGCCCACCATGCCGACCCCATGAACGGCGGCGAATGCACCCGTCCACAAACCGGGGGTGGGGGTATCCAAAAATCTGGACCGCCTTGTCGGGGGAGGGGGGTCGCGGTCAGTGGGTGGAGGCCCGTGGGGTGCGGGGCCGGCGCGTTTTTGCCCCCATGCCGGGGGTCGCTCACCTGGGGGCCTGCTATGCCGAGGGCGAGCCGTCGTCGGACGCGTCGGAGAGGTCCGTTTCAGGGCTCCCTTCAACCGTCGGACTCGGCATCAGTCTGACGCACTCGCCTTCGATCAATGGGTTAGCAGGTTGCGGCACCCGCTCGCCAAGCGGTTCGGGTGCATCAAGCCGCACCACGACCAGTGATCCGAGGTCGATGTTGACCGTCACGCCCTGTTTGTCGTCGTACTCTGGGAACCGCGCCCGCATCACGTGGGACCAGGCACCGGCAGGGAACCGGTTGTTGTCGTCCCTGATCGCCAGCCGCGCCCGGCTGGACCACCAGGCCTTCTCGCGCGCACGTGCGTGGCTGAGCGCGGTCTGGAACGCTGAACACGCCTTCCCCCATGCCTTCACCTCGTCTTCGCTGATGGACCAGTGAGCGGCGATCTCGGCGAGGTCATAGCCTTCGGAGGCGAGGGCCAGCAGCTCGGGGATGCGCTCGGGGCCGTATTCGGCGGGCGTCGTGTGGGGAGCGGGGAGCGGGGCGCGCTTGACGGTCTCGTAGGTGGCCAGCTGGTCGGCCTGGCGTTCGGCGGCTCGGGCTCGCTTGAGGGGTGTTCCGGCCATCGGGTGCGGTGTGTGGGTCTGGCGTCTGGGGAGGGAGTGCGCGCGAGGAGGTCGCGAGGGGTTTGCGCGATTTCGGCGGGGTGTGACTATGCACCGCCGAAAAGGCGAGCGTTATCAGCGCGGCCGGACCTGATACTGCGCGACATACAGGATTGACCGGTTTTGGGCTCCTGTCGTGATCCTACGTCACTTTCTTCATTTTCCCCGTTGACAGATCGTCCGGTGCTGTCGTAATGATACGTCACTGACCACGGCAGGGGCCGAGGTCGAGAACGGAGAGACCGAGATGAAAACAGCTATTGCCTTTTCCTCATTCCTGACGATCTGCCTGGGCGTGTTCGCCATCGCCGCCGGTGCGCAGACGGCCAATCCGGGCGTCTCGCTCGCAGGCATCGTCGTCATGGTTTGCGGCTTCGTTGTCACCGTCATCGCCGATCAACTGGAGGACTGAGACCATGGCTCGCTACCTGATCAAGACCGTCGTGAGCGTGACCATGGAGGAGGAATGGTCGGTCGAGGCCGAAAGCGAGGACGCGGCTCGCGAGGCTCTCGACACTGGCGCCGCGGACTTCCTGTTCGAGCGCAGCCTTGAGGATGAGTACGACCGCGAAGTCACCTCGATCACGCCCTTCACCGCCTGACCCCTCAACCTGGGGGCCTTCACCGGCCCTCACATTGAGCGATCAGCTCGCCGCCACGGAATGGTCCGAGGCGGATATTCGGAGAGACCGACAATGACCAAGCTCGATTACATGACCCTCGGATTCCATGTCCGCACCAAGTTCATGGGCCCGACCAATCATCGCGGATCGCGGGTGAAAGCCACCACGGTGACGGGCAAGTCCGTCACGCTGGATTGGGATCACGCCCTGAACAGCGGCGACAACCACGCCGCCGCGTTCGCCGCCATCTGCATGAAGACCGGACGCGTCGTCACCGGGCCCGTTTACGTCAACGGCGGATTCGATGACGGATATGTCTTCATGGCTCCCACGCGCGACATCGAGGGCTGAACCATGACCACGAAACAAGCCGCCCTGAAACTCTACCGCGACGCCATGGCCGGGCAAGGTCAGGAGGGCGCCCGCAAGCGGTGGCGTCTGGCCTGTCACGCCCTGGCCATGCACGCCACCGGATCCAGCCTGACCGCCTATGCCAAGGCCTGCGAGACGCACAAGCGGGCAGACTGGCGCGACGCTGCAAAGGCCATGGCGGCGACGCTTGGCGAGGCTGTGCCCGTCCGCGTCATCGCAGAGCCCAAGGCCGCCACCCTGCTGGAATACCTGTCAAAGCGTGGCGGGATCGATGACACCGGCGGCGACCTGCAGGCCATGGATGCGCACCTGTGGCACAAGGCCCGGCCATTCCGTCGCCAGCTGATCCAGCCCGGCGGCATGTCCCTATGCGAGGCGGCCGACGTTGCGCACGATGCGGGCTATTTCGACGACCTGCCTTTTCCCGAATGGGACTCGGCCGACAATCAACACGCCGTCACGTCTGCGCAGCTGCTGGAGCGCATCCGTCGCGAGCTGGCAGGCAAGCCCTGCTATCCATGGGCGACAGGCAACGCGGAACGGGCGAGCGAGGCCGATATGGTCGCGCGGTACGGTTCCGACTTTCCGGGCGATTGGCGGGAGGCGGCGTGATGGCGCGCAAGCAATCCAGAATGCGCGGCTGGCACCCGTTGTCCGCCGAAACCCGCGCGATCATGGCCTCCGAGCCTGACAAATGGGATTACGTCGAGCTATGGGACGGAGCGGCCGCGCAAGCGGTCGTCTTCGGCGTCACGGCCCGTCGCGCGCCCGACCTGTTCACCATGCTGGAGCCCGTCGAAAAGCCGGACCCGGCACAGACGGAAATGGACCTATGACCACCACCAACGCCCAGCTATTCGCCCAGGCCGGAAAACAGCTTTTCGGCGACAACTGGCAACAGAACATGGCCCGCGCGCTCAACTGGCCGATCGACGAGAGGGGCCAGAACCGCACCGTTCAGCGGATCAAGGCCGCGGCGGATGCTGGGGAGGAATATCGGATCGCGCCCGGCGTCCTGACTGAAATCGCCGGCTTGATGGAGGTCCGATCAGCCCAATCGAAGGCCATGGCGAAGACGTTGCGGGCTGCGGCGGCCAAGGCCTCACCGGTTCAGCCGAAACCCTGACAGCGCGTCCCATGGATCATCGGCCCCGTCGGCTTCATGCTGGCGGGGCCGTTTCGTCTTGCGCCCGAGGTGCTTCTGACGCCCGACATGCCACAGATTGCAGAACGGGCAGCGGTACGTTTCGACCGCTTTTCCGAACCGGCGCATGTTCCTGGCCACGCGCTTGGCGATGGCGGGCGTCTCGTGGATCAGCTTGCCGGACGTCTCGCAGCGGGGCGGCTCGGTCATCACCGCCACCAGAACAGGCGCGTGCCGTGCTGCATGATCTGCAGCCCACAGTACGAGCATGATGGCCAGACAGCGCCGACGCCGAGAACATATGGGCGGCCACTAATGACCGGCTGTCGCGCGCTGCATTCCGGGCAGATCATAGCTAGTGGCGGCTCTGGGTACGACACGCAACCCCACGTCCTGACGGGTGCCGGAGCGGTCTTGTGCCACTCGTGATAGTCCTCCCACGGCCCGGACTTGGCGTCGGGCGGGATCACGGTGCAAGTTCTGGTCGGTGGGACGTTCAGCAGGTGGTCGAACCCGCTTGGCTGGGGCTCCGGTGTTGCGGGGACCGACGTTCCGAACAGTTTCATTTTCCGTCCTCCAAAAGATCGGCCGGCACCCGACACCCATCGCGACCAGGTGCCGGTCCCCATGTGGATTCGATCCAGACCCGATCCGGCCCCCTCAACGCGTCCAGACGTCGCCGCCATGTCGCATCGCTCTCGGGCTCGTCGGCTGGTCGTGGTGCTGGAGCGCCGCCGGATCGGCGGTCGGACAGAGCGGAGGCGGCCTTGGTCAGATAGGCGGCCGGATCCTGGGTCTGGTTCTCAATGCATTTGGCCAGCGAGGGCAGCATGTCCTTCGCCTCAAGCCCGTGGTCCTTCAGCAGCTTTCCGAAGAGGCTCGCCGCTTGGCCCTTCGCCATGCCGCCCTGTCCGGTCAGGACAGCTCGGGCATCATCCCAGGCTCGCTTGTTCGGATCGATCGGCGCATCGGCGCCCGTTTCGTTAGAAACGGAATCTATTCTCCCTCTCCCTCTCCCTTTTAGACCTGTCAAAGGCCCTGTTTCAGCCACTGTCACAGAGCCTGTCACATCGTCTGTCACATAGCCTGTCGGACTGGTTTTCTTAGCCTGTTTCGCTGCTCTCGCAGATGCTGTGCGGCCCCTGTAGGAGACCTTGCGTTCCCATGCTTCCAGGGCCTTCTCGGCGACGACAGGGTGATACAAGCGGCCATCGTCGCAGAGCACCCAGCCCGCCAGTGCTGCGTTTCGGAGGCGCCGCCATGTTTTTAGATCGCACATCGCGAGTCGCGCGAGCACCGCGTCATTGTCCGGTAGGCTCGCCGCCGGGCGCTGGTGCCACGACTCCATCCAGAGGCTCATGAGCACGTGACCCAAGCGCGGCGTTTCAGCGGCTTCGATCCAGGTCTCGGACGTCAGCAGGCGACGCACGTCGAAGAACATCGACGCGAAGTCGGTCAGATCACAGTCTGGCGGGGTCAGCGGTTGGGTCATGCGGCGCGTCCATAAAATGCGGCGGCACCCTCGCGCGGCACGTCGAACAGGTGCCAGGCGCAGTTATCCTTGCCGGTGAAGGGCGAGTCCGGGATCCACTTCACCCGGCCGACGGACACGATGCGGCGAAGGCGAGAGAGGTACGGCGCGGCCTGTCGGGTGTGAATCCAGTCGGCGTCCAGCAGCAGCCACGTCGGCGCGAGATTGGACAGGTGGACGATCAGCGGGTGCAGGATGTCCCGGCGCCATGGGCTGTTCGTGATGTAGCATTCCGCCGCACCGATCCCGCAGGTCAGGGCGTCGTTCTCGTGGATGTCGGCCCGTTGTGGCTCCAGATCGCTCGCCCAGGCGCAGACGTGTCCGGCGGCGGTCAGGTGGTCGACCAGGGCCCCGTTGCCCGCGCACGGCTCCGCGAAGACGGTTCCGGGGCGCAGGTGGGCCAGCAACGGCTTCACCGCCTCGGCCGGCGTCGGATAGAAATCGCGCGGCAGGCGCTCGAAGGATGACCGCTTACCCATGGTGCCGGTCCTCGTTCTGGATGACGTCGCACTCGGCGAAATAGGTCTGGCGCGTGGTGCCGACGGGCCCTTCGCGGGACTTGCCGCAGATGACCTCCATGGTGCGAGCGCAACCAGCCAGGTGCAGGTCATGCTCCTCGCGCGACTGACCTTTGCGCGGGCCCTCGCGCTCCAAGTAGTAGGCCTCGCGATAGGTGAAGAGGACGATCGATGCGTCCTGTTCGATCGAGCCGGACTCGCGCAGGTCTGACAGCACCGGCCGCTTGTTGTCGCGGTCCTCGACCTTGCGGGACAGCTGAGACAGCAACAGGATCGTGCAGCCCAGCTGCTTGGCCAGCTGCTTGAGCCCCTTGGTGATCTGGCCCAGCGCCGTGGTCATGTTCACGCCGAAGCCCAGGCCGGGCATGTCCATGATCTGGAGATAGTCGATGACGACCAGGCCGATGGGTCCGCGCTTGGACAGGGACAGCAGCCGGCGCTGAACGTGCGAGAGGGTGAGGACGGCGGTGTCATCCAGCAGCAGGTTCCGGGGCACACGCTGGCCCATGTCTGACAGGTGCGCACGGTCTTCGCCGGATAGGTCGCGCCCGCGCTTCATGTCGCGGTAGGGGATTCCGTGGCCATTCTCGAAAGACAGGGCCGACAGGTTGCGGCGGCTGATCTGGCGCCGGTCCATTTCCAGCGCGAAGACCGGCACCAGCCGATCGGGATAGCGCCGGGCCACGGCCATGGCGATGGCGCGGGCGAGGGCGGTCTTACCCATGGACGGACGCCCGCCCAAGATGATCAACTCGTTCGGGAAGATGCCGCCCAGCGCCCGGTCGATGCAGTCCAGCCCGGTCATCAGGCCCGGTGACACGCCGGTCTCGGCTTCGT
The DNA here is from genome assembly GCF_027912515.1 of Brevundimonas sp. NIBR10. NCBI lineage: Bacteria > Pseudomonadati > Pseudomonadota > Alphaproteobacteria > Caulobacterales > Caulobacteraceae > Brevundimonas > Brevundimonas sp. NIBR10. The sequence continues at coordinate 2,613,169 of NZ_CP115464.1, forward strand.
GGTCCAGCTCGCGCACCAGCTCGACAGCAGCGTCGCGGGCGTCGACCAGGGTGTGCCCGTCCGGTGCCGCCGACACCGTGAGCGCCGACATGGCCGCTTCGATCTCGGTCAACAGCTCGAACGGCTCCCGCTCTGGATCTCGCGCGCTGTTCGCGGCCTCCCCGGCGATGCGGATGATCTCGCGCCGGCGTGCGGCGTCGTTCACGCGGCGGGCAAACTCACCGGCCGTCGTGACAGGCGGTGCCGACGACATCAGGTCGGCCATGTACCGGATGCCGCCGTAGTCATGGAACGACTGATCGTCCGCCAGTCGGGCCTTCAGTGCGCCTGGATCGGCAAGGCGGCCCCGCTCTATAAGCCCGGCCATCATGTCCCACAGGCGCGCATGGTAGGGCTCGCCGAAGCTGTCAGCCGTCACGGCCTCACCCAGGCGGGCGATGGCACCGTTGTCGTTCAGGACGATGCCCAGCAGCGCGTGCTCGGCCTCCAGAGCCTCGGGCATGGGCTGGGCTGCGATGATGGCGAGGCTGGTCATGCGCCGACGACCTCCTGCCCGCGCGTGGTGACAGCCTGGCCCACGCGGAACTGGCCGACGGCGGACGCAGGACCGGCACCGCGCGTCCAGCGGATCACGGCGACCGTCTGGCCTGCCGCGTTCTCATAGGTGCGCTCGACTGTGCCGCGTGGGGCTTGGTTCATGCCGTCACCACCCGCGCCACGGTTCCGGCCAGCATCCGGCGGTCATAGGCCTCGCGACGGTCGCGCTCTCGACGGGCCCGTGCCTCGACGCTGGAGCCGGTGACCGAAGCGCGCCAATCCCAGATCATGATCTCCAGACGGCCGGGCTCCATTTTGAAGTGATCGGCCGCCGTCTTCAGCGTGAAGCCCGTCTTCATCATGGCCCACGCGCGCTCGGGGACCGGGGCGAGGGTCTTGTGGCCGCTCATCACGCGGCCTCGGCTAGGACGCCCGGCCCCGTGGCCAGGCTGATGCTGATGCGCACGCTGTCCGTCTCTGCCCAGCGGCGGCTCGTATGCAGGTCGGACACCTGGGCATCGTCTTCCCAGACGATCTCGTTCAGGGCGTCGAGGATGGCCTTGACCTGGTTGTCGATGTCAGGCCGGCCGACGATGGGCTCGCCGCGAAGGGCCAGCTTCTTCGCCTTGCTCCACGACTTCGGCATTTCGCGATCGAAGGCCATGGTCGCGACGCACGCGTCCGGCGTGGTCTGCATCCCCGACCGCGCCATTTCGACCGCGGCTATCGCCCTGATCTTGGCCTCGAAAGCGGCGTTGCGCTTGGGGGTGAACGACTGGACCCCATTCCGTCCGGCCCGCATCTTGGGCACCGACTTGCCGTAGTAGGTGAAGGCGCAGATCAGGGTCATGCGGCGTCTCGCTTCTGGGATTGTTCGTAGTCGGCCAGATCACGCAGGAAGGCGTCGTAACCGGCCTCCCAGACCATGATGTCGCCGCCGTCGGCATAGCCGGAGCCGCTGCGGGGATAGCCCTGCACGGCGCACGCATAGCCCTTGTTGAAGATGATCTTCTGGCGCTCGTCCTCGCCGACGTCGGTCGTGGACTCCAGCGCCAGGGTCATTTCCATCTGCTCGCCGCACTTAATGCTGGCCAGCAGGCGTTGCCGATCGATCAGGCGTCGCTCGAACTTCTCGGGTCCGAGGGCCATGACCTCCATGGCGTGCCGCAGTGCATCCATGGGGATGCCCGCGAGGACGGCCCGGCGTTCGGCCTGTCGGAGTCGGGATTGGGCGCGTTGCGCATCGGCGCGCGCGGCCCAGACATAGTGGGCGTGCACCGCCTGAAGCACAGGCGGCGTCTCGTTCGACAGCTGGGGCTCAAGGGCCCCGGTCAACGGGAGGGCCTGTGGTCAGACGCAGCCACAGCACGCGAAGGGCGAGGCGTAGTGCGCGCCACCTCCGCAGCCAGGGCCCGCTTTTCGGCGAGTTGACGTTCAAGGGCTTGTACCTCCTGTTCGAGGCGCGCGGCGGCGTCGTCGGGGTGAAACACGGCCTCGGTCACGTCCTTGCCGAAAGCCTGGACGATGTTCAGCCAGTGCCGCGCGGACGGCCAGTGGCCAGCGAGGATATTCTGCGCCGTCCTCGGATCGCAGTCGATCTGACGAGCCAGGGCCTTGGCCGTGACGCGGGGGCGCAGGAAGCGTCGCAGGCGGGCCTGCAAAACTTGGGATTCGTCGACCATGCAATGCGTCTCCGACCAGGCCATTAGTGAACCTGTCGGAAACGGAGGCCTTGGAGGGCCCGGACATGGAGGTCAGTCAGAAGATCGGTTTGGCAATCGACAACGCCATCGCTGCATCGCGATGGAGGATAGCGGCCCGGTTCGAGGGTCCGCAGAGCGCGGCGCAGTTCAGGGCGCACGCTGAGAACAGGACGGCGGCGGCAACCGCTCTCCTGAAAGAGTTCGCGACGGACGGCAGGGATCAACCCGCCGTCCGCCACTCCACGCGACCCACACAGGGGGGCTTCGATAGAGCCGCGTGAATGGTGATCCCCCGACCGCATCGTCAGGCCGCCTGGATCTTGTCTGTCTCGGTCTCGAGCAGCACATCCATGGTGGTGTCGGGGAAGGATTGAAGAATCTCAGGCCAGACGCTTCGCGGCAGCACGTTGCGAAAGCTCCAGACGCAGACCGTCCCGACCTTCTTATCGAGGGTGCGGGCAACGGCCGTTGGGCCGCCATTGGCATCGATCCATTCTCGGGCTTGCACGTCACCATCCGGTATTACGTTCGGTAATGGCATCTATGCACGACCGCCTTACCCAACGCAACATTACATTTGGTAAGACGTTGGTATGATCGATACCGGCTGGTCACAGGCGAAAGAGCCACACGAACGCCTCCAGTGGGCGCGGCGCCATGCGCAGTATCCTACCGTTAGGGCGGCGGCCGACAGTCTCGGCGAGAAGGAAGGCACCTACGGCGCATACGAGCGGGCCCCAGGCTCGTCGAAATGGTCAGTGCTCGACACAGCGTGGGCCCAGAAATGCGCCCGCCGGTTCAAGGTCAACTGGGTCTGGCTGCTGACAGGGGAGGGCACGCCGTTCGATGGCGTGCTGACGGAATCGCAGGCCCGCCTCGCAGCAGCGGTCGCCGATCAGACACCGGAAGAACAGAGGCGCATCGCCGACATCGTAGAAATGATGGTCCGCAAGGTGAGCTGATGACCGTCGGGCACCGTCACACTGTCCTGGCCTGCATCGCCACAATCGTCGCGTTCCCGGTAGGCGTGGCGGCCATCGGCATGTCGGCCGGACTCGCCGCGATGAACTTTCAAGCGCCAGCCGATGTCTTGTTTCTTCTCTCGTGGCTTCCGCCGGCTCTTTCGATCTGGTTGATCGCCCGAGGTCTTGATCGCTGGCTACCGGCCCACGCCGACGGGCCCGTGCTGGCCATCTACCTTCTCGTGGCGTTGTGCGGTCTCGGCATCGCTTTCCTGGGTGATGTCGCGGCTCCGACCCTCTACGGCGTCATCTGGAGTGGCGTTGTCATTGGCACAGCCTGCCTCTGCCATTGGCCTCGGAGCGATAGTCTTCAGAAGGTGCGGCCCATCCCATAGGTCGGTTGCTGGATCCCCGGTGACCTTGGATACTTCGGCGCGCGATCCTAGCGCAGATGCCGTGCGGGCATAGATCAAGGCCTCGCCGATCGTGCCGAACTGCTGGCCAGGTCCGCGAACGAATGACCCGGGGCTTAGACGGCTGGGCCTGAAAGTCTGGGTGATGAATACGGTCGCCAAAGCTGCCTCCTGAACTGATCCCCGAATCGCCACGCTGGCGTTCAAGAGTCGAGTCCCAGCCTTCGACCATGCGACCGATCTTGTCGTATCGGCTGCAACGCGCATTACGACCCGTAAGATTTTTCCCTTGCGCTTCGTATTACGTTCGGTAATGTCGTCTCTCGAAAGGGAGGCATTGCCGTGTCACCGACCACCACAGATTCCGAACCGACCCACATCAGCGCCGTCATGCCGCTGGTCGTGCGCAACATCGCCGACGCCGCCGTGCGCCACCATGGCGACCCCGACCACCCCAACCGCGTGAAGATGCGGGCGTTCGTCGAGCGCAACATCGCCAATGCCCGCAAGATGCATCCGGCCGTCGCCGTCGAGCATCTGCGGGCCTGCATCGCCCAGACCGAGGCAAACTGGCTGGACGCGGCGAAGGATACCGCCAGCAAGCCTGGTAACGCGGGCCTCATGTGGGCCGACTTCGAGCTGGCGCTGCTGGATTTCCAGAACGCCATGGTCGAGGTCACCAGCGCGCGGGTGCCGGCATGAGCGACGCATACAGCTTTCGCACCGGCGCACCCGTCGATCTGATCGCGCTGGAGATCGCCGCCCAACGGGTCAGCCGCCTGATCGGAACCGCGACATCTGGCGCCCATCGCATCCGCACCGCGATTGCCTGGGACGCCCGCAACGACCTGAAGCGCGACGAGCATATCGTCGAGGCGCGGGAGTTGCTCGTGGATGTCATTCAAACTGCACGGCTGGCTCTGGCCGGCCTCGAAGCAGCCACCAATCCCGAGCCCCCCACCGTCCTCAGCCCCGAGCAAATCCGCCGCGCCGATCTGGTGGCGACCATGATGGACATCGCCAGCACTGGAGTCGCGGCATGATCGCGAAACACCCCCTCGGCGTCGCCTATCACCCCGAATGGCGCAACGTCCGCGACCGCTGGAACGACCGCTACTGCGCCCAGGTCATGGAGCGCGCAGCCGAAGAACGCGTCCGCACCGAACGCCCCCTGATCAGCAACCACACCCTGCTGTCGGCGTGCGCTGTGATCATTTTCCTCATGGCCGTTTGGGCTGTGGGCCTGGAGTTCATGAAATGACCGATACCCCGAACCGCAATCCCGCATGGTCGCTCGACATGCTGGTCAGTGCCGGAAAGGCGCTCGCATCGGCCGATGTGACGGCTGTCGGCGAGACCTTCGGCATCCCCGCCTCCGAGCGCGAGGCCTTCGCCTATTGGGCCCGGGCGGAAGCGGGCAGGGCGGTCAGCGAGTGACCCCGCTCGCCGAACAGATCGCTCGCGCGAAAGAGCTTCTGGCCACCCACGGCTTCCAGATGGCCGTCAGCGCATGCTCCTGCTGCGATGGCGCATGGATACGGCTCACGCATGATGGCGAGCCGATCATCTTCGACCCCGAGAACCCCAACGATGAAGTCGGAAACGCCGGGTTCGATATGTTCGAGGCGGGTCAGTGACCCCGCTCGCCCCCAACGCCCTGCGCCACCTGGCCAGCACCGGCGCCATGTCGCCGACGGAACTGTGGCTGTTCGGCTTAGGCAGCCTGCCGGGGGAAGCTGTACGCGAACCGCACGACGCGCTTCTGGACCAGCTGCCGGTCGCGGCCACGGTTGGCGTAGGGCTGATGCACGCTCTGGCCGATGTCGGGGTCGGTGCTGTCGGCAATCAATGCGTCGGCCTGCGCCTTGTCCATGACGACCAGCGCGAGACCCAGGCTCTCCAGCCACCAGCTCAGCGTGGCGGTGAATCCCCATGCGGCACGACGACCGCACGACCGGCCGAAGGACTCGAGCTTGGCACAGTAGCCGTCCGCCCAACCGATCCGACAGTCGAGGTCTTGCTGGGGAATCCCAAGCGCCTCGCGGCGGCTGCGAAGGAGCGCGACCAGCGCGTCCTCGTCGCGGACGATCACAGGTTTGACCGACATCACAGCACCCCGAACAGCGAGCGCCCCCGCGCCTGAAATGGCTGCGTTCGACGCGTCTGACAAGACCACCCGCCTTCAACCCAGGAGAACGTGCATGAAGACCCAGCCCAGCGGCCTCGAACTGGTCACCAGCATCGAGGACATCGAGACCGACACGCTCGTCGGCGACGTGAAGGATCTGATCCTTCAGGAAATGCGCGACGCCAAGGATCACCGTCCGTGGACCGAGCGCAACGAGGATGACCAGGACGCGATGATCGATCGCGCCGACCGGTTCGCCACCTCCCTCGTCGCCAAGGTGGTGCGCGAGATCGCCATCATGGGCCGGCCGTCGGTCACCGTGCAGATCAAGGAATGGAAGGTCGGCGACGCGCTCAAGATCGCCACCGAAGCCATCGCCTCCGAGGGCAACGCCATGGCCCTGCTGCATGGCGGCAAGATCGCCCACCTGGTCTTCGGCGACATCGCCGAGTTCAAGGGCGAGCGCGCCGAGATCGTGGCCGTGCCCGATCAGGCCGACCTGCACGACGAAGACGGCGTGGTCTTCGACAACACCAAGGCCGCCGCCTGATGCCCGGGGCCAGCCACATCACCATCCATGACGACATCCCGCAGGGCGGCGATGAATGGCTGGCCCTGCGCTGCGGCCTGCTGACGGCTTCCGAAATGAAGCACATCGTCACGCCGACCTTGAAGGCCGCGTCCAACGAGAAGGAGCGGACGCACCTGTACGAGCTGATGGCCCAGCGCATCACCAAGTACGTCGAGCCGTCCTATGTGTCCGACGACATGCTGCGGGGCAGGGACGACGAGATCGAGGCCCGCGACCTGTATTCGCAGACCTATGCGCCCGTGACCGAGGTCGGATTCGTCACGAACAATCGCTGGGGCTTCACCATCGGCTATTCGCCCGACGGCCTGGTCGGCGACGACGGGCTGATCGAGTGCAAGGGCCGCCGCCAGAAGTTCCAGATCCAGACCATCGCCGATCGCGAGGTTCCGGCCGAGTACGTCCTGCAACTCCAGACCGGACTGCTGGTCAGCGAGCGGAAGTGGATCGATTTCGTCTCCTACTGCGGAGGCCTGCCCATGGTCACGATCCGCATGTGGCCCGACCCGATCATCCAGAACGCCATCATCGACGCCGCGACCGCCTTCGAGGCGCGTCTGGCCGAACGCATGGCCGCCTACGCCAACATCATCGCCACCGAGCGCCGGCTGATCCCCACCGAGCGCCGCATCGAAATGGAAATGTTCACCTGATGTCCGACATGACCAGCGCCATCATCCCGAAGTCCGACCAGATCAATGCCGACGATCTGATCGGCGGCCCGCGCACCATCCGCATCACCGGCGTCAACATCAGCCCGGGGGCCGACCAGCCCGTCTCGATCAAGTTCGAGGGCGAGAACGGCAAGGTCTGGCGCCCGTGCAAGTCGATGTCGCGCGTCCTGGTGAACGGCTGGGGTGCCGACGCCAACGCCTATGCCGGACGGAGCGTGACCCTCTACCGCGACCCGTCGGTGAAGTGGGGCGGCATGCAGGTCGGCGGCATCCGCATCAGCCACATGTCGGACATCGATCGGCAGATGACGATGGCCCTGACCGAGACCAAGGGGAAGCGCGCGCCGTTCGTGGTCAAGCCTCTGACCGCCGAGACGACGCGCTCCGAGCCCGAGAAGCCGTCGACGCACCCAACCGCGACGCTCGATGCGCGGGCTGACCGGCTCCAGATCGCACTGAACGACGCGCCCGATCTCGCGAAGCTGACGTCCATCTGGCAGTCCGCCGGTGTTCTGCGTGCCGACCTGGCCCAGAACAAGCCGCTGCGCCTGGAGGATTTGACGCGTCTCTGGCGGGCCCGCGACACCGAGCTCGACACCACCCCGCCCGATGACGGCTTCCCCGGTGACCAGCCGTGATCCGCACCCTCCGAGCCCAAGGCTCCACTCAATCTGCTGGAGAAGGATGATGAGCGATCCGTTCATCATCGACGGGCCTTGCTTGTGGTCGTTCAGCGGCGGCCGTACCTCGGCCTATATGCTGTGGCGCGCGCTGCAATCGTATGGCGGGAAGCTGCCGAATAGCCACGTGGTCGTTTTCTGCAACACCGGTAAGGAACGCGAAGAAACCCTCGTGTTCGTCAATGAGTGCGCGACCCGTTGGGGCGTCGAGGTCCGTTGGCTGGAGTTTCGGACGGGCGGAAAATACGTCGAGGTCAGCTTTGAAACCGCGTCCAGAAATGGGGAGCCCTTCGACGCCCTTATAGCGTGGAAGCAGGCGATCCCGAACTCGTTCATGCGCTTCTGCACCGAGCAACTGAAGGTGCTGACGGTGCGTCGCTTCCTCACGGAAACGCTGGGCTGGTCTCACTGCAACAACCCTGTCGGTCTGCGGGCAGATGAGGGGAAGCGAGTCGCCAGACAACGCGCGCGGCCGGACGCGCTGTGGACAGTGCATGCCCCGCTTTACGACGCCGGAGTGACCGTTGACGACGTGATGGAGTTTTGGTCGGAGCAGGACTTCGACCTCGGCCTCCAGCCTTGGGAAGGCAACTGCGACAAGTGCTTCCTTAAGGGGGAGGCCATTTTGACGCGGCTTGAGTACGACCGCCCCGGAAGCTCGCAGTGGTGGGCCGATAAAGAGAACAACAGCAAGGGCTATCGCTTCCGCAAAGGCCGCCGATCCTACGCTGAAATCATGGAATACGTCCGTCAGTCGCCGCTACTGGTTAAGCCGCCGGTGCCCGACGACGAGTACGATGTCGAGTGCGGCCTAACGTGTGGTGCCGCATGACCCGCATCGAGGTTTCGACCTACACGGCCTTGATCTATGTCGGCGGCCCTCTGGCCGATGCCATGGTCACGGCGCGGGGCTACTGCGATGCGGTTGGTCTGTGTGTCACCGTCGAGCCGGTCAGCTTCATCTACACTGGCGGCACGACCGATGGCGTTCGCGTCGGCCTCATCAACTACGGGCGGTTTCCGAGCGAGCCCGATGCGATCTTTGCCCATGCGGAACGCCTCGCGGTCATGCTGATCGACGACCTCGGCCAAGAGTCCGCCAGCATCGTCGCGACCGATCGCACCGTCTGGCTAAGCAATCGCCCCGCCAAACCGGCCTCCACCAATACAGAGGGGGCGTGACCATGGGTAAGGTTCTCGTCGCCTGTGAGTTCAGCGGGACCGTCCGCAACGCCTTTGCGCGGCTGGGTCACGATGCCTGGTCCTGTGATCTGCTCCCCAGCGAGGACGGGTCGAACCGCCACATCACGGGGGATGCCCGCGACTACCTGAACGACGGCTGGGATCTGCTGATGGTCGCGCACCCGCCTTGCACCCGGCTGTGCAACTCGGGCGTCCGCTGGCTGTCGGCACCGCCTGCCGGGAAGACGCTCACCGAAATGTGGGCCGATCTGGACGAAGGGGCCGCCCTGTTCTCGACCTTCTGGAACGCGCCGATCGATCGCATCGCCGTCGAGAACCCGGTCATGCACCGCCACGCCAAGGAACGGATCGTCGGCTATCAGGAGCCGGCGCAGAGCGTCCAGCCGTGGCAGTTCGGCCATGGCGAGGTGAAGCGGACCTGTCTCTGGCTGAAAGGCCTGCCGGTCCTGACGCCGACGAACATCGTGTCCGGTCGAGATCCTCGCGTCCACCACATGAGCCCCGGCCCGAACCGCTGGAAAGAGCGGTCCAGGTTCTTCACCGGCATTGCCGACGCGATGGCTTCTCAGTGGGGCGGCCTGTTGCCGGCCGAAGACCAATCGAGGGCAGCATGAAACCCCCAAGGACCGCTGACATGACTGAAGAACACAAGCCTGTCCGCGTTCGGCTTTCGCGGGCGAAGGGCTGGAGGATGCCCGAGAACACCGTGAAGGTGGATCGCACCACGCGCTGGGGAAACCATGATTTCGTCGTCGGTGAGTACCATGACGACCCGCGCGAATGCGTCGAGATGTTTCACCACGACCTCGACAAGTTCAGCGTCTTCCACCCCGATCAGTTCGAGGCATACCTTCGTCCCCTGGTCGGCAAGAACCTCGCCTGCTGGTGTGCGCTCGACGCTCCCTGCCATGCCGACGTGCTTCTTGAGGAAGCCGCCATCCTCGCCGCCACCGGAGAGCAATCATGACCACTCCAGTAGCACGACACAGCACTGATCCCGTGATGGATGCGGCCTTGCGAGAAGACGCCGCCATGCTGGAGGCGATGGGCCAAGACCCCGGCCCGACCCTGGATGATCTGGAGGATGCCGTGCGCGCCGAAGATTGGTTCCACGATAGCGATATGGGTGCCCGATGACCGCTCCAGTAGCAGGCTTGGCTCTGGACTCCGAGAGCGTGAAGGGATCCGTGGAGCGGTTGACGGACGCGGCTGCGATTGACGGATCATGCCCCGGATGGATCGTAGTCAAACAGTCCGACCTCCGCATCGTTCTAGCCCAAGCCTCCGCATACAAGGAGGCGCTAGAGCGGATCAACGCTGAGTGCCAAGTACCGAAAGACCTTTACGACAAGAATGGTCCGACTTGGACTGGCAAGGATGGTCACGAATACGCGGACATGTCTTACGTCATCGACAAAATGACAGACCTTCAAGCGATCGTATCTGAAGCCCTCCTCAATGGAGCCGACCGATGACAGGGAGGGTTAGGCTGATGCCTCGCAGGTTCAAGCTTTGGCTTCGGGTGGTGGCCGGAGTTTATGTCGGCATCGGATTCACCGTCGCCCTTCTTCTCTCGCAGGCCATGCCCGCAATCAATCTTGCTGGGGCCGCATACATCGCAGCGACGTGGCCTGCGTGGGTCAAAGGTTCGCCAATCAGCCTTCCCGTCCCCGTGTGGGCTTTCACCTTCAAGGCCGACCAATGACCCGTCCTGACCAAACCGTGAGGGTTCCGCAGACGCACGAACTGAAGACGTGGCCCGTCCCGTTTGATGCCGTCGCCAGCGGGCTAAAGACTTGGGAGCTGCGGCTCAATGATCGCGACTATCAGGTCGGCGACACTCTCCACCTGTTCCGTTTCGATCCCGATCAGGCCCGGTTCACTGACGGCGAGATCAAGGGTGTCGTCACATGGATGTTGACCGGCCCGGCGTTCGGTCTCCCTGAAGGCTACTGCATCATGACCCTAGCCGCCGCTCCTTCCCCTGAAGCGGAGGGGGCGGGAGAGCCTAAGCACTGGTCTGACTGTGCGGTTCACAATGAGCCTGCGCAGCCCAACGGCCCGTGCGACTGTGGCGGCTACAGTCTCGCGAACGATCCGCCTCGAATGATCCGTCTGCTGGGCTTGGACAAGCTGCTGCTAAATCGCGAGGACCGCGAACGCGCTGGCGATTTGCGCTGCGAGCCAGACAGCGAGGACAATGAGCGTTTTGCAAGCTGGTATGGCAGCGCACTACTCAACCTTCATGACGCCGTTCGTTCCGCCTCCCTCCAGCGCCCCCAGACCACAGCCATGCTCCCCGGCGTCGAAACCCTCGGCCATAGCGCGGCCTTTGGGGCGAACGTCAGGACGGAGCCAGCATTTCATGGCGGCCTCGCCGGAGCCGTGGCCTTCATGGAAGCCGCAGCGGCTATGCTGGAACGGGGCGAAATGCCTGCTGCTGGTGTGCCCTATGCGATGCGTTGGGCCAAGGCTCACCGCGTATTTATAGAAGCCCTCGCCCTCGCCCGGAAAGGAGCGGCGTGATGGTGTTCTGGGTTCCCTACATCATCGATGGCTTTTGGTCTGGTCCGGGCTGGACCCGAACGCACCGCGTCAACCGCATGATGCGGCCTCGCTACGGACTGTTCACGCTAACGAAAGTCGAGCGCACAAAATGACCCCCACACCCCAGCCGCAAGAGCCTTCGTGGTACGACACCGTGAAGCACCCCGCTCCTGTCGATGATCCGAGCGCGCTAGTGCCGTGGGGGTGGGCTCCGGGCAAGTACGTCTGCCGCAAGTGCCCCGACTGTGGCTTCCCGCATGATGGAAGCGACAAGCGGTCCTCTCGCTGTCAGGACTGCGCGATCTTGAAACGTGACGCTGCCAAGGCCCAGCCGCAAGAGGCGGTAATCCCCAGCGAGGGGGCGGTCGATTGGAATGATCCTCTGCCCAATGCCTTGTGGGCGCATTTCCTTGTAACCTACGGCCTCCTGAACGATGAAGCCTGTGACGCAGCCGGTGAAGTCCTCGACATAATCTCAAAGGTGACAGGCAACACCTCCACGCACTCGGTAGGTACGAGCGCAGCGAGTGAACCCAAACCTTCCACCAGGGAGGCAGAAGCCCCCGTGTCGGAGGCGGTGGCTTGGATGCGCGTGACGGGCGGTCAAATCACGCATCTGACCCATATCAAAATGCCGGGTTATCGCCCCCTATTCGACCACCCAGCCCCATCCCCCGCCTCGGCATGGAAGCCGGGGAGGGATGAAGTGGTCGCAGCGATTAGCTCGGCTGTTTTGCCAGCAAAAATGCGGCGTGAATGTCCTGTCTTATGGTCTGCAAGCGACGTGGTTGACGAAAGCGTCATCGGCGTAATGGCCGACGCCATCCTCGCCCTCTCCACTCCCCCGGCTACAGAAGGAGCGGGCGAATGATGCGCCTATGGGAAGCTGACCACGCATACTATTGCAATGAGGGCAACTATTGCCTTCAAGGGTGCGGCGCGGAATACAAGAGGTGGTCCGACTATCATGCCGCTGAAGGCGACGCGGATATGGACTACAATCTTCTGTTTCGCTGGGATTGGGTCGAGGGCACAGACGAAGGCGCGGAAGAGTTTAATGGTGACGTGAACTACAGGAATGGTATACTGAAACTGTTCTATATGGGCCAGCGAAAAGGCATTTATCGTTTCGCCACCGTTCAGGTTTGCCGAGCCGACGAGCCTGAAATCCGCGCATGGCTACTTCCTCGGATGCAATACCTGATGGACTTGTGGTCGCCGCTTGTCAGCGAGCCCTCTCCAACCACAGTAAACAATAAGGGCGAGACATGAGCGACGAACGTAAGCCCGGAGAGGTTTGGTGGGACGATGACACTTGGGGTGGTGATGTCGCGTGGTTCGTCCAGATGGCTGATGGATCGGTTCAACAGTTTTGGGAACAGCAACACGCCGAAGCCATCGGCAACGTAGAGCGAGACAAAGCCCAATGACCCAGGATCGTGAAGAACTGATAGCCTGCCTTCGATCAAAGAAAGGCATGACGGTTTGTCCATACGACCCGCGCTCGCCGGACTACTGGACGACGAACGACACGGACCCTTGCAAGTTCTGCGGTCAGTTGAACGACGATGCCGCGCCCGATGTCTGCAAGGGCGTTGACCTTCGCGTCATGGATCAAGCTGCTGATACGATAACCTCCCTCCTGTCAGACCTAGAGGCCATGCAGGAGGCGTTGAAGGAAGCTGAGGCGAAAGCCGAACGGGTCCGGTTGGCGAACAAGCGGTATCGCAACTTTGTCCAGCAACACCTGCCCGGCCTTCGGGTCAGCCAAGCCCGGAACCCACTCGATCAAGAAACCAGGTGTCGTGCCGGTCGCGAGATCAGAAACTACGCGAACGTCATGATGCGGGCCGGCTGCTGCGCCCGCGAATATCTCGTTGGACTCCTCGCCCTAGCCACCGACGTTGATCAGCAGGGCGACGACGAACGGTTTCATTGTCTGTGGACCGCCCAGCCCGATCATCATGGGGGTGGGTGATGGGGGCTGCTGACCTTCCTCCGCGCCTGACCACCCGCGAAGTGTGCAGCCTGGGCCGGTTCTCCCTGCGTACCTTCAACCGCCGGCGCCGCAGTGGCGAATGGCTGGTCGAGCCGTGCGGCATGACTGGCGTGACGACCTGGCCGCGCGATCCCGTTCTCAAGGCGCTGAACCTGTACCAAGATCAACCGGCGCCCGTCGCCGAACCCGAGAAGCCGAGGGTCACACCAGATGCCATCCGTGCAGCAAGAGCTGGGCAAGTACGTCAGCGTCCGGGGCCCGCGCGAGGACGGGACATACCGCGTCCTGTTCGAGGTGCCGGCGCGCATCCGCCCATCCGACTGGCCTTCGACGCGACCGCTGCCGACTGAGGGTCGCCGCGGGGATCTGACCGACGCGTTCGAGGTCGCCCGGATCAAGGCTGATGCGAAGCGTTTCTATGCCGAGTTGATGGATGCCCGGAACGGCGTGGAGAAGGGCGTCGACCCGAATGCCCGCACTCTCGAGACCCTGATCCGCGCATGGCAGGGATCGCAGGCGTGGAAGGACAACAAGCCGATCACGAACCGGGGCTACGAGGACTATCTACGCGAGGTCCGGGCCTGGCAGTCGGCCGACAATCCCGACCCGACCCTCATCACCGTGCCGGACGTCGAGGCCTTCATCGGCATGTACGACGACCGGCCGACCACCCGCTACCACGTGCGCAAGGTTCTGCGCATGGTCATGGGTCAGGCCGTCCGGCTGAAATGGCGCACCGACAACCCCGTCGACGAGGTTCGGGCCCCGATGCCGAAGACGCGGGTCACGATCTGGGAAGAGTCCGACGTCGAAATGTATGCATGGGCGGCGATCGCGGCGGGCAACCCCGACCTCGCCGCCATCATCCTGACCGAGTGGGAGATCGGCCAGCGATTGACCGACATCGTGCTGTTTCGCCGTGGGGCCGAATATCTGGCCGCTGAGGGCGTTTTCAGCTTCGACCAGTCCAAGACCGCCAACCCCGTCGCGATCCCTGTCAGCGACCGCCTGAGGGGCGTCCTGGCCCACATTGAGCAGTCCGGCAGCCTGTACCTCTTCCACGACGCCACATCGGCCCGCACGACGGCCGAACAGGTGTTTGAAATGCTCGCCGACGGACAGGCGGCGGGTCGCATCCCGTCGGCGCTGGAAATGGGACGACGCATCGGGATCAGCGACGTCGCGGTCGGCAAGGCAATCTCGAAGCTCCAGGCCGAGCGCGCGATCCGCCGCACACCGAACGGCATCCAGGTCATGGCGAACGACTATGCCGCACGCCTCCGTCCGTTCGCCGACTTCGGGCGCCTGTCCAAGGTGTTCGCCGATGTGCGGTCCCGGTTCGTCATCCCCGCCGGCGGACGTCACCTGATGCTGCGTGCGCTCCGGCATTCGTGCGTCGTGCAGTTGGCCCGTTGCGGCTGCGAGATTCCTGAGATCGCCGCGATCACCGGGCACACGCCAGCCAGCGCGGCCGAGGTGCTGAAAATCTATATGCCCCGTGATAGTACGGTGGCCAGGAACGCGCAGGAGAAGCGTGGGCTTGTGGCGAGGAGAACGGCGTGACGGACGAGGCATTGATCGAGCGCGTCGCTCAGGCTCTATGCGATGCACGCTCGCCGCACGACAAACTTCCAATGCTGGGGCTCGATCCAGACTTTGGCGACCGCCCTTTTCATTCCGATCACTGTGACGACGGGGAACTGAGCGACCCAGAAGTTCGAGCCCTCGCCAAGGCCGCAGTTGATGCCATCAGAACATATCAGGCTCGCCAGTCCGACGGT
Source organism: Brevundimonas sp. NIBR10 (assembly GCF_027912515.1). Lineage (NCBI taxonomy): Bacteria > Pseudomonadati > Pseudomonadota > Alphaproteobacteria > Caulobacterales > Caulobacteraceae > Brevundimonas > Brevundimonas sp. NIBR10. Next base: position 2,628,385 of record NZ_CP115464.1, read on the forward strand.
CGCCCAAATGCGAGTCCGACGGTCCCTTGATCCAGCCCTTGCGTCTCACCCCGCAAACTCTTATCCGGCCTGACTTTCCAGACCCCAAGCGCCCATAGCTCAACCGGATAGAGCACCCGCCTTCTAAGCGGACGGTTGCAGGTTCGAGTCCTGCTGGGCGCGCCATTCACACCACCGGAGGCCCCGTGGCCCATATCAAGAATCAGACCCTGACCGGCGATCAGCATATCGATGGCGGCATCTACGAAGACTGCGTCTTCGAGAATGCGCGGATGATCTACGACGGCGGCACACCCCCGCAGTTCATCAACACCAGCTTCACCGCATCGCACTTCATGTTCGACAAGTCGGCGGGCAACACCGTCAACTTCCTGCGCGCCATGCTGCCCGCACGGTCCAACATGCGCGAGGTCGTGTTCGGCCTGATGCCCGAGTTGCGCCAGAACTAGCCGGTTGAGGCATTCCAGGCGGCCAGCCCGATCTCGAGGTCGGCGATCAGGTCGTCGGGGTCCTCAAGTCCCACGCTGATCCGAATCAGCTCGCCTTCCAGCGCCGTCGGTCCCTCGCGATACGCCATCTGGTGGGTCTCGTGGGTGACCAGGCTCTCGAACCCGCCCCAGGAATAGCCGAGGCCGAACAGGCTGAGCGCATCAAGGAAGGCCTCCGCCCGGACCTTGCCCATGCCCTTCATGACCACGCCGAACAACGACGCGGCACCGGAGTAGTCGCGAGCCCAAAGGTCATGCGCCGTGTCGCCCGGCAGGGCGGGATAGAGGATGCGCGACACCTCCGGCCGGCCTTGCATCCAGGCGGCGATCGTCAGCGCCGACCGGGCCTGCTCCTTCATCCGCAGCGGCATGGTCCGCAGGCCCCTCAGCGCCAGCCAGGCGTCGTCGGGCGAGACGTGCCAGCCGTGGTCCTCCATGGTCTCGGCGATGGCCCGCCCGATCCCGGCGTCGCGAACGGCGATTCCGCCCATCAGCACATCGGAGTGGCCCGAGACGTATTTGGTCACGGCCTGGACGCTGACGTCGACACCGTGTTCGAGCGGCTTGTAGGCCAGTCCGGCACCCCAGGTGTTGTCCATGACGGTCAGGGCGCCACGCGCCGTCGCCGCCTCAGCCAGACGGGCGACGTCGAGCATCTCGAAGGTCAGCGAGCCGGGCGATTCGATCAGTACGACGCGTGTCCTGTCCGAAATCATGGCGGCGACCGCCTCGGCGTCGGCGTCCGGCGCATGATAGCGCACCGTCACGCCGCGCGCCGCCATCCATCGCGACAGGAACCGCCGCGTCGGTCCGTAGCAGGCGTCCGTGGTCAGGATCTCGTCGCCCGGCCGGACCAGGGCCATGACCGGGACCGTCACCGCCGCCAGCCCTGACGGGACCAGAAAGACCTCCTCCGCGCCTTCGAGATCAGCCAGGGCCGCGCGCAGTTCGCGCGCCGCCGAAGTGCCGTCCAGCCCATAGGTCGGCCCCAGGGTGTCGTCGCGCATATCCCCGACCCGATCCGACAGCATGGTCGAGGCGCGCTCGATCGGCGGATTGACGGGGCGGCGACCCTGTCCCCGGCGGGTGGCGCCGGAGATCAGGCGGGTACGGTCGGTCGGGGTCTTCATCAGCGGCGTGGCCCGGGCGGTTGCGAAACAGCCCCTAAAGGCCTCTAAAGCCCACGGGGCGCAAGCACGACGAGGCGATGCGATGACGCGAGCGGCGAACGGATTGCGAGGCCTGGCGTTGCTGGGCTCTGTTTTCCTGACGCTGGCGGGGTGTGATCGCCCGTCCGTGCCGACGGCTCCACCCGTTGAGGCACCATCCCTGACCCCCAACGCTGCGCCCAATGCGGCCAGTGCGACCCTCGCGGCGGTCAAGGCGCGCGGCTATCTGAACTGCGGGGTCCACCAGGGGCTGGTCGGTTTCGCCTACACCGACAATCGGGGTGAATGGCGCGGGTTCGACGTGGACTTCTGTCGCGTCATGGCGGCGGCGATATTCGGCGACGGCGACAAGGTCCGGTTCATGCCCCTGACCGCCGACAACCGGTTCCAAGCCCTGGCGTCGGGCCGGATCGACGTCCTGTGGCGCAACACATCATGGACCATGGACCGGGATACGGGCGGTCAGTTCACCTTCGCCGGGATCAACTACTATGACGGCCAGGGCTTCATGGTCCGCCGTGCTCTGGACCTGAACAGCGCCACCGAGTTGAACGGCGCGCGGATCTGCGTCGCGGCCGGCTCGACCAGCGCATTGAACGCCGCCGACTATTTCCGATCGCGAGGCATCGCCTACACCCCCGTCGTCGCTCCGACCGAAGAGGCGGCGCGTCAGGCCTATGGGCGGGAGGACTGCGATGCCTTCACCGCCGACATCTCGGCCTTGGCGGCGGCGCGCACGACCCTGGGCGATCCGCAGCAGCATGTGATCCTGGCGGACGTCATCTCCAAGGAGCCGCTGGGCCCCGTCGTTCGCCGTGGCGACGAATCGTGGACGGCGCTGGTTCGCTGGACGCTGGACGCCGTCATCCTCGCCGAGGAACTGGGCGTGACCCAGGCCAATGCGAGGGCCATGGCCAGGGACGCCCGCGACCCGCGTGTGCGTCGCCTCGTCGGCCTCGACCTCGATTTTGGTGCCCGGCTGGGTCTGTCCCGGACCTGGGCCGTCGACGCGGTGGCCGAAGTCGGCAACTATGGTGAAATCTTCGAGCGGAACGTGGGGTCGCAATCGGCGCTCGACCTGGCGCGTGGCTTGAATGCACAATGGAATGCGCGGCCGGGCGGTCTGATCTACGCCCTGCCGGTACGCTGACGGATTTTCGAGGACGCCCAGGCGTCCGTGGGGGCTGAATGACCGAGACGAAAAAGGGCGGCCTGCCGCTTCACTGGCTGATGCTGATCGGGTTTCTGGTCGGTCTGGGCGGCGGACTGGCCGTCAACATGCTGGTGGGCGCCGATACCCCCTGGGTCGTCTGGCTGACGTCCAACGTGACGGGCCCGGCCGGTCAGATCTTCCTGCGGCTGCTGTTCATGCTGGTGATTCCGCTGCTGTTCTCGGCCTTGGTGGTCGGGGTGGCGGAGATGGGTGACCTGAAATCGCTGGGGCGGGCGGGGATCAAGACCCTGCTTCTGACCATAGTGGTGTCGGGCATTGCGGTCGTCATCGGCCTGGGCATGGTCAATCTGTTCCGGCCCGGCGATGGCGTCGATCCGGAACTGGCCCGTGCCCTGCTGGCTCAAGGGTCTGCGGGTGCGGCCGCGATCGTGGAGAAGGCCCCCGAGAGCATCCAGTTCGGCCAGTTCTTCCTCGACCTCATCCCGTCGAATGTCTTCACGGCGGCGTCGGAGAACCAGATCCTGCCGGTCATGATCTTCGCCCTGTTCTTCGGGATCGGGCTGGTGATGGCCAAGTCGCCGGCGACCGACCGGCTTCAGACGGTGATCGAGGGCATCCTCGAGGTCACGATGAAGCTCATCAACATGGTCATCAAACTGGCCCCCTATGCGATCGCCTGTCTGATGTTCAACCTGGCGGCGCTGTTCGGCTGGGATCTGCTGGTCCGGCTGGCGGCCTATGTCGGCGTGGCTGTGGGGGCCATGCTGATCCACATGTTCGTGGTCTATCCGCTGGTCGTCTGGATCGGCGGCGGCATGAACCCGGTGACCTTCTTCAGGGGTGTGCGCCAGCCGATGGTCGTCGCCTTCTCGACCGCGTCATCGAACGCCGCCCTGCCGGTGTCGCTGAAGGCCGCCGAGACCGAGCTGAAGCTGCCGCGCAAGATCGCCCGTTTCGTCCTGACCGTCGGGGCTACCGCCAACCAGAACGGCACGGCCCTGTTCGAGGGGGTGACGGTGCTGTTTCTGGCCCAGTTCTTCCAGATCGAGCTGTCCCTGACCCAGCAGTTCATCGTGATGCTGGTCTGCATCCTGGGCGGCGTCGGGACGGCCGGGGTTCCGGCGGGTTCCCTGCCGGTGGTGGCAATGATCCTGGTCATGGTCGGGGTGCCGGCCGAAGGCATCGGCCTGATCCTGGGCGTCGACCGGTTCCTGGATATGTGCCGGACCACGCTGAACGTTACCGGCGACCTGGTCCTGGCAACGGTGGTATCGCGCGGCGAGACCGACGACATCGTCCCGGCCGACGAGCCGGAGCCCTGGGCGGCGAAGGCTTAAGCGCCGACCACGACCGGCGTATTCGCCCGCCCACCCCATTCGGCCCAGGAGCCGTCGTAGAGGCGGCTGTCCTGACCCAGTTCCGCCAGGGCTAGGGTGAGCACCGCAGCGGTGACGCCCGAGCCGCAGCTGGTGATCAGGGGACGGTCGATGTCCACGCCGGCGTTGCGGAATACCGACGCCAGGTCGTCGCCACGGCGCAGGGTACCCGCCTCGGACAGGACCGACTTGAACGGTACACTGAGCGCGCCGGGCATGTGGCCAGACCGCAGGCCGGGCCTCGGCTCTGGGGACTCGCCCTTGAACCGCGCAGGGGGACGGGCGTCCAGGATTTGGGCATCGCCGGTCAGGGCCGACAGCATCGAAGGAAGGTCGGCGACGGCCCCGGGCCGCATCGACGGTGTGAAGGTCGCTGCCGTGGGGACCGCGGGCGTCCCGGTCTCGACCGGACGACCCTCGGCGCGCCATTGGGGCAGGCCCCCGTCCAGCACCCGCACATCGGTCGCTCCCATCAGCCGGAACGTCCACCAGGCCCGCGCCGCCGAAAACAGGCCGACGCTGTCGTAGACGACGACGGCGTCCGTCTCCGTGATCCCCAGCGCGCCGACAGCATCGGCGAAGGCTGCGGCGGTTGGCAGCATATGCGGCAGGTCGGTCGTGTGGTCAGACACGGCGTCGAGGTCGAAGAAGACCGCGCCGGGGATACGTTCGGCCTCGAACTCCGTTCGACCGTCACGGGCGTCCAGATGCCAACTGGCGTCGACGATTCTCAGCCGGGGATCGCCGATCCGGGCGGCGAGGTCGGTGGTCGAGATGAGGGGGGATGTGTCAGCCATGGCGAACACTAACACGGCCGGTCCGCGGGGCGGAACGCTCCGGCTCGTGCTGGGCGACCAGCTGTCGGACAATCTCAGCGCGCTCGCCGACCTCGATCCGGACCGCGACATCGTGCTGATGGCCGAGGTGCGCGACGAGGCCACCTATGTCCGCCATCACAAGCAGAAGGTCGCCCTGACCTTCGCCGCCATGCGCAGCTTTGCCCTGCGGCTGGAGGCGCGGGGGATCACGGTCCGGTATATCCGGATCGACGACCCGGCCAACACTCATTCGATCGTCGGCGAAATGCACCGGGTCCTGGACGATCAGCCGGGCGAGGCGATCGTGATGACCGAATGCGGGGAGTGGCGGCTGGCCCAGGCGCTTGCGGGGTTTGCCGCTGTGGTCGAGGGGCGCGGCATTGCCGTCGATATCCGCCAGGATGACCGGTTCATCTGCTCTCACGACCGGTTCCGGCGCTGGGCCTCGGGCAAGAAGCAGCTGACGATGGAGTTCTTCTATCGCGAGATGCGTCGCGAGACCGGTATCTTGCTCGACGACGGCAAGCCGGTCGGGGGGCAGTGGAACTACGACGCAGAGAACCGACGGAAACTGACCAAGGGCATCCGGCCGCCCGAACGGCTGCGGACGCCGCCCGACGCTGTAGCGCTCGAGGCTATCGCCGACGTGGCGCGGCTGTTTCCCGACCATTTCGGCGATCTGGATGCCTTCGGCTGGCCGACGACGGCGGAACAGGCCGAGGTGGTGCTGACCGACTTCCTGGCGAACATCCTGCCGGGTTTCGGCGACTGGCAGGATGCGATGGCGCACGGCCAGCCGTGGATGTGGCACGGGCTGATCTCGACCTCGATCAACCTCGGCCTGCTCGATCCGCTCGATGTCTGTCGCCGCGCCGAGGCGGAGTATCGCTCGGGCCGGGCGCCGCTGAATGCGGTCGAGGGTTTCATTCGCCAGATCATCGGCTGGCGCGAGTTCGTGCGGGGCATCTACTGGCTGAAGATGCCGGAGTACGGGGCTCGCAACTTCCTCGACGCAGACCGGGTGCTACCCTGGTTCTTCTGGTCGGGTGAGACCGACATGACCTGCGTCGCCGACGTCGTGGCGACGAGCCGAGACAACGCCTATGCCCATCATATCCAGCGGCTGATGGTCACGGGCAATCTGATGATGCTGCTGGGCGTGCATCCGGACGCGGTCGATGACTGGTACATGACCGTCTATGCCGACGCCTATGAGTGGGTGGAGATGCCCAATACGCGGGGCATGGCGACCTTCGCCGACGGCGGGATCATGGGCACCAAACCCTATGCGGCGTCCGGGACCTACATCGACCGGATGAGCGACTATTGCAGCGGCTGTCGCTATGACGTGAAGGCCAGGACCGGGGAGGGGGCCTGCCCGTTCAACCGGCTCTACTGGGGGTTCCTGGAGCGCAATCGGCCGCGCCTGCGCGACAACCACCGCCTCGCCATGCCCTATCGGACGCTGGACGGTTTCGGCGAAGAGCGACGCGCGGCCCTGCTGGCCGAGGCGGAGGCGACGCGGACGATGCTGGGGGCCGTGCCTCAATCGTGAGGATATTCGGTCTTGCCGCTGACCCGTTTCAGCGCGGCCAGCGCCCGGTCACGCGCCTGCGCATGATCCACGAGCGGCCTCGGATAGTCGTGGCCCAGCCGTAAGCCGATGCCCCGCGTGACCTCGACCGGCGCGGTCCAGGGGGCGTGCAGGTATTTGTCGGGCAGGCGGGCGATCTCGGGCACCCATTTGCGGACATACTTGCCGTCCGGATCGAACTTCTCGCCCTGGGTGATCGGGTTGAAGATGCGGAAATAGGGGGAGGCGTCGGCACCGGACCCCGCCACCCACTGCCAGTTCTGGACGTTGGACCCCAGGTCTGCATCGACCAATGTGTCCCAGAACCAGGCCTCGCCCCGCCGCCAGTCGACCAGCAGGTCCTTGATCAGAAAGGAGGCGACGATCATCCGGACCCGGTTGTGCATCCAGCCGGTCTTCCACAACTGCCGCATCCCGGCATCGACGATCGGATAGCCGGTCTGGCCCCGCGTCCAGGCCGTGAAGCCCGCGTCGTCGTCCAGCCAGGGGAAGGCGTCGTACTCGGGCCGGAACGCCTTGTCCGTCATCTGCGGGAAGTGGTGCAGCAGGTGGGCCGAGAACTCGCGCCAGGCGATCTCGGCGATGAATTTGTCGGCTTCGGCCGCCGGGACCTTGCCGTCCGCCGCCGCGTCCCGGGCCGCCGCGATGGCGCGCCACGGGCTGATCTCGCCCCAATGCAGGTGGGGCGACAGGCGGCTGGTGGCTGGCAGGGACGGGATGTCGCGGCCCTTGCCGTAGTGGTCCAGTCCATGTTTCACGAACCGACCGAGCGCCGCCGTCGCCCCCGCCTCGCCCGGCGTCCAGTCGAAGCCCCGCGACCAGTCGGGTCGTGTGGGGTGAAGACCCCATGTGTCGATGTCATCGCTCTCGAGCTTCGGCCCGCCCGACAGATCGCGCGGCCCCGTGGTGTGCGGCGGCGCCTCGGTGGCGGCCAGCAGGGCGTTCTTGAAGGGTGTGAACACCTTGTACGGCCCGCCTGAACCGTTCAGCACCGAACCGGGCCGCGCCATCAGCGCCCCGTTGTAGCCCTTGCACTCAACCCCGTCGGCCTTCAGCCCATGGGCGATGTCTGCGTCGCGGGCCCAGGCGTCGGGCTCGAACAGCCGGTTCATGAAGACGGTGTCGGCCCCGGTCTGATCGATCAGCCGACGCAGCTCGGCTTCCGAATCGCCGCGCCTCAGGATGAGTTCGGCCCCGCGTTCCTTCAGGCTCTCGGCCAAAGCCCGCAGCGACTTGTCCAGCCACCACATGGACGCCGCGCCCCTGGACCGCCCATCGCCGGCATCGTCCAGGATGTAGACCGGGATCACCGGCCGTCCCGTCTCTGCCGCGTGGTTCAGGGCGGGGTTGTCGGCCAGGCGCAGGTCGCGGCGGAACCACAGGATGACCGGGGCGGCGTCGTCGGTGGTCACGCGGGCGAACTCCGTGATATCTTGAATCAAGCTGGCGAAGACGCCACCTCAGCGCCCCATAGCCGTGGCAAGGGCCGCACGCCATAAGCCCGCATCAAGTCCGAAGGTTTCGCCCGTGAGTGCTCCCCAGACCGTCATCACCCTGTCCGGAAACGGGATCACCCGGCCGGTTGTCATCGGCGGCGGGGCCCGCATCGCCTTCATCGCCGGCCCCTGCCAGCTGGAAAGCCGCCAGCACGCGCTGGAGATGGCTCACGCCCTGAAGGAGATCGGTGAGCGGCTGAACGTCGGCATCATCTACAAGACCAGCTTCGACAAGGCGAACCGCACTTCAGCGGGCGCGGCGCGGGGCTTCGGGCTGGAGGGGTCGCTGCCGATCTTCGCCGAAATCCGCGAGGTCACCGGTCTGCCCGTACTCACCGACGTCCATACCGAGGAACACTGCCGGATCGCGGCCCAGGCCGTTGATGTGCTGCAGATCCCGGCCTTCCTGTGTCGTCAGACCGACCTGCTGCTGGCCGCCGCCGCGACCGGCAAGGCGATCAACGTCAAGAAGGGCCAGTTCCTGGCCCCCTGGGACATGAAGAACGTCATCGCCAAGGTCACCGGCGCGGGAAACCCGAACGTCATGGCGTGCGAACGCGGTGCCAGCTTCGGCTACAACACCCTGGTCAGCGACATGCGGGCCCTGCCGGTCATGCGCGACATCGGGTGCCCGGTGGTGTTCGATGCGACCCATTCGGTGCAGCAGCCGGGCGGGCAGGGGACGTCGTCGGGCGGCCAGCGGGAGTTCGTGCCGGTGCTGGCGCGTGCGGCCGTCGCGGTCGGCGTGGACGCCGTCTTCATGGAGACCCACCAGGACCCGGACAACGCCCCGTCCGACGGCCCCAACATGGTGCCGCTGAACCAGTTCGAGGCCCTGTGCGCCGAACTTCTGGCCTATGACGACCTGACCAAGGCCCGGATGGCGAAGGCCGCCTGAATCCGGTAGTTCGGCGACATGGCTGAACACACCCTCGACCTCGGCGCACTTCAGGGCCTGCTGGACCGCGTGCGCGGGCTAGAGATCGCCTGCGTCGGCGACCTGATGCTGGATCGATATGTCTACGGCGACGTGACGCGCCTGTCGCCGGAAGCGCCGATCCCTGTGCTGAAGTCGAAGCGGACCGTGTCCATGCCCGGCGGGGTGGGGAACGTGGCTCGCAACGTCGCGGCCCTGGGCGGGCGGGCGCGACTGGGTGCTGTTGCGGGACAGGATGTCGCCGGTGACGAATTGGTCGCCCTCGTCGCCGCTGAAGCCGGCGTGGCCGACTTTATCGACCGGCCGGACGCCGCCTCGACCATCGTCAAGACGCGCTTCGTCTCGGCCGGGCAACAACTGCTCAGACTGGATGACGAGCAGGTTTCGGTTGGGGTGTTCGACCGCGAGCAGGTCTTCACGGGAGCCTCGGCCATTCTGTTGTCCGACTACGACAAGGGGGTCGTCACCGAACGGCTGATACGGTCGGCCCTGTGGGCGGCAGAAGGTTCGGGCGCGCCCGTGATCGTCGATCCCAAAGGACGGGACTTTGCTCGTTATGGTGCGGTGACCGTCATCAAGCCAAACGCCTCCGAACTGGCAGGGGCCACGGGCCTGCCGGTGGACACAGACGCCGAGATCGAGGCGGCGCTGACTGCGTTGCTGGAGGCCACGACGGCCAAGGCCATCGTCGTCACCCGAGCCGGCAAGGGGATGTCGCTGGCCGAGCGGGGCAAGCCTGTGAAGCATTTCCCCGGCCGGGCGCGGGAAGTGTTCGACGTCTCGGGTGCCGGCGACACCGGGCTGGCGGCTTTGGGGTTGGCCCTGGCGGCAAGGGCGTCGCTGGAGCAGGCGGTTCAGCTGGCCATCCTGGCGTCCGGCGTCGTGGTCGGAAAGAGCGGAACGGCGGTGGTCAGCCCCACCGAATTGATCGACGCCGAGATGAGCCAGCACGCCTCTCTCGCCCACGCAAAGGTCACGCCGCTGGACGATCTGGCCGCCCAGGTCGAGGCGTGGCGGGCGATGGGTCTCAAGGTCGGTTTCACCAACGGCTGTTTCGACATCCTCCACCGGGGGCACGTCGCCTATCTGGCGCAGGCGCGGTCGTGGTGCGACCGGCTGGTGGTGGCGCTGAACACCGACGCCTCGGTCAAGCGGCTGAAGGGTGAGGGTCGGCCGGTCAACGACCTTGACAGCCGCGCCGTCGTCATCGGCGGCCTTGCCAGCGTCGATCGGGTGACGAGCTTTGACGACCCCACGCCCATCGCCCTGATCGAACGGCTGCGCCCCGACGTCCTGATCAAGGGAGCCGACTATACGCGCGAGGGTGTGGTCGGCGGCGATCTGGTCGAGAGCTGGGGCGGCGAGGTCCGTCTGGCGGCCTTTCAGGACGGGTATTCGACGACGAAGACGATCGAGAAGCTGTCGGGAGATGCGACATGAGGAAGATGATCGTCGTCACCGGCGGGGCCGGCTTCATCGGCTCCAACATCGTCGCCCGGTTGACGGCCGAGGACACTTACGACGTGGTGGTCTGCGACCGGCTGGAGACCGCCGATCTGGCCAAGTGGAAGAACCTGGCCAAACACCCGATCGCCGACTTCTGGGCCCCCGAAGACCTGTTCGAGATGCTGGAGCGTCACGCTGAGGTCATCGAGGCCGTGGTGCATATGGGGGCGATATCGGCGACGACGGAGCCGGACGCCGACCTGATCCTGAGGACCAACTTCACCCTGTCGCGCGACCTGTGGGACTGGTGCTCGATCCGCGACGCGCGGTTCATCTATGCGTCGTCGGCGGCGACATACGGCGACGGTCTGGACGGGTTCGAGGACGACGACAGTCTTTCGGCTTTGTCTTTGCTGCGTCCTCTAAACGCTTATGGTTATTCGAAAATGCTGTTCGATCAGTATGCTGCTCGGCAGTCTGATCGGGGCCAGTCGCCCAGCCAGTGGGCGGGGCTGAAATTCTTCAACGTCTATGGCCCCAACGAGGGTCACAAGGGGTCGATGAAGTCGGTCGTGGCCCAGATATGGCCCAAGGTGGCGGCGGGCGAGACCGTCACCCTGTTCCGCTCGCACAACCCCGACTACGCCGACGGCGGCCAGATGCGGGACTTCGTCTTCGTGGACGACGTGGTCGATATCGTCATCTGGTTGCTGGACAGCCCGCACGTCTTCGGTGTGTTCAACGCCGGTTCGGGACAGGCGCGGTCCTTCCTTGATCTTGCCAAAGCCACCTTCGCGGCGGCGGGCAAGACGCCGTCGATCGCCTATGTCGACACGCCCGAGGTCATCCGCGACAAGTATCAGTATTTCACCGAGGCCCGGATGGAGCGGCTTCGCGCGGCGGGCTATCCCGGTCAGTCCACACCGCTGGAAGAGGGTGTCCGGCGCTATGTGCAGGACTATCTGGCCACTCCGGATCCAAATCGGTGAAGCGGTCCCGCCTGACCCTGCGGCAGACGATCGGCTGGGCCGGTTTCGCCCTGGTCGGGCTGCTGGTCGTGGCCGTGGGGGTGTGGCGGGGCGACATCCTGCGGGCCGCGCTGGACCCCCAGGTCCCGTTCCAGACCTATGACCCACCGCCGGCCCCGGACTATGGTCGCTCCGACAGCTGGGCCCTGTTGGAGGCGCGGACACCGGGGGCGGGACCGGCGGCCGTCTTCTTCGTCCACTCGACCACCTACGACGGCGGGCGGGAGTGGAACGGGCCGATCGATGACCGCGAGGCCGACGCCTATCTGAAGCGGGTGGTGATCCCCAACTATGCCGGGCCGTTCGAGCGGTCGGGCGCGGTCTCGGCGCCCCGCTATCGACAGGCCAGCCTCTATACCCGGCTGACGCTGCGGGCCGATGCCAGGGACGCCCGGGCTTTCGCCTATCGCGATATCGCGGCCGCCTTCGACGCCTTCGTGGCGGCCCATCCCACGGGGCCGATCGTGCTCGCGGGGGTGGAGCAGGGGGGCGAGCTAATCGACTGGCTGGTCCGCGAGCGGATCGCGCCGGATGCAGCCCTGCGCAGCCGTCTGGTCGCCGCCTATCTGATGGACACGATCGTTGCCGTGGACGCCCTGAACCCGGCGGTGCCTGGCTGCGCGTCGCGCGGGCAGGTGGGCTGTGTCGTCGGCTTCTCCCAGGTCGGGGACGACGACAACGGGGCGGCGGGGCGCCGGCTGCGCCGCGCTCTGGTCTGGAACGAGAAGGGCAGGCTGGTCGAGCTCACTGGCCGGGCCGCCCTGTGCGTCAACCCGGTGACCGGCAGTCCGTCGGGCGAACTGGTGCCTGCGCGGCGGCATCTGGGGGCGGCCAACGCGACGGGGCTGGAATGGGGCGTCCGCCCGGCCTTCCTGGACCGGCTGGTGACGACCCAGTGCCGGGGCGGCCTGCTGCGTCACAGCTTCCCGAAATCCGAGGCCTTCAAGGAGGTCGGTGACTGGGCTGATCGACGAAAGGCGCGTCAATACAACCTGTTCTACGCCGATATTGAGGCGGATGTGCAGGCCCGGCTGGGGGCCTGGCAGGCGAGGAATCCGAACGGCTAATCCAGCCCCGTCCGGTCGTTACGCCAGTCGAACAGGGCTTCCAGCACCTGAACCGCTTCCCCACGCGGCGACGTCAGGTCGGGGTCGCGGCCCAGCACCAGCCGGGCATCGTCGGCGGCGGCCAGCATCAGGCCGCGATGCCGGATCGGGTCGGCGAAGCGGTAGGCGGGAAAGCCGCTCTGTTTGAGGCCCAGGGGATCCCCGCCGCCGCGCAGGCGAAAGTCCTCCTCGGCGATCTCGAACCCGTCCTCGGAGCGGCGCAGGGTCTCCAGCCGCTCGCGGGCGGTGTCGCCCAAGCCGCCGTCGGTCCCGCCGCCGCCGTACAGCAGGATACAGGCGCTGGACTTGGCCCCACGTCCGACCCGGCCGCGCAGCTGATGCAACTGGGCCAGGCCGAAGCGGTCGGCGTGTTCGATGACCATGATCGAGGCATTGGGCACGTCGACGCCCACCTCGACCACGGTGGTGGCGACCAGCAGGGGCAGGCGGCCGTCAGCGAAGTCGGCCATGACGGCCTCGCGCTGGGCCCCCGGCATCTGGCCATGGGCGAGGCCGACCTCGAGCCCCAGGATGCGGCGCAGGTCGGCGGCGCGTTCCTCGGCGGCGGCGAGATCGGAGGCCTCGCTTTCGGCCACCAAGGGACAGATCCAGTAGGCCTGGGCCCCGCCCTCGATCGCGGCCTTCAGTCGGGCGGCGACCTCGCCGATCCGGGCGAGCGGCAGAACGGCGGTGGCGACCGGGGTACGGCCCGGCGGCTTTTCCATCAGGCGGCTGACGTCCAGTTCGCCGTACTGGGTCAGCTCCAGCGTCCGGGGGATGGGGGTCGCCGACATGGTCAGCAGGTGGACGCCGCCGATGCGGGGATCGCCCTTGGCCTGAAGCCGCTGGCGCTCGTTGACGCCGAACCGGTGTTGTTCGTCGATGACGGCCAGGGCCAGGCGGTCGAAGCGGACGGCATCCTGGAACAGGGCATGGGTGCCGATGGCGACCTGGGCCCTGCCGGTGGCCAGGGCGTCGAGCCGGTCGCGGCGTTCGGCCGGGGTGTCACGGCCAGTCAGCATTATGGTCGGGGCACCGGCGGCCTCCAGCATTGGGGCAAGACGCTGGAAATGCTGGCGGGCCAGGATCTCGGTCGGAGCCATCAGAACCGCCTGAAAGCCGCTGGAGGCGGCATCCGCCAGGGCCAGCAGGGCCACCGCCGTCTTGCCCGAGCCCACGTCACCTTGCAGCAGCCGCCCCATCTGTTCGCCGGAGGCCATGTCGCGGCGGATCTCGGCGACGGCCTGGGCCTGGGCATTCGTCAGACGGAAGGGCAGGGCCGCCTCGACCGCCGCCGACACCGGGCCGGGCACGACCCGAGGGCCGGGGGTGATCGAGCGGGCCCGTCGCCGCCGGGCCAGGGCCAGCTGGTGCGCGAACAGTTCGTCATAGGCCAGTCGTTGCCGCGCCGGGGCCTCGGGGCCGAGGTCGAGCTCGGACTGGGGGGCGTGCAGGGCCTCCAGCGCCGGTCGCCAGCCGGGCCAACCTTGCTTCGCCATCCAGGCCGCGTCCTGCCATTCAGGCAGGTCGGGCGCGGCGGCGAGGGCACCGATCGCCAGCTTGCGCACCACACGCGACGACAGGTTCGCGGTGCCGGGATAGACAGGCTCGATCGCCGGGATGTCCTCGCCCTTGTCCAGCGGCACGATCCAGTCGGGGTGGACGATCTGGACCTCGTTGTTGAAGCGCTCGACCTTGCCCGAGACCAGACGGCGCTCGCCGCGCGGCAGCTGGCGGTCGATATGCTGGGGGCTGCCACCGAACCAGACCAAATGCACGAAACCGGTCTCGTCCGAGGCCCGGACCTTGAGCGGGGCGCCCGGCTTGCCCGGCACGATCAGGCGGTCGACGGTCACGTCGAACACCCCGGTCTCGCCCTCGACGGCCTCGGCGGCGGTGGTGCGGCGGCGTCGGATCAGGCCGGTCGGGCCCAGGAAGACCATGTCACGGACCAGCGGCCCGGCCAGCTTCTGGACCAGGGGCGCGACCTTGGCCCCCACCCCCTTCAGGCTGGTGACCTCCGCGAACAGGGGAAAGAGAATCTGGGGCCGCATGATTGGTCAAGCTATAGCGGCGCGCGTGGGGAGGCGCACCGGGGAACGGTGGATCAGGCTGCGGCCGGACTCTCCGGGCTCGAAAAAATAGAGTCCGAAGAGTCCGAAGAGTCCGGACTGTCCGGACTCGAAAAACAGAGTCCGAAGAGTCCGTTGAGTCCGGACTCTCTGAAGCGGACGGGGCACCTGGCGCAGGATTTCAAAGACCGGGATCGCAACGGCAGTCTACCATGCCTCGAACCGTCGCCAGGTCGGAGCGGTCGAGAATCCCACGATCCCTTGTGGCGCAAGGGATTGGGGCGGCGAAGTTTGAAAGTTGGCTGGGGCATTCACCTCCACATCGCCGAAGGGCGATGGGGAGGACAGACCGCGAAGCGGTCAGGCGGGGGCGACACGGTGTCAGCAGATCGCATCGACAGAGTGTGACGTCATCGACCGGGCCGCCCCCTCCTGATCGGCGAAGCCGCCGATCTGTCCTCCCCCCGCGCCTTCGCGCATGTGGAGGTGAGTTGCCGTCTGGCGGAAACACATCGGGAACGCTATCTGAAGCGCGACATTCCCTGACGCGCCCTGCCGGATCGCCGGCTCGGCGCATTTCTCGATTCCCGACCGGGCAAGGATGCTTGTGGCCGACACCGACGCACGTTCAGACGACACAGCCGCGACCCAGCGACTGGGCCGGATCACCTTTCGCGCATGGCGGCGGGGGTTCCGGGAGTGCGACATGGTGCTGGGGCCGTTCGCCGATGCGGTGGGGCCAAGCCTGAGCGTGGAGGAACTCGATGCGTTCGAGGCCCTGCTGGGTCAGGACGACGATCATCAGCTCTATGCCTGGATCACGGGGACGGAAATCCCGCCGCCCGAGCATGAGACGATCCTGATGGGCAAGATCCGCGACTTCATGCGCGACCACGTCGCCCATGCGGTCAATGAGGGGATCGGCTGATGGACGGTGCCGTCCTGAAGCGTCGATCCGACCTGGAGCTGGGCGGCGCGCCCGAAGGTCTGGATGCGGTCACCGTCGCCGAACGGTTGAAGGCACGGGGCGGCGTCGCGGTGTTCGTGGCGCGCGATTATCAACGCGCGGGCGTCTTTGCGCAGGCGGTGCGGTTTTTCTCAAAAGACATTGAAGTTCTAGATTTTCCGGCTTGGGATTGTCTGCCTTACGATCGGCTGAGCCCAACGTCGTCGGTCTCGGCCGAGCGGATGGCGGCCCTGACCGAACTGGCGGGGCGGCCTGACAGCGACCGTTCGCCGCTGCTGGTGGTGACCACGATCGGGGCGGCCATGCAGCGCACCCCGCCGCGCGAGGTGACGCAAGGGGCCGGCTTCGACGCCAAGGTCGGGCTGGACCTCGATCAGGCGGCGCTCGAACGGTATTTCGCGGTCAACGGCTATATGCGCGCCTCGACCGTCAACGAGCGCGGCGAGTATGCCGTGCGCGGCGGTGTCATCGACGTCTTCCCGCCGGGGTTCGAGGAGCCTGTGCGGCTGGACATGTTCGGATCGGAGCTTGAATCGATCCGCACCTTCGATCCCGGCACCCAGCGGTCGACGGGCCAGCGCAAGGCCATATCGCTGTCGCCGGTGTCCGAGGCGCTGCTGGACGCCGACAGCATCTCGCGGTTCCGCACCGGCTATCTGAGCCTGTTCGGGGCGGGCGGGGACGACCCGCTGTATGCCGCCGTGTCCGAGGGCGCGCGGCGTCAGGGGTTCGAGCACTGGCTGCCGCTGCTGTATCCGGAGCTGGAAAGCCTGTTCGACTATCTGCCGGACGATGCGGCGATATTCCTGGATCATCAGGTCGAAAGCGCGCGGGGCGAGCGGTGGACCCTGACGGCCGATGCCTATGAGGCGCGGCGCGAGGCGTCCAAGGCCAAGGGCGGTGCGGCGAACCGGGCCCTGCCGCCCGAGCGACTGTATCTGCCTGAAGGCGAGTGGAATGCGGTCCTGGCCGGGCGCGAGGTACGGCGGCTGACGCCGTTTGCCGGGTCGGGCGAGGACGCGGGCGGCCGGCTGGGTCGGACGTTCGCGGCCGAGCGGGCCCAGGACAGCGTCAACCTGTTCGAGGCCGTCGCCGCCCATGCCGCGGCGCTGAAAGCCGAGGGCAGGCGGGTGGTGTTCGCGTCCTGGACCGAGGGGTCTTCGGACCGGCTGTCGGTCATGCTGGCCGACCACGGGCTGGATCACGTCGTCGCGGTTCGCGACTGGGCCGATGTGCAGAAGGCCCCCAGGGATCTGTATCTGCGCGCCGTCCTGCCGGTCGAGCACGGCTTCGTCACCGACAGCCTGGCCGTGATCTCCGAGACCGACATGCTGGGCGACCGGCTGGCGCGGCCCAAGCGGAAGCGCCGAGCGTCCAACTTCCTGGCAGAGGCCTCGGCCCTGACGACCGGCGATCTGGTCGTCCACCTGGATCACGGCATCGGGCGGTACGAGGGTCTGAAGACCCTGGAGATCCAGCAGGCCCCGCACGACTGTCTTGAGCTTCTCTATGCGGGTGAGAGCAAACTCTATCTACCCGTTGAAAACATTGATCTGCTGACCCGGTACGGGACCGGTTCGGACGATGTCCAGCTGGACCGGCTGGGCGGGGCCGGCTGGCAGGCGCGGAAGGCCAAGGCCAAGGCCCGGCTGCGCGACATGGCCGAGGGGCTGATCGCGCTCGCGGCCAAGCGCGCGCTGAAGACGGCCGATCCGATCGTGCCGCCGCACGGCCTCTTCGACGAGTTCTGCGCGCGCTTCCCGTATGAGGAAACCGACGATCAGCTGAACGCCATCGGCGACGTGCTGGAGGATCTCGGCAAGGGCACGCCGATGGATCGGCTGATCTGCGGCGACGTCGGGTTCGGCAAGACCGAGGTGGCGCTGAGGGCGGCGTTCGTTGTGGCCATGACGGGCCAGCAGGTGGCGGTGGTCTGTCCGACGACGCTTCTGGCGCGCCAGCATTTCAAGACCTTCAGCGAGCGGTTCGCCGGCTGGCCGATCACGGTGCGGCACCTGTCGCGCATGGTCACGGCCAAGGATGCGGGCGAGACGCGCAGCGGCCTCAAGGACGGGATGTTCGAGATCGTCGTGGGCACCCACGCGGTCCTGAGCGAACAGGTCGGGTTCAAGGACTTGGGCCTTGTTATCGTTGATGAAGAGCAGCATTTCGGGGTCAAGCACAAGGAGAAGCTGAAGTCCCTGCGGGCCGACGTCCACCTGCTGACCCTGACCGCCACGCCGATCCCGCGCACGCTCCAGATGGCCCTGTCGGGCATCCGCGAGATGTCGATCATCGCCACCCCGCCGGTCGATCGCCTGGCCGTGCGGACCTATGTGACGCCGTGGGATGCGGTGCTGATCCGCGAGGCTCTGCTGCGCGAGAAATATCGCGGGGGCCAGGCCTTCTATGTCTGTCCGCGCCTGTCGGACCTGCCCGAGATCGAGAAATTCCTGCGCGAACAGGTGCCCGAGATCAGGTTCGTCGTCGGTCACGGCCAGATGTCGCCGACCCAGTTGGAGGACGTGATGAGCGCCTTCTACGACGGGTCCTACGATGTGCTGGTTTCGACCACGATCGTGGAGAGCGGCATCGATATTCCGACCGCCAACACCCTGGTCGTCCACCGCGCCGACATGTTCGGCCTGGCCCAGTTGCACCAGATCCGGGGCCGGATCGGGCGATCGAAAGCCCGCGCCTTCGCCTATCTGACCACAGATCCGAAGAAGCCGCTGTCCCTGTCGTCCGAGCGGCGGTTGCAGGTGCTGCAGTCGCTCGACAACCTGGGGGCCGGGTTCCAGCTGGCCAGCCACGACCTGGACCAGCGCGGCGGCGGCAATCTGCTGGGCGACGAACAGTCGGGCCATATCCGCGAGGTGGGCGTCGAGCTCTATCAGCAGATGCTGGAGGACGCGGTGGCATCCCTGCGCGTGGCGGGCGAGGAGGTCGTGGATCGCGGCTGGTCCCCGGCCATCAATGTCGGGGCGGCAGTCCTGATTCCAGAGGATTACGTGCCGGACCTGAATGTCCGTCTGACCCTGTACCGCCGCCTGTCCGACGCCGAGAATACCGAGAGCCGCGAGGCCCTGGCCGCCGAACTGATCGACCGGTTCGGGCCATTGCCGGATGAGGCGAAGCAGTTGCTGCGCATCGTGGGCGTCAAGGCGAACTGCAAGATCGCCTGTATCGAGCGCATCGATGCGGGGCCCAAGGGGGCGGTGCTGACCCTGAGGAACGGCAGTTTCCCCAATCCGATGGGGCTGGTCGGGCTGATCCAGAAGAACCACGCCTCGTGGAAGATCCGGCCGGACCAGAAGATCGTCGTCATGGGCGACTGGCCGACGCCGGAGGACCGGCTGAAGGTGGCCGAACGGATCACCCGGGATCTGGCGCGGGTGGCGACGGCCTGACGGGTTGCGTCAGGGCGTGGCGAAGGCGCTGATCAGTGCCGTCATCTCCAGTGTCTGGCTTGGGTCGAGCCGGACGAGGCCGGAGTTCTCGCCGGGCGGGGCATTGTGGGCGTCCGGGCGGTGGGTCACGGGCTCGATGCAGATGAAGTCGGCCCCCTGTGGCGCATAGACCTGGGCCCAGCGCGCGTTGGGCGAGGCGGTGATCTCGACGACGTGGCCGGCGTGGGTCAGGCGGGCGGTGCCGGTCCAGTCGGCATAGGCATTGTCGACGAACGGGGCGGCGGCGACCGGGGCGCCCCTGCTCCAGTCGTGGATCGCCGAGGCCTCGGCCAGACGGGTCGGGATCTCGTCGGCACCGTTCAGCCAGACGCGAGGGGCCGGGAGGGTCAGGATCGTGCCGGGTTCGGTCGCGAAATAGGGATGCAGACCCAGCCCGGCGGGCATGGCCCGATCGCCCTGGTTCGTGATCGTCAGGCCCAGGGTGACGCCTTGCTCGTCGAGGGCGATGTCGTGAGTGGCGCTCCAGGCCCAGGGCCACTCCGGCGACGGCTCGCAGGGCAGGGTCAGGCGAATTGCGTGGTCGGTCTGCCGCTCGACCGTCCATGGCCGGTGCCAGCCGATGCCGTGCAGGGCGTGGGGCTCGAACCCCGACGTGGCGGGCAGGGTGGTGTCGGCCCCGTCCCAGGCGAACCGGCCCTGCGCGATGCGGTTGGCGTAGGGCACCAGGGGGAAGTTGCCGGTCGACAGGGGATCACTCGCATTGTCCGGCGCGCGTCGTAGGACATCACGTCCCTGCCAGGTCAGGCTCAGGATGGAGGCACCGAGGTCGGGCGACACCGTCAGTCGCCAGTCGCCGTGGGTCAGGGTGATCACAGTCTGACCCGGTTCTGCGGCAGGCCGGGGGTCTCGACCCGCAGGCGGTACAGGCCACCGAGCGTCGGCTGGGCAGGGCGCTTGTCGGCGTTCCCAAGCCAGGCCGTGGTGCAGTAGAGGTCGCGCAGGTCGTCGCCGCAGAAGGCGGCCTTGGTCACGGTCTGGACCGGGAAGCGGATCGTGCCGATGCGCTCGCCGTCGGGGGCGAACCGGGCGACGCCCCAGCCGTTGAACAGGCCGACGTGCAGGACGCCTGATGAATCCACACTGGGGCCGTCGCAGTAGCCGTCGGGGGTCTCGGCGAACAGTCGCTTGTTCGAGACGACGCCGTCCGAATGGTCGAAGGCGTAGATGCGCTTCTGGAGCGTGTCGTGGTGATAGAGGGTGCGGCCGTCGGGGCTGAGGGCCGGGCCGTTGGTGACGCCATAGTCGTCGTCATGGCGCGTCACGAGCCCGTCGGCGAAGCGGTAGAGGGCACCGGTCTGTTGCTCTTCCGAATCGTCCATGGAGCCGAACCACAGGGAGCCGTCCGGGGCGACGAAGCCGTCGTTGAGCCGGTTCTGGGGTCGGTCGGCCTCGACGGCGACGATCAGATCGAACCGGCCGGTCTCGGGATCGAAGCGGTGGAGCCCGCTGCGCACGCCGCAGACCAGTGCGCCGTCGGTGGCGGGCAGGGCGAAGCCGGTCTGGTCCGGCGTGTCCCAGCTGTCGGTCGCGCCGTCGTCGTGGCCGTAGCGATGCAGCCTGCGGCCCTTGATGTCGACGAACCAGACACAGCGGCGTTCCGCGTCCCACACGGGCCCTTCGCCGAGTTCGGCCTGAATGTCCCAGACAAGCTCGGGTGCAGCGTCCTGAATCGGCATGAGTTCGTGATCTTCCGGTGCATCAGACAAGCCTCTGAACCGCCTATACTCATACAAATGAAGGGTCGCCAGCCTTGCCGTCGCCGTGGATGGCGGAGGCTGATAAGCAGGGACGCAGGCGGCAAACCTGCGTCCCTCCAATCCATCAGTGCCCGGCGACCGGAGCCGAGGCCTCATTGCGCGGACGCGAACGGATGCACAGCACGGCGAAGACCGTCAGCAGGGCATAGCCGATCAGGGGCACCACGAAGGCCGGCGACACCCGTCCCGACAGGTCGGCGATATGGCCCGCCAGCGGCGGCAGGAAGGCCCCGCCGATGATACCAAAGACCAGCAGGCCCGAGGTCGCGGACGTCGGCGCGGTCGATCGCTCCAGCGTCAGGGTGAAGATGGTCGGGAACATGATCGAGTTGAACAGGCCGATCGACAGGGCCGCATAGGCCGCCGACACGCCGCCGCCTTGCGTCACATACAGGCACAGCAGGCCGGCGACGACGGTGCAGAAGGCCAGCACGATCCCGGCCTTCACGTAGCGCAGCACGACCGCGCCGATGAACCGCCCGACCATGGCCCCCAGCCAGTAGAGGGCGACCATCTTGCCGGCGGCCTCCATGGGCTTGTTCAGGATGTCGGGGCTGTTGAGGAAGTTGGTCATCATCGTGCCGATGGCGACCTCGGACCCGACGTAGACGAAGATGGCCAGGGCGCCGAGGATGGCCCAGGGCGATCCCAGGGCCTTGAGCGGCGAGGACTCACCGGCAGGAGCCGCCTCGGGCGCCGCCGCGTCGATCCGCTTGCGCGCCGAGAAGATGAACAGGGCGACCAGCAGGAAGAAGCCGCCGAGCGCCAGGAAGGCGATGTCAATGCTGCGCAGGGACTGACCCCGCGTCGCCGCCGTGACGGCCGCGCCGGCCGCGAAAACGCCGCCGGTCAACAGGACGTGCGAACCCAGCCAGGGACCGATCGCGGTCCCCAGCGAGTTGAAGGCCTGTGAGAGGTTCAGGCGGAAGTGGGTGCGCTTGGCCTCGCCCAGCACCGCGACCAGCGGATTGGCCGCAACCTGCAACAGGGTGACGCCCGAGGCGATGACGAACAGGGCCAAAAGCACGCCTGCGTACTGGTCCAGGGCCGTGGCGGCCGGAACGATCAGACAGCCCAGCACCATGACGCCGAGTGCGCCGAGGATCGCCCGGGAATAGCCGAGCCGCGACAGGATGGCCGCGGCGGGCAGGGAGGCCACGCCGTAAGCGATGAACCAGGCCGATCCGGTGAGGAAGGCCTCGGTATAGCTGAGGTCGAACACCCGCTTCACCGCCGCGACCAGGGGATCGAGCAGGGACGTCGCGAAACCCCAGGCAAAGAACAGGGTCGTCACATAGGCGAAGGCAGCGCCGGCCCCCTTGGGCGGGCTGGTCGTGGTCGTGGTCATTGAGGTCTCCCCGGAGGCTCGGATTCGGCTGTGTATCAGCGTGACGTGTCGGCGGGCGTCGCGCCAGAGGCGAAGCGGGCCTCGACCGGCGGATAGAGGTCCCAGACGCGACGGTCGGCCAGGGACCGGAGCAGTTTCAGATACTCGGCGTGGGTCCAGGCCAGGGGCGTGGCCGAGTCGGTGCCTTCGCCCGTCGTGTAGGTGTGGACCCCGTTCGCGCCGACGCCGTCCCAGACCTGTTCCGGCATCAGCAGGCCGTCGTTGGCGAACCGCTCCATGCCCCGGACATAGGTGCGGCGAATGTCGGCGATGGCCCGGTCGGTAGCGTTCCCGCGCAGCGCGCGCGCCAGTTCATAGTGACCACGCTCGCCGGTAAAGATCGGCCAGACCCGGCCGCGCTGACCCGGTGCCATGACGCCGTCGATGCCGTAGTTGCCGCCGCTGGTGGTGTCCTCGCCGTATCCGTCGATGCCGTAGCGCCGCCAGCCGGGGGTCGTGTCGCCGACAGGTCCGAAATCGTAGCGGACGCGGGTCAGGTCCTCGCGCGTCTGGTCGTCGTATTCGGGCAGGGTGGCCAGGATTTCGGCGTCATCGGCGGCGCGGACGCCGTAACGGACCAGCTCCAGGAAGCCGCCGTCCACGACCCGGTCCTGGGCCTGACCCGGCTGGCCGTTGTTGTCGCCCATCTTCGCGTGACTGTTCGGATCCTCGGTCTTGGACAGGCGCAGGAAATAGTCGCCGTCGCCGAACGCGCCGTCGGTCGTGAACATCCGCGCCTCGATCTTGCTCGAATAGTCGTCGGCGGCGGCCAGGTAGCGGGTGGCCGAGGCCGGATCACCCGATGCCGTGGCGATGTCGGCCGCGACGGTCAGGCCGGTGATGACGGCGGCCGTGGTCGAGGGCGAATGGCCGTCCTGTTCCTCCCACCGCTCCTGCTGGGTGAAGGGCGGGGTGATGGTCGCATCGTTCCACAGCAGGCCGACCTTGCCGCCGTCGACCAGGAAGTCGGCGGCGGGCTTGATCATGCGGGTGTACATGGTCGCCATCTCGGCGTCGGAGACCTCGCCGGCCTTCCACAGCCGCCAGCCCAGCATGATCGGCATGGCGGTCTGGTCCAGCTGGACCCCGACCCATTCGATCTGGCCGTCCACATGGGTCTTTTGCAGGAACCAGCCGGTGGTGCCGGTGTTGCCGGGCGTGTCGGCGCGGACCTGGACCTGGGGCAGGTAGCGGAAGGCGGCCAGCGGCGTCTCGGTGTCGCCGAGCGCCAGCAGGGCCATGGCCACCTGATAGAAGTCGCGGGGCCAGACGGCCTTGTAGCCGGTCGAGGCGGTCGTCGCGTCCACCGTGTCGCCCCACGGGTTGGACAGGGAGGCGATCAGGGCACCGGCGTGAGTCCGGTCCTCCTGTACCTTCAGCATCAGGGCGGAGGCATATGCCAGCTTGCCGCCGTCGGTGGATTGTTCGGCCATGCGGGGCAGTTCGCTCAGGGTGCCGAGCCAGTCCTGCCAGCCGACGCGGTCGCCCTCGCCGTTGAAGCGCGCCAGGACCTCGTCGAGCCCGGTCGTGAAACTGTTCCAAGCTGCTGTTTGGGCCATCCTGCGCGAAGCGCCGAAGCCGATCACGAAGTCTTGGCTTAGCGCGTCTCCAGCTTTCACAGACTGGAGTTGAGCCGTAAGCATGATGTTGCCGCCCTGATCGCCGGTTGACTCATAGACGTGGTCAAGACGACCGTCGGAAAGGTCGGTCAGACCATCAGACGCGCCGACGAAGCCTGCACTTGCGGCCTCGAATGGGCGATCAGTTGTGAGCCAGAGGTGTACGTCACCCTCATGGGCGTACAGCGCGCCGGGATTGTTGGCGGACACGTCACTCTGGCTCGATCTATTGCCTTTCGCGACGCTACCGAGATCGCCGACGCCGGTGTTGGCTATATGCGGCTCGAGCAGCAAATAGGGGGTGATCTTTCCCTTGAGCGCCTTGATCGATGTCCGCACTACAAGCGACTGCTGATCGGGGTCGGTGTAGATGCGCTTCTCGATCTCGTAGTAGCCGCCCTTGTCGGTGGTGATCACTCGGTAGGCGGGCGACAGGGGACGACCCTGGGTGTCCGTGTCTAGGTATTCGGTGCGCTCGGTGGTGTCGGTCCCTTCGACGGACAGACCGGTCTCGGTCATGACGGCAAAGCGCATCTGTTTGATCTGCGCCTCGTGGATCAGACCGTACATGGTCTCGGTCAGGATGCCGTCGGCGATGGAGAACCAGACGCGCGAGACGTTTCCAGTCGAGCCGCCGTCGCGATACTGGCCGTCGACGTAGGCTTCGTAGGATGCGCCGGCACCCTGTTTGGCGGCGCTCGACCAGGTCGGGGCGACACCCGGCGCGCCGGGCGCAATGGCTTCTGCGACAGGAGGCGTGATCTCCGGCATCGTAGCAGGCGCAGCGGCCATCGAGGCGCAGGCTCCGGTGGCGAGCAGGGCGCAGGCGGCGGCGGAGGCGGCGAGGCGGCGGGACAGGGTCATCGGGATACTCGCGAACATCAGGAGGGGGGCAGCAGGAAGGTCAGGGGAGCGTCGAGCCGGCTGTTCCAGCTCTTCTCGTTATGCTCGGCACCGGGGAAGACGAGGGTGCGGAACCGCTCGGGGCCCCAGCCGGCGGCGCGGACGACGGTATCGATCCGGCTCTGGAAGAAGGCGTAGAACTGATCGAGTGTCTCGTCGCCGCGATCGAAATACAGGCGGTGGGTCGCAGGGTCCGGCAGGCCGGCGGCGATGACGCGGGACCAGGCGTCGACGACCGTCTCGCGCCACCGCTCCAGGGCGTCGCCCTCCAGCCGCTCAAGCCGCAGCGGCCAGTGGGTGGACAGGCAGCCGGCCGAGCCGAACACCTGCGGATGCTTCATCATCGCATAGAGCGAGATCAGCCCGCCCATGCTGGATCCGGCGATCAAGGTGTCGTCGCGGCCGGGCAGGGTGCGATAGGTCGCGTCGATCTTCGGCTTCAGCTCCTCGAGGAAGCGCAGATAGCCGTCGGACAGGGGCGCGCCGCCGTACAGGGTCAGCAGGCTGTCGCGGACCTCGACGGGCAGGGCGGCGATCAGGTCGGCGGGGACGTATTCCCGCAGGCGAAGCGGTGTGTTCCAGACCCCGACCACGATGGGCAGGCGGACCTGACCTGTCTGCGCCAGCCGGGCCAGATGCTCGTCCACGCCCCATTCGCCGAAGGCGGCCTTCGAAGCATCGAACAGGTTTTGGCCGTCGTGCATGTAGAGGACCGGATACCGGGCCTGCGACGCGTCATAGCCGGGCGGGAGCCAGACGGTGACGTTGCGGGTCGCCGCATGGGCAGAGGCCATGTCGGGGTGTTCGACCAGACGACCGGCAGTCGGGATGTCGGCCCGCGCCGCGCCCGCGAAGGGCAGGGCGGCGAGGAGGCTGAGGATCAAGCGGCGATCAGGCGACATCAGGCGCGCACCACTTCCTTGACGCGCAGTGCGGCGAGCGCAGCGATGAAGAAGCTGACGCCGCCGATCACAAGGGCCCAGATGGCCTGGCCGTCGAACACACTCTTGAGGATCAGGCCCAGCAGGGTGGCGGCGATAAGCTGGGGCACGACGATGAAGATGTTGAAGATGCCCATGTAGACGCCCATTTTTCTGGACGGCACCGCCCCAGACAGGATGGCGTAGGGCATGGACACGATCGAGGCCCAGGCGAAGCCGACCCCGATCATCGGCAGCCACAGCAGGGCCGGATCGCGGATCAGGAAGATGCCGATCAGGCCGAACCCGCCCAGCCCAAGATTCAGCGCATGGGTCTCGCGGCGGCCGATCCGCTTGGCCAGAACCGGGATCATGAAGGCCGCCAGCGCCGCGACGCCGTTATAGACCCCCATCAGGACGCCGACCCAGTCCGCCCCCTCGCCATAGCCGGTCGAGGTCGGCGACGCTGCGCCATAGTGGACGGCGGTGACGGCGGGCGTGGTGTAGATCCACATGGCAAACAGGGCGAACCAGCTGAAGAACTGGACGATGGCCAGATCGCGCATGGTGGCGGGCATGCGGAAGATGTCGTCGACGATCTCGGACAGGCCGTTCGAGGCCCGGGCCCGGTGCATCAGCCCGACTGCGATCTGGAGCAGGCCGAAGACGGCCAGGCCGCCGAACAGGACGTAGAGCTCCTTCTCGATCCCGGAAACGGCGACGCCGGCGAAACCGATCGCGCCGACCGCCAGCCAGATCAGGCCGCCGATCAGATAGGCGCGGATCGAGCGGGCCGGGGCCTCGGCGTCGGCCTGCGACGTGGTCGTGGCGGCGCGGTCGAAGGCGGCGAGTTGCTCGGGGCTGTATTCGCGGGTGGTGAACACGGTCCACAGGACGGCGGCCAGAAGGCACCCGGCACCGACGTAGAAGGCGATGCGGACGCTGTCGGGGACCACGCCCTCGGGCGCGACCGAAGCCACGTCGAACACGTTCGACAGCACCCACGGCAGAACCGATGCGAAGACGGCCCCCGCGCCGATGAAGACGCTCTGCATCGCATAGCCGGAGGTGCGCTGGTCCTCGTTCAGATTGTCGCCGACGAAGGCGCGGAACGGCTCCATCGTGATGTTGATCGCGGCGTCCATGACCCAGAGCATCAGGGCGGCGAACCATAGGCTCGGCGAGTTCGGCATGGCGATCAGGGCGATCGTCGTCAGGATCGCCCCGAACAGGAAATAGGGCCTGCGCCGCCCCAGCCGTCCCCAGGTCTTGTCGCTGAGATGACCGATCAGCGGCTGGACCAGCAGGCCCGTCATCGGCGCGGCGATCCACAGGATGGCCAGGCTGTCGACCTCGGCGCCCAGGGTCTGGAAGATGCGGCTCGTGTTGACGTTCTGAAGGCCGAATCCGATCTGGATGCCGAAGAAGCCCACGCACATGTTCACGATGGCGGCGGGGGACAGCCGGGGGCGGTCGGACAGGATGGACGCCTGGAGAGTCATGCGCGGCGGCCTCGTCCCAATGGCACGAAGCGGATCGCCTGACCGCCGCCGGGGGCAAGGGCCAGGGTCAGGACGTCGGCCGAGGTGACCTCGCGCTGTTCGATGACGATGGATTCGCGCTTGGTCTTATAGTCGGCGTCCGGCCCGTCGCGATAGATTTCCGCGCGGTAGCGGCGGCCGTCGTCGAGGAAGTCGAGCGGGGCGTTCAGGACGCGCGGATGCTCGTCGGTGACCGCGCCCAGGGCCCAGATGTCGGAGGCCCGGTCCTTCCTCGCGATGGTGACATAGTCACCGACCTCGCCGTTCAGGACGCGGGTCTCGGCCCAGTCGACGGGCACGTCCTTGATGAACTGGAACGGGCCGGGATTGGCCTCGTAGTTGACCAGCAGGTCGGCCGCCATCTGGATCGGGCTGTAGATGACGACATAGAGCGCCAGCTGCTTGGCCCAGGTGGTCTGGACCCCGCCGGGACTGCGCGTCTCCATGCCGAAGATGCCGGGCGTATAGTCCATCGGCCCGGCCAGCAGGCGGGTGAAGACCAGGTTCGCCTCATGCTCGGGCGTATTGCCGGGCTGGCCCCAGGCGCTGAACTCCATGCCCCGCGCGCCCTCGCGAGAGATCATGTTGGGATAGGTACGACGCAGGCCCGTGTCCTTGAAGGGCTCGTGGGCGTTGACGGCGACCTTGTGCCGGGCGGCGGCCTCTGCGACTCGTAGATGGTGCTGGGACATGGCCTGGCTTTCGTTCCAGGCCATGACGGGCGTGCCGTCCGGTCCTGCGACACGGGCTCCGCCGGCGTCGGCGACGTAGCCGGTCTTCACAGAATGCATCCCCAGCCGCTCGTACAGGGCGAAACCGGCGTCCATCTGCTGTTCGTAGTGGAAGGCGTTGCCACCGGTCTCGTGGTGACCGATCAGTTCGACCCCCCTGGCCCGGCCGTGGGCGGTGACCGCCTCGATGTCGAAATCGGGGTAGGTCTGCGTGAAGCTGAAGTCCGAGCCGTTGCCGAACCAGTTGCCGTCCCAGCCGACGTTCCAGCCCTCGACGAGCACGCCACCGAAGCCGTGCTCGGCCGCGAAGTCGATGTGCTTGATCGCGTTTTCGGTGGTCGCCCCGTGCTTGGGACCGGCGTTCCAGCTCTTGAGCTCCAGGTGCATTTCCCACCAGACGCCGACGTATTTCATCGGCTTGAACCACGAGACATCCCCCAATTTGTTGGGCTCGTTCAGGTTCAGGATCAGGCTGGACTCGACCAGGCCTGCGGCCGTGTCCGAAACCTGCAAGGTACGCCAGGGCGTGTTGAACGGCGCCTCGCGCACCACCGCCGCGTTGGTCAGGCCGGGGGTCAGGGCGGCACGGAACTTCGTGCCCTCCGAGCGACGCAGATTCATGCCTGCATAGTCGACGCAGGCCGCTTCGTGGATCGAGACGTGCAGGCCGGAGGTGCCCTTGACCGTCATCGGGGTCTGGGCGCTGCCGACCGCGTCGATGGACGAGCGGTTGTAGAGATATTCCTCGCGGTTCCATTCCCAGGCCGGGATCCACCAGGCCGTGCCGTTTTCCGTCAGGTTGAACTCGGTCAGCTCCGAACCGATGCGGACGGTCTTCAACCCCGGCTGTTCCGGGAACTCGTAGCGGAAGCCCAGGCCGTCGTCGTACAGGCGGAAGACCACGTCCACGCGGCGTCCCAGCACCCCGGTCTCGGCGAAGGCGACGCGCCATTCGGTGTAGTGATTGCGGATGAACCGGCGCTCGCCCCAGGGCTGCTCCCAGGTGTCGTCGAAGGTCATCGGCTGGGAGACCGTCATGGCCATGCCGCGCTCCAGCGCCACCGCATCGGTCAGCAGGAAGCCCAACCGCGAGTCCTCGACCACCGGCCGGCCCTGGCGGCTGACGGCGTACATCGGGCGGCCATCATTGTCGGTGAAGGCCTGGACGGTCAGGACGCCGCCGGGGGACGATGCGCTGGCCCGGGTCGCCGGGGTCTGGGCACGCACGGGGCCTGAGATCAGGGCCGATGTGCCCGCGGCGGCGGCCGAGAGGGCCAGAAATTGACGACGTTTCATCATGGCGACGCTTCCTTGATTACAGGGTCTTGCCAAGCGAGGCCGAGGCGTCGCATGAGTAAGCAAGATTTGCAGAAAAATTTGCAGACACCGCTGTCGGAGCCCGCGATCCTTGAGCCGCAAGACGACCCGTCTGGAAGACCTGGCCCGGCTGGCCGGGGTGTCGATCGCCACGGCGTCGCGCGCCCTGAACGACAGTCCCGCCGTCAACGACCGCACCAAACAGGCGATCTGGAAGCTGGCGCGCGAGCATGACTACCCGTTCCGTCGCTACATGCCGGCCGGTCCGATCGGAGCCCAGGGCACGATCGCACTGGTGACGCCGCGACCTCAGGGTCGGGAAGGGCGGTTGAGCGATCCCTTCTTCCTGGAACTGCTGGCGGGGGTCGGAGAGGCGGCGCGCGAGCGAGGCTGCGACCTGGTCATGAGCCACGTCTCGCCGGCCAATCTGGACGATCTGTCGGTTGCCATGACCACCAGTCGCGCCGACGGGGTGATCTTTCTGGGCCAGAGCACCTTGCACGGTGCTTTCAACCGGATGGCCGAGACCGAGAGCCGGTTCGTGGTCTGGGGCGCCGAACTGCCGGACCAGAACTATTGCTCTGTCGGGTCCGACAATATCAACGGCGGTCGGCGCGCGACGTCTCATCTGGCCCGACTGGGCCGCAAGCGCATCGTCTTCCTGGGCGACCTCGATCCGCCCGAGGCCATGCAGCGGCAACGCGGCTATGCGGAGGCGCTGGAAAACGCGGGGCTGGCGCTCGATCCCGACCTGGTCGTTCCCGCCCATTTCGAGGTCGAGTCGGCCGAGGCCTCGGTCGATTCCATGCTGGCGCGCGGCCTGGATTTCGACGGCATCGTCGCGGCGTCCGACCTGATCGCGCTCGGGGCCGTGCGGTCCCTGCTGCACCACGGCAAGAGCGTGCCGGGCGATGTGTCCGTGATCGGCTTCGATAATGTCCCCTTCAGCCGCTACAGCCGTCCCGCCCTGTCCACCATTGCTCAGGACACGATGAAGGCCGGCCGGCTGATGGTGTCCAAGCTGCTGGATTCCACAGGCGATCGCGCCGGCCGGTCCGAACGCATCCCGACGGACCTGATCGTCCGGGAGACGTGCGGGGGGTAGATTCCTTCTCCCCTTGCGGGAGAAGGTGGCAGGCGGAGCCTGACGGATGAGGGGTGCCACTCGGTGTCGAAAGTTGCGGTGTCTCGCTTCCAACGGCGGTCGAGCGTCTTCGTACCCCTCATCCGTCTCGCTCCGCGAGCCACCTTCTCCCGCAAGGGGAGAAGGAAGATGTCTGCGAGCCTTCACTCGCCCTTCGCCAACAGCAGGCCGGCGAGCGGGGGCAGGGCACCGGTCGCAACATCTTCGACATTCACCGCCTCGACCACGCGCCAGCCCTCCGGCACTGACCACGCCTCCGACGAGTGCCCCAGGTTGAAGACGCACAACATGATCTCGTCCCCTTCGCCACGCTCGAAAGCCAGCAGCGGTCCGGCCTGAACCATCCTCATCGTACCCGTCCGCAGGGCGCCATAGCGGTGCCGCAACCCGATCAGGCGGCGGCTGAAGTGCAGGATCGAGGTCGGATCGGCCTCCTGTGCATCCACGGCCAGCGGATAGTGCCGCGGGTCGATCGGCAGCCAGGGCTCGACGGATGAGAAGCCCGCCTGAACGGCGTCGGACCGCCACGGGATCGGGGTGCGGGCACCGTCGCGGCCGAGGGTCTCGGGCCAGTTGGTGATGGCCTCGGGGTCGACGAGGCGGTCGAACGGCACATGGGCCTGGGGCAGGCCGAGTTCCTCGCCCTGATAGACGAAGACGTTGCCGCGCAGGGATATCAGCAGCAGCATGGCCATCTCGGCGAAGGCCTTTTCATCGCGGCCTTCGGACCAGCGCGAGATGGCGCGCGGCGCGTCATGGTTGGAGAAGGTCCACGATGGCCAGCCCTCGCCATCCACGCCCGGCCACATCGCGGGGCCCTTCTGGACCAGCTCAGCGTCCAGATGATCCGCATACAGATAAAGAAATCCGTAGGCGGAATGAAGCAGCCGGTCACCCTGGGTGTACTGCTTCATTTCCGCATTGGCGCGGTCGCCGCCGACCTCAGCGACCAGGAACCGGTCGCCGGCATAGCTGTCGGCCAGGGCGCGCAGCCGGCCGAGGAAGACCGGGATGCCCGGCTGGGACTGGTTGTGGATCTTGTCCTGGAAGTCGAAAGGGCGGGTCCGCTTGCCGTTCGAGGTCAGGGGCGGATTGTCGGTCAGTTTCGGGTCGTGAATGGCGAAGTTGATGGCATCCAGCCGGAACCCGTCCACCCCCCGGTCCAGCCAGAACCGCATCGCGTCGATCAGGGCATCCTGCACCTCGGGATTGGCCACATTGAGCTGCGGCTGCTCCTTCAGGAAATTGTGCATGTAGTACTGGTGACGGCGCGCGTCCCAGGTCCAGGCGGGCCCGCCGAACACCGACTGCCAGTTCGAGGGCGGGGAGCCGTCCGGCTTGGCGTCGGCCCAGACGTACCAGTCGGCCTTGGGATTGATCCTGTTCTGGCGGCTTTCCTGGAACCAGGCGTGCAGGTCCGAAGTGTGGGAATAGACCTGGTCGATGATGACCTTGAGCCCCAGTTCGTGGGCGCGCGCCACCAGGGCGTCGAAATCGGCCAGGGTCCCGAAGATCGGATCGACGTCGGTATAGTCGGCGACGTCATAGCCGAAATCCTTCATCGGCGAGGTGAAGAAGGGCGACAGCCAGACGCCGTCGACGCCCAGGGATGCGATATGATCCAGATGGGCCGTGATGCCCGGCAGGTCGCCGATCCCGTCGTCATTGCTGTCGGCGAAGCTGCGCGGATAGACCTGATACAGCACCGCGCCCCGCCACCATTCGGTCGCGGTTGTGGTCGTCGTGTCGGGATGGCTCAGGGTCTGGACGGTCACGCAGGGTCTTTCGATACGCAAATCATGTAGTCGAGGGCGGGAACGGTAACCCGGATCGATCCGGGTGCCGATGCGGTCGCGGGGCAGGACCCGCGCAGGCTGCTCCAGTCCTGTGACGCCGTCGCGACCTCGATATTGACGGTGATCGGCGTGGTCGCCGAGTTGTAGATGATCAGGGTCTCACCGGGCTCGCCGTCGATGACGCGTGACACGGCGAACAGGCCGGGCGTCTCGCTCGTCGCGCGCACGATCTGGCGACCCCGGCGCAGGGCCGGGGAGGCGGCGCGGATGCGGGCCATCTCGGCGAGACGGCGATACATGGGCGCGGAGGTGGCGAAGGGTTGGCCGGCACCGCCGATCCGGGGGTGGGTCGCATAGTCGGCGACCTGGCTCGGGAACATGTCCGCCCGCGCGGCGCCGTAGCCACCGATCCCGGCGAAACCCTGCTCGTCGCCGTAATAGATCGTCGGCACGCCGCGGCCGAACATCATCAGGGCGTGGGCCAGGGTCGTGCGGGCCAGCAGTTCGTCGGCCGAAGCGTCCGGATGGGCCTTGGCGATGAAGCCGCCGATCCGGCCCATGTCGTGGTTGCCGAGGAAGGTCGGCAACTGCATCGCCCCCGCCTCGCCCCCGGCATAGAGGGCGTCGGCCATATAGAGTCTGGCCAGGGCGTCGGTCCCCTTGACCCCGTTGGCGACATCGGTGGCCGTGGTCTGGAAGGCGAAGTCGAGAACGGCCGGATAGCGATCCACCTGGGTGAACCGCGCCAGGATGCCCGGGTCGTGGTCATAGACCTCGCCGAAGATGTGGAAGTTGGGGATGCCCTTCGCGCGGGCCCGCTCCAGCATGGCGGGGACAAAGGCCTGCCAGAACTCGGAGTTCACGTGGCGGGCGGTGTCGATGCGGAAACCGTCGATGCCGTAGCGGTCAATCCAGTCGCCGTAGATCTCGATCATCCCCTGAACCACGCGCGGGTTCTCGGTGTAGAGATCGTCCAGCCCTGCGAAATCGCCGTCCAGCGAGCTCTCGCCCTTGAAGGTCGTGTCGCCACGGTTGTGGTAGTAGATCGGGTCGTTCAGCCACGCCGGAACCTTCACCGTCGCCTCGGCCTCGGGCACATAGGGGGTGTAGGCGTAGTCGGGTCGGGTCAGCCGCTCGAAGTTCGTGCCGTCGAAGCCGGCGTTGATCGCCGCGCCCTCGATCCCGCCTTGCCGTGAGTACGGATAGTCGGCGCGGCTGCGATAGGCACAGTCGTTGGCCGGGCATTCGCGGTAGCGGATCACGTCGGCCGTGTGGTTGGCGATGATGTCCATATAGACCTTCATTCCGCGTGCATGGGCGGCATCGACGAAGGCCTTGAACTCCGCGTCGGTGCCGAAGTGGGGATCGACGGTCGTGAAGTCGGTGATCCAGTAGCCGTGCGCGCCCGAGAACTCGCGGCCGGGTTCGCCCTGGACCGGCTTGTTCCTGAACACCGGTGCCAGCCAGACGGCGGTGGCGCCCAGGCCCTGGATATAGTCCAGACGCGCGGTCAGTCCGGCCAGATCACCGCCGTGATAGAAGCCCTCGTCGGTCGGGTCGAAGCCGTGCTGGAGCTTGCCGCCCGCGATCCCCCCGGTGTCGTTGGATCGGTCGCCGTTCTCGAACCGGTCGGGCAGCAGGAAGTAGATCACCTCGTCCTGCGGCAGGCGCGCGCGGAAGTCGGCCGACGCCTGGGCCGTGCCGCTCGACGGCATGATCATGCAGGCGAGCGCACCCAGCAGGCCGACCGCTGCATTCCTGTGCCGAGTTCGTGGTGCCGATCGATCCATCCGTCCCTCAAATGCGTGTGGGGGATACATCGTCCACCCAGCGTCTTTGCAAGATTTTGCAAAACAGATTGCCGCTGTCAACCGTTTCCAGAGCGCCCGGATTCGGCACGGATCGCCGTGTTGCGCCGCAATATGGGCGTGGAAAGTGCGTGTTACGCTGCGGCAGAAGCGTCTTTTTTACACCCCGATCATTACGGGCTTGCAAGAACCGTCATTCTTTGCATATTCTTGCGAAGGCTTGATCGGCAGCGTCAGAAACGCGGACAGCCCCAGGGAGATGACAATGACCAATCGTTTCACCACGCGTTCGCGTCTGATGACCGGCGCCGCCGTCGGCGCAGGCCTGCTGCTGGCGCTTGCCGGCCCCACCTACGCCCAGACCACACAGGACGAGGACGCGACCCAGGTCGACGAGATCGTCGTCACCGGCATCCGCGCCTCGATCGCCAACTCGATCGCCGCCAAGGCCCGCAACACCTCGATCGTCGAGGTCATCACGGCCGAGGACATCGGCAAGCTGCCGGACGTCTCGATCGCCGAATCGCTGGCGCGCCTGCCCGGTCTGACGGTCCAGCGCCTGGACGGTCGCGGTCAGCTGATCTCGATCCGCGGCCTGGGCCCCGACTTCACCACCGCCCTGCTGAACGGCCGTGAACAGGTCACCACCGGCGACAACCGCGGCGTCGAGTTCGACCAGTATCCTTCGGAACTGCTGGGCGGCGTGACCGTCTACAAGACCCCTGACAGCGCCCTGGTGGGTCAGGGTCTGGCCGGGACCGTCGATCTTCAGACCATCCGCCCGCTGGCCTATGGCCGTCGCACCATCGCCGGCAACGTCCGCTATGAGATGAACGACATCGGCGCGCTGAACGCCGGCACGACCGACACCGGCACCCGCTACAGCCTGTCCTACATCGATCAGTTCGCCGATGACACGATCGGCGTCGCCATCGGCTATGCCCACATCACCAGCCCCTATCAGTCCGAGCGTTTCAACGCCTGGGGCTATCCGAACGCCACCCCGACCTCGCTGGTGATCGGCGGGACCAAGCCCTACGTCATGTCCAGCGAGCTTGAGCGGGACGGCTTCGCCGGCACCCTCGAATGGCGTCCGAACGATCGCTTCTCCTCGACCATCGACGCCTTCTACTCCGAGTTCCAGAACACCCAGATCCTGCGTGGCATCGAGTTCCCGCTGGCCTGGGGTGGATCGTCGGGCACGTGCGGTACGCCGCAGGTTCAGACGGCGACCTGCCGTCCGGGCCCGGTCCTGACCACCACCACGACGGAGGACGGCTTCGTTACGGCCGGCTCGTTCTCGAACGTGAAGGGCGTGGTCCGCAACGACGTCAACACTCGCGACAGCACGATCACCTCGCTGGGCTGGAACACGAAGTTCCAGGCGTCGGACGACTGGGGCTTCGCCCTGGACCTCAACTATTCCAAGGTCGAACGCAGCGACATCATCCTGGAGACCTATTCCGGCACGGGCCGCGACGTGACGGGCACTCTGGATACCCTCGGGTTCACGATCGACAACGACGGCGTCCCGACCTTTTCCAGCCGTCTGAACTACGCCGATCCCAACCTGATCCGCCTGACGAGCCCGCAAGGGTGGGGCGGCGACGTGATCCCGGGCGGCCAGGACGGCTATTTCAACACCCCGACCGTCAACGATGAACTGAAGGCCATCCGCGTCAGCGGCCGCCGCGAACTGCACCAGTCGCCGTTCAGCGCGATCGAATTCGGGTTCAACTACTCCGAACGCGACAAGGAGTTCGTCAACGACCAGTTCTTCCTCGGCGTGCCCGGCGGCGCGACCGTGGCGGTGCCGTCGGCCTTCCTGCTGGCCCCGACCAACCTGGGTTACCTGGGGATTTCCTCGGTGATCAGCTATGACGCCCTGGGTCTGGTCAACAGCGGCTTCTACAACATTGTCCGCAACCCGAACGCCGATGTTCTGGCCGGCAACTGGGCCGTCAACGAGACGGTCTCGACCAGCTACATCAAGGCCAACATCGACCATAACCTGTTCGGTATTCCCCTGACCGGCAACGTCGGCGTCCAGGCTGTGATGACTGACCAGAGCTCGTCCGGCTTCTCGGCTAGCGGCAACGGCGCGTCTCGCGTTTCGGTCGCCGTCGAGGGCGGCGCGAAGTATCTGGAGATCCTGCCGAGCTCCAACTTCATCCTCGAGGTCGGTGAAAACCAGTTCCTGCGCTTTGCCCTGGCCCGCACCCTGGCGCGGCCCCGGATGGACGACATGCGGGCCTCGCGGAACTTCGGCTACGATCTGTCCAAGCGGACCTCGACCGATATCAACAACTCCCCCTGGGGCGGTGGCGGCGGTAACCCCGAGCTGAAGCCCTACATCGCCGATGTCTTCGACGTTTCGTACGAGAAGTATTTCGCCAACCGTCGCGGTTACGTTTCGGTCGCTGCCTTCTACAAGCACCTGGAATCGTTCGTTTACACCCGCAACCAGCTGTTCGACTTCACCGGCTATCCGATCGGCACCAGCCCCGAGCCCGCCCTGCGGACCGGTCTGGTCAGCGCACCCGACAACGGCTCCGGCGGTTGGGTCCAAGGTGTCGAGTTTGCCCTGTCCGTGCCGTTCGAGATCATCTCGCCGATGCTGGAAGGCTTCGGCGGTCAGTTCAGCGTCTCCCAGACGGATAGCGAGATCCAGCCTGACCCGACGCAAGCCCCGACGGCCCTGCCGGGTCTGTCGGAAACCGTCGCCAACGTCACCGTCTACTATGAGGCGAACGGCTTCCAGGCGCGGGTGTCCAACCGCTATCGGTCGGACTTCCTGGGTGAGGTTGCCGGCTTCGGCAACGGCCGGACCCTGCGTTCGGTCGCCGCCGAGAACATCATCGACGCCCAGATCGGCTACGAGTTCCAGTCCGGCCCTCTGGAGAACCTGTCCGTCCTGGCTCAGGTCAACAACCTGACCGACGAGCCGTTCAAGACGTTCGAGAACGGCGACGAGCGTCGCACGATCGACTTCCAGCGCTACGGCCGGACCTTCCTGTTCGGCGTCAGCTTCAAATACTGAGACCACAGCGGCGGGCGCTCCCCCCTGTCCCGCCGACTGAACCTTGCGCCGCTCGTCGACCCCGACGAGCGGCGTTTTCTTTGCCGCAGCGCAAGCTGCTAGGGTCGAGGCGGAGCCCGGGAAACACGGGCCCGCGTATTGAGGAAATGCAAGGCATGGCCGAACCGATCAAGTCGATCCTCATCGTCGGTGGGGGCACCGCCGGATGGATGGCGGCCGCCGCCCTGAACCGGTCGCTGGGGCCGCACTGCAAGGTGACGCTGGTCGAGAGCGACGACATCGGCATCGTCGGGGTGGGGGAGGCGACCGT
The DNA here is from genome assembly GCF_027912515.1 of Brevundimonas sp. NIBR10. Classification (NCBI taxonomy): domain Bacteria; kingdom Pseudomonadati; phylum Pseudomonadota; class Alphaproteobacteria; order Caulobacterales; family Caulobacteraceae; genus Brevundimonas; species Brevundimonas sp. NIBR10. The sequence continues at coordinate 2,665,799 of NZ_CP115464.1, forward strand.
GCCGCCGATCCGCGACTTCAACGCCCTGATCGACCTCGACGAGGCAGAGTTCATGCGGGAGACCCAGGCGACGCTGAAGCTGGGCATCGAGTTCGTCGACTGGGGCATCAAGGGCAAAACCTATCTGCATCCCTTCGGTACCTTCGGCCCCGGCCCGACGCTGGCGGAGTTTCAGCAGTCCTTTCTGGCGCTGAGGGCCAAGGACCGGATCGCCGACGACATCGAGGCCTATTCCCTTTGCGCCCAGGCGATGAAGGCCGGTCGGGCGGCCCTGCGTGATCCAGATCCCCGCTCGCCGTTGAGCGCCCTGTTCACCGCCTATCATTTCGACGCGGGCCTGTATGCGCGATACCTGAGAAAGGTCTGCGAAGCGCGTGGCGTCGAACGGCTGGAAGGCGAGATCATCGAGGTGGTCCAGCGCCCGGACGACGGGTTTGTCGATCGGGTGCGGCTCAAGGACGGGCGCGAGCTGACCGCCGACCTGTTTATCGACTGCACCGGATTTCGCGGCCTGTTGATCGAGGGTGCGCTGAAGACCGGCTTCGAGGACTGGTCGCACTGGCTGCCGATGAACCGGGCCTGGGCCGTGCCGTGCGAGCGGGTATCGCCGACGACGCCCTTCACGCGATCGACGGCGCGCGACGCCGGCTGGCAATGGCGGATCGCCCTCCAGCATCGCACGGGCAACGGTCATGTCTATTGCAACGACTTCGTCGATGACGACACGGCGCGTCAGGTGATGCTCGATAATCTGGACGGCCCGGCCCTGGCCGAGCCCCGGCCGCTGCGGTTCACGACGGGGCGCCGGAAGGCGTTCTGGGCCAGGAACGTCGTGGCCCTGGGCCTGTCGAGCGGTTTCATCGAGCCGCTGGAATCGACCAGCATCCACATGGTCCAGTCGGGCATCTATCGGCTGTTGCAGCATTTTCCCGACAGCCGGTTCAGCCCGGTCAATATCGAGGCCTACAATCGCCGCCTGGGGGCCGAGGTCGAGTTGATCCGCGACTTCGTCATCCTGCACTACCACGCGACCCGGAGGGACGACACGCCGTTCTGGCGGCACGCCGCCGCCATGCCGATCCCCGACACCTTGCGCCAGCGCGTCGAGGCCTTCCGTGATCGGGGCCTGTTGTATCAGTCGGGTGCCGACGAATATTTCAGCCAGGGCTCATGGATGGCGGTCATGTACGGCCAGGGCATCACTCCGGTCGGGCGCAATCCGCTCTATGACTTTCAGGCTCTGGATCAGGTCCAGGCCGGCTTTGGCCAGATCGCGAAAGGTTGGCGCGATACGGTCGCGCGAATGCCCATGCACGACGACTTCCTGAAGGCACGCGGCATGTGGGCTGCGACATAGGGTCAGCCGCGCCTTTCCCGCATCCCGATCTGTGCTAACCGGCGCGCAGGAGGGCGGATGGCGCAAGACTTTGCAGCATGGCGGCCGACGCGGCGCGCGGCCCTGGCGGGTACCCTGCTGGGCGTGTCCGGATGTGGCTCTGCGCCGTCTGTGCCGCGCGTGGTCACCCTCTTCGCGGCGGCGTCCCTGGCCGAGGCCATCACGGAAATCGGGTCCGCATGGCAGACCGCGACGGGCGTGACGATCCGGTCGTCGTTCGCCGCCAGCGGTGCCGTGGCACGACAGGTCGAGGCGGGTGCTCCGGCCGATGTGGTAGTTCTGGCAGATACCGTCTGGATGGATCGGCTGATCGAGCGTGGACGGATCATGCCGGAGACCCGGGTCGATCTGGTCGGCAATCGGCTGGTGGTGATCGGTGCCGACGCCGCCGCGATCGAGGGCGATCCGTTCGACTGGCTAGCCCGCACCGACGGACGCTTGGTCATCGGCGACCCCGACAGCGTTCCCGCCGGGGCCTATGCCAGGACCTGGCTGCAGCAGACCGGGCGGTGGGACGCGGTTCGTGAGCGGCTGGTGCTGGCCGCGGATGTTCGGGCCGTGCGGGCCTTCGTCGCGCGAGCAGAGGCCCCCCTGGGTATCGTCTATGCCAGCGATGTCGTCGGGGCCGGTCAGGTCCGGATCGTGCTCACACCGCCGATGTCGGAACAGCCCCGGATCGTCTATCCCGCCGCCCTGACAATCCCTGCGAAGCCCGAGGCGGCGGACTTCCTGACCTATCTGCGATCGGCGGAGGCGATGGCGGTCTTTCGCCGTCACGGCTTCGACGCCCCCGCCGACGGGAGTGCCCCCTCTGTTTGAGCCGCTGTCGTCCTTCGAGATCGAGGCTGCGCTGCTGTCGCTGAAGGTGGCGGGGGCGGCGATGCTGGTAACCGCGCCCCTGGCGCTGGGGCTGGCATGGTTGCTGGCGCGCGGGTCCTTTCCCGGCAAATGGATGGTCGAGACCCTGGTCAACCTGCCGCTGGTCCTGCCGCCGGTGGTGACGGGACTGGTCCTGTTGATGCTGTTCGGCGTGAGGGGGCCGATCGGAGGGTGGCTGCATGACGTCTTCGGCGTGACCCTGGCCTTTCACTGGACCGGGGCCGCCCTGGCCGCCGGGATCATGGCCCTGCCGCTCGTGGCGCGGCCGATGCGGCTGTCGCTGGAGGGTGTCGACCGAGGGCTGGAACAGGCGGCCTCCAGCCTGGGCGCGCCGCCGTGGCATGTCTTTGCCCGCATCACCCTGCCGCTGGCCGCGCCGGGCATGATCGCGGGCCTGGTGCTGGGGTTCGCTCGCGCCTTCGGGGAGTTCGGGGCCACCGTGACCTTTGCCGGGGCCATTCCCGGCGAGACCCAGACCCTGCCGGTCGCCATCTATGCCACGCTACAGCGGGCCGACGGGGAACCGGCCGCAATCCGTCTGGCGGTCGTCTCGGTCGCCGTCTGTGTCCTGGCCCTGGTCCTCGCCGAATGGACCAATCGGCGCAGTCTGCGCGGGCGGCCGCGCGCATGAGCCTGTCGTTCCGAGTCCGCGCCCGACGCGGGGATTTCTCGCTCGACGTGGCCTTTGCAGGCGACGTCCGGTCGCTGGTGGTGGTCGGACCGTCCGGCGCGGGCAAGACGACCCTGCTTCAGGGTCTGGCCGGGCTGGGCCCCGTCGATGAGGTTCATCTGGCCATGGACGGTCAGGTCTTGATCGACAGCGCGACCGGGGCCGTCCCGCCTGCGCACCGGCGCGGCGTGGGCTATCTGTTTCAGGAGGGGCGGCTGTTCCCGCACCTGAACGTGGAGGCCAACGTCTCCTTTGCCCGCCCCTATGCGACCGATCCGATGGACGTGGCCGAGGCGCTCGGCCTCGTCGATCTGGACGGGTTCGAGACCCGGTGGCCGGCGACCCTTTCGGGGGGCGAGATGCGACGCGTCGCCTTTGCCCGCGCCATAGCCGCGCGACCGCGCATCCTTTTGCTGGACGAGCCGTTCGCAGGTCTGGACGTCCGCCGCCGCGACGCCCTCATTCCCTACCTGATCAGACTGCGAGACGAGGTCGGCACGCCGATGGTGATTGTGACGCATGACCCCCGCGACGTTTCGGCCCTGAGCCAAGCCGTATTGCGTATCGAGGACGGCCGTGCGGCGGCCCGGCCCGAACCCGCATGATCCAGGACGCGCCGCCTGCCTTGCCCGAGGTCGTGGTTACGGGGGCTCGACTTCCACCCGCTGCCGGGGATGCGGCCTTTTCGGTCACGCGTCTGGACCGATCCGCGCTGGACCGTTCGACGCGGCTGGACGAGGCGCTGGGCCGTGTTCCGGCGGTGTCCCTGTTCCGCAGGACGTCCAGCCTGGCCGCCAATCCCACGACCCAGGGGATTTCACTGCGGGCCATTGCCCCGTCGGGTGCCGGCCGGGCACTGGTCACCCTCGACAATGTGCCGCTGAACGATTCCTTCGGCGGCTGGGTGCTGTGGTCACAGATCGCGCCGGAAAGCCTCGACAGTCTCGACATCGTGCGCGGTGCGGGGGCAGGGGCCTATGGCGCAGGGGCCCTGACGGGCGTCATCGCCTTGCGCGAACGGGACGGCGAAGGCGGGCGGCTGGACGTCTCGGCCGGGGGCTACGGAGGGCGTCGGGTCGCGGCCGTCACCGGCCTGAGGACCGGCCGGGTGGCCATCACCGCCTCCGTGCTCGCGGACCATTCCGATGGGTACACGCCGGTGCGCTCCGCCGCCGCCGGGGCCGCTGACACCCCGCTGGACCTCGACACCCGGAGCGCGGCCCTGCGCGCCGACGCCGAGCTGGACGGCGCGACGGCCTTGTCGATGCGGGCGTCGGCCTATGACGAGGATCGGGGTTCGGGGCTGTTGAACACCCGGTCGACCGCCACCGGGCACAGCTATTCGGCGACCCTGGCCCGGACGCCGGCGCGGGGTCGCCTCGGCTGGCGCATCCAGGCGTGGCGGCGAGAGAGCGATTTCGCCAACAGCTCCGCCTCGGTCGCTGCCAACCGGTCCGGCACGACGCCTGCGAACGACCAGTACGCCACGCCCGCGACCGGATGGGGCGGCAATCTGGCTCTGCGCCAGCCGGGCCTCGGCGTCGCCGGCGGTCGGCTGGAGTGGGAAGTCGGGGCCGATGCCCGGCTGGCCGAGGGCGAGACGCAGGAACGGTTCAGCTGGTCCGTGCCGCTGAACCGCTTCACTCGGGATCGATTCGCCGGCGGCGAGACTTCGGTGGTCGGTGGCTATGTCGAGGCGTCGTGGACGCGTGACGCCTGGTTGGTGGCCGGCGGCCTGCGGATCGATCGCTGGGGCAATGCCGAGGGGCGGCGGCTGGAACTGGACCGGGCGACGGGCGCGAACCTGCTGGACGAGACATCTGCCGACCGATCCGGCGAGGTGACCTCGGCGAGACTGGGTGTCCGGCGTGATCTGGGTCGAGGGTTCGCCACCCGCGCCGCCGCCTATTCCGGCTTTCGCCCCGCGACGATCAACGAACTGCACCGGCCGTTCCGCGTCGGCAACGACATCACCGAGGCCAATGCCGCGCTGGAGCCCGAGCGCTTGCAGGGGGGCGAGACCGGGCTGAGCTGGGACGGCACCTCCACGCGGTTGGGGGCCACCCTGTTCTGGAACCGGATCGAGGACGCCATCGTCAACGTCACCCTGGGGACCGGCCCCGGCGTGATCGCAGTCCTGCCGCGCGGGGGCTTCGTGCCGGCCGGTGGCGTTCTGCGGCAGCGTCAGAATGCCGGGACCATCGAGGCGACCGGACTGGAGCTGAACGCCGAACATCGGCTGGACCGGATCACCCTCTCGGCCGCACTGGCCTGGACCGACGCCCAGGTCGACGGCGGGACGGCGGCGGCCCAGCTGACCGGCCTGCGTCCCGCCCAGGCCCCCGAATGGAGCGCCACCGCCGGCTTCGACTGGCAGGCGACCGACCGGCTGAACCTGTCGATCAACGCCCGCTACGAGAGCGCCCGGTTCGACGACGACCTGAACAGCCGCACGCTCGATGCAGCCGTCACGGCCGATACGCGCGCCGGGTATCGGGTCGGGGAGGGCGTCAGCCTGTATGCGGCCGTCGACAACCTGTTCGATCGGAACGTCGAGGTCTCGCTGACCGGGGACGGTGTCGCCGGATATGCAGCGCCGCGCGTGGCCAGGGTCGGGATCACCCTCGACTGGTGAGCCTGCCGGGCGGCTCAGCCCGCAGAGCGCGCCGCGACGATGGCCTGGGCGCGACGGGTGGCGAGATCGGCCGAGGCGCGTTCCAGCACCGAGGCGGGGCTTTCGCCGGGGGCCACCTCGGCCGAACCGATGTCGAACTCGACCACAAAGGGCGAGCGTTCAGGGCCGGCGTCGAAGGCGGTGCAGCCGACCACGGCGGCGATCCGCTCTGCCGCCAGGCGTGCGGCGGGACCGGCCGTGGCGGGCAGGGCCAAGGCGAAGACCTCGGGGGCCAGGCGCGCCGCCGTGTCCTCGACCCGGACCAGACGCGACACCATGGCGCCGATCTGGGGCATGGCGCGGTCCAGCCAGCCGCCCACCCTTGCATGGGCCAGCACATCGGTCTCGGCGACGCGCAGAACACAGACCGACAGCGGGCGCCGGCGATTGCGCGCGCCTTCGGCCAGTCGGGCCAGGTGAGCGGCGAAGAGTTCGGGCGTGAACAGGCCCGTCGAGGGGTCCATCAGACCCGAGCCGCGTGCGGCCTCCAGCGCCCTGCGGACGTTCACGTGACGGCGGTGGGCGTCGGCGAGGGCCAGCACCCGCGCGGCGATCTCGGCCTCGGGGGTCTCGGCCGAGGCGACGTCGGCGAAGCCCCGGTTGAACAGCTCGGCCAGGTTGATCTCGCCGGGATGGCGCAGATAGAGGGTCAGCGGGATGTGATACAGCCGGGTGTTCCGCTTCATGCCCGAGGCGATCGACAGCGCCGGCGCATGGTCGGGCGAGCCCCACAGGACGGCCGCATCGAACGCTGTTTCGTGCAGGTAATCGAAGGCCGTATAGGGCGTCGGCGCGGCCACCACCTCGGCTCCACCCGCCGACAGGGCGTTGGACAGGGCCAGGAAGCGCGCATCGACCCCGCCCGCGACCAGGATCTTGAGTGGCCTTGCCTCGTCGTCGGTCAGGTTCAGCGACGCTCCGCGCATGGCGAAGGTCGCCTGACGCAGTCGGAATTCCTCCTCCGCGATGGCGGCGCGGACCAGCTGTTCGAGGCGCAGCGCCGCCTGGGCGGGATGGGGCGGCTCGGACATGGCCAGGTCGACGCCGGGCGCGGCCGTGGCCTGACCGACCGCGATGATGGACAGCCGCCGGTCCCCCGCCGCCTGACGCAGACGCTCGGCCAGGGCCGGATAGTCGGGGTGGGCGGTGTCCAGGATTGCGGCTTCGAGCACGAAATCGTTCAGCGCCGCCTCGGCGGCCGCGCCCGACCTCGCGGTCAGGGTGCGCCAGCCGACGGCGTCCAGCCCCCGGCACAGGGCACCGAGCCGGTCGTCGGTTTCGGCGACAATCAATACGCGCGGATCGGGGCCCAACCAGACGTCTCCAGACGCGACGGCCACCGCTCGCAGCGGCCCCTCGCGGCGCGCGGACCATAGCGACGGCCGCTGTGACGACGCAACGCCCCTGCTGTGTTTGCACGGGAAAACTTCGTTCGGAAGGGCCGGCTTCCCCCGCGCGGGAAATCCGCTACTGTCCCGGTTTGGCTGCGGTGGGGACCGTATTGAGCGGACAGACGAACGAGGACGGCGCGCGGGGTCTGAACCCCGCGTTCTGGGGGAAGCTGGCCGTGCGGGCCTTCGCGCGCAGCTGGGGCCGTGACGTCATGCTCTACACAGGCGGGGTGTCCTTCTTCGCCCTCCTGGCCGTGTTTCCCGCGATCGCCATCCTGATCGGCTTCTACAAGGCAGTGCTGTCGATCAGCCAGGTTTCGGAACAGGCCGTGGCGCTGGCCGACATGCTGCCTCATGCGGCTCGGACCATCTTTCGGGCCGAGGTCGAGCGACTGGCCAGCGTCGGGGCCCGCACTGTGTCGGCCCAATCGGCCTTCGCCCTCGTCATCGGCGCCTATGCCGCGCACCGGGGATTCAAGGCCCTGCTGGCCGGGCTCAACCTGATCCACGATGAGAAGGAGCCGCACGGCTTCTTCAAGTTCAACCTGCTGGCCTTCATCGTCGCCCTGTTCGCCTTCGCCCTGTTCACCGTGGTGTCGGGGGCGGTGGTCACCTCGCGCCTGCTGGAGCACACGGCGGCAGCCCAGGCCAAGGCGGCGGCAAGGGGCTGGAGCTTTCAGTTCGACACCCTGTGGCCCGCGCTGGGCCTGTGTCTGGGGCTGACGCTTCTGTACCGGTACGCCATGTCGCATCGGACGCCGGTGGCCTGGGTCCCGTCGGTCGCCGGGGGTGTGGTGGCGACGGTGATGTCGATGATCTCGTCGTGGCTCTGCGCCATCTATGTCGAACAGATCGCGTCACTGGGGGCGACCTATGGCTCGGTCGGTGCCGTGGTGGTGCTGCTGATCTGGCTGTCGTGGAACATCAACGCGGTCTTTTACGGCGGGGCCTTCGCCACCGAGATGGAGATCGCCGGACGCGCCCGGGGCGCACCCCTGCTGGAGACCCCGTCCGGAAACGGGTCGGTCGTCAGCCTGTCGGAGCGTCGCCAGTCTCGACGACGAGGGTAAGGACGCCGTCGGCTTCGGTCGTCTCCACCACCCGACCCCCGAGCTCAGCCATCAGATAGGGCACGTCGATCCGCGCCATCGGATCGGTCGCCAGCAGGGTCGCGCGTGCGCCGGGTGGCAGGCCTTCGATCGCCTTGCGCAGTCTCAGCGACGGCACCGGACACAGGTGTCCACGGGCATCGACGATCACGCCAGCCGGTTCCGCAGCAGCGTCAGGGCGACCCTGACCGAAGCCAGCCGCACCGCCTCTCGCCCCAGGTCGCCGAAGCGGTGCTCGACGTGATCGACGCCCGAACCGTCCGCGACCCCGAAATGCACCAGTCCCACGGGCTTTTCGTCGGAGCCGCCGCCGGGACCCGCGATGCCTGTGATCGAAACCGACACCCCGGCATCCGAATGGGCGAGTGCCCCCGTCGCCATGGCCCGGGCGACCGGCTCGGACACGGCCCCACAGGCCTCGATCAGTTCAGGCGAGACCCCGATCATCTGGGCCTTTGCCGCATTGGAATAGGTCACGAACCCTCGGTCCAGCGCCGCCGAAGACCCCGCGACGGCGGTCAGGGCTCCGGCGACTAGTCCCCCGGTGCAGCTCTCGGCCGTGGCCACCATGACGCCGCGCCGGGTCGCGGCCTCGACGACCGTCTGGGCGAGGGCTTGAATATCGTCGGGAAACATCCGGGACCGGCCTTGTGACGCCTCGCCACGGCGGCGAGTCACTCTAACGTGGCGGCCCAGCGTGCGGCTGTCGAGCCGTGCGACGCATCGGAGGGCCCATGACCGATTCCACGCTCGACCCGGCCGTCGCGGTCCGGCCCGACCGGGTCACGCCCGTGCTGTTCGCCGTGGCCATCTTCACCTCGGCCGCCCTGGTGTTCGTGGTCCAGCCCATGGTGACCAAGCTGATCCTGCCGATGCTGGGCGGATCGCCGTCCGTGTGGAACACGGCGATGGTCTTCTTCCAGGCGGCGCTGCTGGCCGGATACGCCTATGCCCACGCCCTGCAGCGGGTGAAGGCGATGAAGGTCCAGGTGGCGATCCATCTGGGCCTGCTGCTGGTCGCCGCCCTGTTCCTGCCACTCAAGATCAACGGCCTGCTGGGCGATCCAGACCCGTCGGCACCGATCGGCTGGTTGCTGGCGACGCTGGCCTTGTCGGTCGGGGCCCCGTTCGGTGTGCTGTCGGCGACCGCGCCCCTGCTTCAGGCCTGGTACGCCCGTGTCCGCGTCGGCCATGCGGACGGCCAGAACCCCTATGTCCTCTATGCGGCGTCGAACCTGGGCAGCTTCCTGGCCCTGCTGGCCTATCCGGTCGTCATCGAGCCCCTGATGTCGCTGTCGGGCCAGAGGTTCGGCTGGAGCGGGGGGTACGGCGCCTTCCTGCTGATGGTCGTGGCTCTGGCCGTGATCGTCTGGCGCAGGCGGCTGGACCAGACCGCAGAGCCCGCGCCGCTTGCGGTCAGCGCCCCGATCGCCTGGAAGGACAAGGGCATTCTCGTTCTGCTGGCCGCCGCCCCGTCCAGCCTGATGCTGGGGGTCACCGCCCACCTCTCGACCGACGTGGCCTCGGCGCCGTTTCTGTGGGTCATTCCGCTGGCCCTGTACCTGCTGACCTTCGTGATCGCCTTCCAGGACCGGCCGTGGATCCCGCTGCCCGTGACCCTGGCGCTCAGCGGCGCGGTCGGAGCGATCGTGGTGGTGTTCACCGCCTTTCACTCGGGGTCCTGGCCGGCGATGTTCGGCATCCATCTGGCGGCCTTCTTCCTGCTGGCCCTGATGTGTCACCAGAGGCTTGCTGCCAGGCGGCCCGCGCCGGACCGGCTGACCGAGTTCTATCTGCTGATGTCGCTCGGCGGGGTCGTGGGCGGGGCCTTCACAGCCCTGCTGGCGCCGGTGATCTTCGACTTCGTCTGGGAGTATCCGCTGGTGCTCGTGCTGGTCGGGTTCGCGCGGCCGTGGAAGGGCGGGGAGATCAAGCCGTGGGAGGTCATCGCCTGGGTCGCGGCGCTGGTGATCTCAGCGATCCCGCCTCTGATGTCGGCCATGTTCGCGGTGGACTGGGACCTGGCCTGGGCCTTCAGCCGCAATGTCCCGCTGCGGATGGAGCAGGTGACCATGCTGGTGCTGGGCATCGTCGCCGTGATCGCCTTCATCCTCAGGGACAGGTCCTATGCCTACGTGGCCCTGCTGGCCGCGATGACCCTGTCGGCCCAGTATATCGCGCGGGGCTATGACTGGGCCCTGGTCGACCGCAGCTTCTTCGGCGTCATGCGGGTGGCCGACCGGCAGGATGAACGGCTGGGCGGGTCGGTTCACGTCCTGACCCATGGCACGACCCTGCATGGGGCCCAGGCCCGCGACCCGCGCTTCGCCTGTACGCCCACCCTGTACTATGCCCCCGTCTCGCCGATCGGCCAGACCATGCTGGCGGTCCGCAACAGGGCCCCCGGCGTCCGCATCGGGGTGGTGGGGCAGGGGTCCGGTGCCATGGGCGCCTACAAGCGCGCAGAGGACCGGATGACCTTCTTCGAGATCGATCCGATGGTCGACGAACTCTCCCGCGACCCGAAATGGTTCACCTACATCAACGGTTGCGCCCAGACGGCGGGGCCCGGCGGGGCGATCGATACGGTGCTGGGCGATGCGCGGCTGACCATGGCGGATCAGCCGGCGGGGACCTACGACCTGCTGCTGATCGACGCGTTCTCGTCAGACTCGGTGCCGACCCATCTGCTGACGCGGGAGGCCATCGCCGGATACCTGAAGCTGCTCAAACCCACGGGGGTGGTGATCCTGCACCTGTCCAACCGCAACCTCGACATCACCGGCCCGGCCGAGGCGGCGGCCCGCGCCCTGAACGCGCCGCACCTGCATCAGATCTATTACGAGAACCAGAACGCCCCCGACATGGCCGAGGCCTCGACCGAGGCCATCATCCTGTCTCCGACTGAAGCGGGCCTGGCTGAGTTCCGGGCCGATCCGCGCTGGCAGACCCTGCCCGATCCGGGGGTGCGGCCGTGGACCGACGACTATGTGAACCTGTTCGGTTCGCTGTGGCGGCATATCCGGGGGCAGGGGTAGGCTGCGGCAGGCCGCTTACACGGGCTGAAGAATGCAAGTTGCCGCCCGAAGCCCGACAGCGATTTCCTCACTGCGCCAAGCGTACTTGACGGGATCAGTCTTGACGCATCAACGTCGGCTGAATTCGAGAGGGCAACGGATGCGGCCGCTACTTTTTGCCATCACAGCCCTTGTTATCCCCTCCTGTTCGACGCCGCCCAGCCCTGTTGAGCAGCGATTTCGTGCGGAAACCGTCAGACTGGAACCGGCAGGAGAGCTCTCACTCAGAGCGGGGTACTATGTCGATGTGTCGGGCTTTTCGTTTGCCATCGGTTTCGACAACCACGCCACGGATCTCTCAAATCCGAAATCGGTGACGTGGTCGATCGGATTTCGGAACTATTGTCGCAATCGTGACAGTTGGGTCCAGTCTGTCGTCACCGGTCCCTCGGGTCAGGTTTGGCGGGGCTATCGCGTGTTCGTGCCTGCTGGACCGGAACATCCTCAGCACTGGTCGAGTGGGGGAAATGGTAGCGACAGATACGGCGGCCCCGCCACGCCCGGAATCTTGGACGCCGCAGCGGAGGGAGGTCGGTTTGTCCTGGCGGTTGAAGACGACGAGGGTCAGCGCTGGAATGCAGTGAATATCGACACCCTGACGCCAGAAGTGAGGAACCGACTCTTCGCTAAGCAAGCGGGGTCCGAGCCACGCGAGACACAGATGTTGGTGGTTGCTCCGCCCCAACCTCTGGTCCCGAATTCTCGCCGATCCTGTCCGGTGTGACCTCGGAGTGAATGACGATCATCGGGCCGATACCCGAACCTCCACCGTCGCCACCGCCTGGGCCGCCAGGCCCTCGCCGCGGCCGGTAAAGCCCATGGCCTCGGTGGTGGTCGCCTTCACCGACACGGCGTCCAGGGGCAGGTCCAGAATCTCCGCCAGCCGTTCGCGCATCGCCTGACGATGCGGCTTCACCTTGGGGCGTTCGCAGATCAGGGTGACGTCGACGTGGACGACCCGGCCGCCGCGCGCGGTCACCAGTCCGGCCGCGTGTTTCAGGAAGACGTCCGAGGGCGCGCCCTTCCACTGGGGCTCGGTCGGGGGGAAGTGGTCGCCGATGTCGCCTTCGCCGATCGCGCCCAGGATGGCGTCGGTCAGGGCGTGCAGGCCGGCGTCGGCGTCGGAATGGCCGATCAGGGTCTGGTCGTGGGGGATCTCGACCCCGCACAGCCACACCGACGTGCCCGAGCCCCAACGGTGGGCGTCGAAGCCCATGCCGACCCTCGTCTGGACGGGCCGCGTCTGCATCCGTGTCGCCATCAGGGCCTCGGCCATCTCGAAATCCTCGGGGTAGGTCAGTTTCATCAGTCGCGCCTCGCCATCGACCAGCACGATACGGCCACCGTCCCGCTCGACCACGGCGCAGTCGTCGGTCGGGGTCTGATCATCCGGCCAGTTGGCCCACGCCGCGCGGAGGCGACCCAGCCGGAACGCCTGGGGCGTCTGGGCCCGCCACAGGTCGGCGCGATCCACGGTGCCCGCCACGTCGCCGCCTACACCGCGCTTGAGCGTATCGGCGACAGGCAAGGCGGGCAGGGCACCGTCCGCCCCGTCGAGCGCGGTCAGCAGCCGCCCGATCACCGCCGGGCTCAGTCCCGGACGGGCCGCGTCGTGGATCATGACGACCTGATTGTCGGGCCCGTCCAGCGCCGCCAGGCCGTTCCGCACCGAGTCCGCCCGCGTCGCACCGCCGTCGACCGAACGCCAGCCGGTCAGCCCCGACAGAGCCTCGGCCGCCCGCTCGCCGTCGCCGGGGGCGGTGACCACCACGACCTCGGCACCCGCCTGTAGCAGCGCCTCGACCGACCAGCGAAGTACGGGCTTGCCTGCCAGCGTCCGCCACTGCTTGTCCCCTCCCGCACGGGAGCCGGTTCCGGCGGCGACGACGATGGCGGAGAAGGTCATGCGGCGGTTCTAATCGGAGGGCGGCTTCCTGACGACCCCGGGCCACAGGATTTGACATTCGCGCGGCACCGGGGCCCCATTCACGGCCAAGCTTGAAGGAGGGGAAGTCCATGTCGTCGGGAATCATCGCGCCGGTGGTGGCGCTGGTCTGCTGGTCGCTGGTGATCTGGCTGTGGATGTATGCCACCCGCATCCCGGCCATGCTGAAGGCCAGGATCAGGCTGGACCCGACCATTCCTCCGGCGAACCTCTTGTCCGGTCTGCCCGCCGGGGTGCGTTGGAAGGCCGACAACTACAACCACCTGATGGAACAGCCGACGCTGTTCTATGCGATCGCCCTGGCCCTTGCGATCCTTGGGCAAGGCGACGGCATCAATGCCGCCATCGCCTGGGCCTATGTGGGTCTGCGGGTAGTCCACAGTCTGATCCAGACGACCGTCAATGTGATCATCCTGCGGTTCTCGGTCTTCGTGCTGAGCAGCCTGTGTCTGTTCGCCCTGGCGCTGCATGCGGCGATCGCTGTGTTCTGATCCGCGCCTTACGTGGACCGCCGGGGGCAAAGCCTCTATCTGGCCGCCTATGGCCCACACCCTCACCATCGGAGACGTGTCGATCCCCGGGCGGGTGCTGATGGCGCCGATGACCGGGGTCACCGACCTGCCGTTCCGGCAACTGGCTTCGCGATTGGGTGCTGCCTATGTGGCGACCGAGATGGTGGCGGCGGCTGAGCTGGCCCGCGCCCGGCCCGATGTGGTGCGGCGCGCGGCCGTGGGCGAGGGCCTGCCCCTGACGGTGATCCAGCTGGTCGGTCGCGATCCCGAGGCGATGGCGCAAGGCTGTCGCATGGCCGAGGCGGCGGGGGCCGACATCATCGACCTGAATTTCGGCTGTCCGGCCAAGGAGGTCACCGGCTCGGCCTCGGGCTCGGCCCTGATGCGGACGCCCGAGCTGGCCGCGCGGCTGATGGCGGCGGCGGTCGGGGCGACGACGCGGCCGGTGACGGTCAAGATGCGACTGGGCTGGGACGACGCCCATCGCAACGCGGTCGATATCGCCAGACGGGCCGAGGATCTGGGCGTCGCGGCGGTGACGGTCCACGGCCGGACGCGCCAGCAGTTCTACACCGGCGTCGCCGACTGGGTGGCGGTGGGCGAGGTCAAGGCGGCCCTGTCGATCCCGGTCATCGTCAACGGCGACATCATCACCGCCGAAGAGGCGCGCGAGGCCCTGGACCAGTCAGGGGCCGACGCCGTGATGCTGGGGCGGGGCGTCTATGGCCGGCCGTGGCTGGCGGCGCACCTGGACCGGGCCCTAGCCGACGGGACGCAGTTGGCGGAACCCGATGCCGACGAACGGCTGGCGATCGTGCTGGAGCATATGCAGGCCTCGATCGACTTCTACGGCCAGCCTGTTGGCTTGAAGACATTCAAGAAACATCTGGGCTGGTATATCGAACAGGCACCGTGGCCCGTGGACCCGACGGAGCGCCGGGCCGCCAAGGCTCGCCTGTGCCGTCTGGACAATTCGGCCGAGGTCGCCCGGGGTCTGACGGCGTTATGGCGCACGGACCTGCCGCATTTGCGCAACTCAAATGTTGATTTTTCGCCACAGTTGGCCGACAACCATGCGGCATGACGGACACACCCGCCACGACCAGTGAACACGATCGCGAACCTGCCGACCGAACGTCCGCCTGGACCCGGTTTTCGGAAGGACGCGCCCGCGCCCTGTTCGGAGCCGTCTATGGTCTGGCCGTCATCATCGCCGCCGCCGCGATCTGGCTGGTCGCCGTCGCGCCCGGCGCGGAGATCGACGGTGGGGTCAGGGCGCTGGCGGGGCAGGCGGTGCTCTATATCCTGCTGGCCAATCTGGTCCTGATCGGCGGCATGGCCGTGATCATCGGGGCCCGGGTGATGCGGCTGTCGGCTGAACGCCGGTCCGATCCAGGCGCGCGGCTGCATCTTCGGTTCGTGGCCCTTTTCTCTCTGGTGGCGGTGGTGCCCGCCATCCTGATCGCCCTGGTGTTCGGGGTGCTGGTCAACCGGGGCGTCGACCAGTGGTTCAGTGAAAACGTCCGATCCGCCGTCAACAACGGGGCCCAGATCGGCAAGGCCTATGTCGCCGACGTCGGCTCGGGCATGCAGCGCGACCTGGGCAGTATGGCCAACGAACTCGGCGGCGTTCGGGAAGTCTTCGACAACCGGATCGAGTTCTCCAGCGCCCTGGGTCAGATGGCCGATTTCTTCGGTTATCCGGCCGTCTATGTCCTGAACGCCGACGGCGAGGTGATGGCGCAAGGCGTGGCTCCCGACGCCCCGCCCTATGTCGCCCCGTCCCGTGACGCACTGGAGCGCGCCGCTGCGGGCGAGGAAATCCCGGTCGCGGTCACCGAGAACCCCGACGTCATCCGCGCCATCTATCCATTGCCCGAGTATGGCGACGCCTACCTCTATATCGTGCGACCACTGGCTCCCGGGCTGGTCGAGCGGATGCGGACGTCGGACGTGTCCATCCAGAGCTACCGCCAGGCCGAAGAGAGCCGGGCGCGCATCCAGGCGGCCTTTGCGCTCAGTTATCTTGAGACGGCGCTGCTGGTGCTGGTCGGGGCGGTGTGGCTGGGCATGTCGGCGGCCAGCGCGATCTCGGCCCCCATCGGCCGGCTGGTCAAGGCGGCGGATCAGGTCGCAGCCGGGGACTTCACCGTGCGGGTCGACTCGGACGGCGCACCGGGCGAGATCGCCGACCTGTCCGAGGCCTTCAACCGCATGACCGGCGACTTGCAGCACCAGCAGGCGGCGCTCAAGACCGCCAGCGAGGACGCCCAGGCGCGCAGTCTGTTCATCGAGACCGTGCTGTCGGGCGTCTCGGCCGGGGTCATCGGCCTGGACAAGCGCGGCCGGATTTCCGCGATCAACGATAGCGCCCTGCAACTGCTCTCGGTCGCCGAGGCCGACGTCCACGGCAAGCTGCTGCGTGATGTGGCACCGGAACTGTCCGATCTGGTCGGCCGGGCCGAGGCCCATATCGAGGAAGACCTCGACGTGGCGCGCGAGGGCGAGACCCGGCGGCTGCGTGTCCGCATCGAGGGCGGGCAGGGCGGCGAGATGGTCCTGACCTTCGACGACATCACCCGGCTGGTCGTGGCCCAGAGAAACGCCGCCTGGCGCGACGTCGCCCGCCGCATCGCCCATGAGATCAAGAATCCCCTGACTCCGATCCAGCTGTCCGCCGAGCGGCTGAAGCGCAAATTCAGGCCTGGTATCACCGAGGACGTCGAGATCTTCGACCGCTGCACCGACACCATCATCCGCCAGGTCGGCGACATCGGCCGGATGGTGGACGAGTTCTCGTCTTTCGCCCGGATGCCGACTCCGCGCTTCACCTCGGTCAACATGGCGGAACTGCTGCACGAAGCCGTCTTCGCCCAGCGCGTGGCGGCCCCCGATCTGGAGGTGGAGCTTGTCGAGCCCCTGCCGGCCGCCAAGGGGCGTGCCGACGGCCGGATGATCGGCCAGGCCCTGGCCAACATCCTCAAGAACGCCGGCGAGGCCGTGGCGGCGCGGCGTCTGGCGACCCCGGCCGAGGCGGGTGCCGTCGCCATCCGCGCGCGGCTGACCGTCGAGAACGCGGTCGCGACCTTCATCATCGAGGATGACGGCAAGGGCCTGCCGACGCGCGACCGCGACCGCCTGACCGAGCCCTATGTCACGACCCGCGAAAAGGGCACCGGCCTCGGCCTAGCCATCGTCAAACGCATCTGCGAGGACCATGGCGGCGAGCTGAAACTGTCAGATGCCGACACGCTGAACGGCGCGAAAATCTGTCTGATCTTCCCCCTCAACCCCAATGCAAGGACCACGGCGGGCGCTCTCCCGGCCGGCGTGGTCGCGGCTGAATAGAGCGAGGCGATATGCGATCCACTGGCGCCGACATCCTGGTCGTTGACGACGAGGCCGACATCCGCGAGCTGGTCTCGGGCCTGCTGGAAGACGAGGGCCACGCGGTCCGTGTCGCCTCCAACGCCGAAGAGGCCCTCGCGGGTATCCGGGCGCGCAAACCGACCCTGCTGGTGCTCGACATCTGGATGCAGGGCGGGGGGATGGACGGGCTGGAGTTGCTCGACATGGTCAAGTCCCTGGACGCCGATCTGCCCGTCGTCATGATCTCGGGCCATGGCAATATCGAAACGGCGGTCAGCGCCCTGAAGCGCGGCGCCTATGACTTCATCGAAAAGCCGTTCAAGTCCGACCGTCTCGTGGTCGTCATCCAGCGCGCGCTGGAAGCCGCCAGCCTCAAGCGCGAGAACCGCCGTCTAAGGGCTCAGGCCTCGGTGCCGACCGGCCTGATCGGCCGATCCGCCGCCGCCCAGATCCTGCGCACAACGATCTCCAAGGTCGCGCCGGCCAACAGTCGCGTCCTGATCTCGGGCCCGCCCGGATCGGGCAAGGAACTGGTCGCGCGCCAGATCCACGAGGCCAGCCCCCGTTCGCGGGGCGAGTTCGTCGCCATCTCGGCCGCCGGGATGACACCGGAACGCCTCGACCTCGAACTGTTCGGCGAGGAGGGCCACGACGGCCGCCCGCGCAAGATCGGCGTGTTCGAGCGCGCCCACAACGGCACCCTTTATCTGGACGACGTCGGCGACATGCCGCGCGAAAGCCAGAGCCGTATCCTGCGCGTCTTGGTCGAACAGCGGTTCCGTCGGGTCGGCGGAGAACAGGACGTCCAGGTCGATGTCCGCGTCGTGACCTCGACCTCGCGCGACCTCAAGATCGAGATCACCGAGGGACGGTTCCGCGAGGACCTTTTCCACCGGCTGAACGTCGTGCCGATCCGGGTCCCGGCCCTGTCCGAACGCCGCGAGGACATCCAGGAACTGGTCGAATATTTCATCGACACCCTCAGCGCCTCGCAGGGGCTGCCGCGCCGGACCCTGGGCGACGACGCCATCGCGGTGCTTCAGGTCAATCCCTGGCCCGGCAACGTGCGTCAGTTGAGGAACAATGTCGAACGGCTGCTGATCCTGGCCACAGGCGACATCAACGACCCGATCTCGGCCGAAATGCTGCCTCAGGAAGTCGCCTCGGGGTCGTCGGGCGGCGGCGCGGGCGCCGAACGCACCATCGCCCTGCCTCTGCGCGAGGCCCGTGAGGTGTTCGAGCGCGAATATCTGGCGGCCCAGATCATGCGTTTCGGCGGAAATATCTCGCGCACGGCCGCATTCATCGGCATGGAGCGTTCCGCGCTGCACAGAAAGCTGAAGTCGCTGGGCGTGTCGCCCTCGCGCGGCGGCGACGATGAAGAAGGAAGTATCGACTGATGTCGCGGGTCGCCTACGTCAACGGAAACTACCTGCCCCACAGCCAGGCCACGGTCCATATCGAGGATCGGGGCTATCAGTTCGCCGACGCCGTCTATGAGGTCTGGTCGGTGTTCGACGGCCGTCTGGGCGACCTCGACGGCCACATGACCCGCCTGCATCGCAGCCTGACCGAGCTGAAGATCCCGATCCCTATGACGAAACAGGCGCTCAAGCGCGTGCTGGACGAGACCATCCGGCGCAACCGGGTGACCAACGGCATCCTGTATCTCCAGGTCAGCCGGGGCACGGCGCCTCGCGACCATGCCTTTCCCATCGACACCCCGCCCAGCGTCGTCGTCACCGCCAAACGCATCGACCTGCGCAAGGGCGAGGCCTTGGCCGCCAAGGGCGCCGCCGGCGTGACCCGTCCCGACATCCGTTGGGGCCGTTGCGACATCAAGACGGTGGGCCTGCTGCCCAACGTCCTGGCCAAACAGGCGGCGCGCGAGGCCGGTGCCTATGAGTGTCTGATGTACGACGAAATGGGCCTGATCACGGAAGGCTCCTCGACCAACGCCTGGATCGTGGACGAGAACGGCAAGCTGCGGACGCGCGATACCCAGGCCAACATCCTGCGCGGCGTCACCCGGACCCAGCTTCTGGCCATGATCGCCGAGGAAGGCGTCGAACTGGACGAACGGCCCTTTTCGGTCGAGGAGGCCAAGCGGGCACGGGAGGTTTTCGTCACCGCGTCCTCGACCTTCGTCATGCCGCTGGTGTCGCTGGACGGCACCAAGATCGGCGACGGCAAGCCCGGTCCGATCGCGACCCGCCTGCGAGAACGCTACGTCGCCGACGCCCGCCGCGACGCAGTCTGAAGGCCGACAAGTCCCTGAATAAGCTGCCGGGACGGTTGCGGCGGTCGCGAACCCTCGTCTAGGGTAGGCGCGCCGGGCAATCGATCCGGACCCGCGCTCTCCCCGACGCGGCGTAACAAGCAAGAACAGGACAAACCTGCCATGTCGCAAGACAAGCGTCAGAACCTTCAGGACACCTTCCTCAACTCGGTCCGCAAGACCAAGACCCCGCTGACCATCTTCCTGGTCAACGGCGTCAAGCTCCAGGGCATCGTGACCTGGTTCGACAATTTCTGCGTGCTGCTGCGTCGCGACGGCCAGTCGCAGCTGGTCTACAAACACGCCATCTCGACCATCATGCCCTCGGCTCCGGTCCAGCTCTACGAGCCCGAAGCCGACGAGGACTGAGCGCCCGTCACGGTCCTCCAGCCGTAGGAAAGCGCTTGTCATCCCGGCCGCAGCGAAACGTAGAGCCGGGACGCTGACGCACACATTAAGGCCTCCCGGAAATCGCGCCAGCGATTGTCCGGGAGACAACTTGCCCGCTCTCGGCATTTTCCCGGATAGCCGCTTCGCGTCTTCCGGGCGGAAATGAGGGAACGCCTTTCCGTCCCGGCTCTTCGCTTCGCTCCGGCCGGGATGACAAGCTTGAACGCGTGGCGAAACGGCCCATCTATTGACTGCCTCCGTCTCCAACCCACGAGCCTTCTTGACCTCAAAACTGATCGACCATTCCGTCCCCCTCATCCGGGCCATCGTCATCCATCCCGACGGACGCGGCGACAGCACGCGGCTGGCCGAGGAGCGCCTGCAAGAGGCCGTGGGCCTGGCCCGAGCGCTTGACCTCGACGTCCGCGCCGAAGAGATCGTGCGTATCCGCAAGATCACCCCCGCCACCCTGTTCGGCTCGGGCAAGGTCGAGGAACTGGCCGCCCTCGTGCGCGCGGCCGAGGCGGAGGCCGTCGTCGTCGATGACGACCTGACGCCTGTTCAGCAGCGCAATCTTGAGAAGGAATGGGAGTGCAAGGTCATCGACCGCACCGGGCTCATCCTCGAAATCTTCGGTCGTCGCGCCCGCACCAAGGAAGGTCGGCTGCAGGTCGAACTGGCCCGGCTGGACTATGAGAAATCCCGCCTCGTCCGCACATGGACCCACCTGGAGCGGCAACGCGGCGGCACCGGGTCGACCGGCGGTCCCGGCGAGACCCAGATCGAACTCGACCGCCGCCTGATCGCCGACCGCATCGTCAAGCTGAAGGGCGAACTCGAAGAGGTCCGCCGCACGCGCGGCCTGCACCGGAAACAGCGCCAGAAGGTGCCGTTCCCGACGATCGCCCTGGTCGGTTACACCAACGCGGGCAAGTCGACCCTGTTCAACCGGCTTACGGGGTCGGAGGTCCTGGCCAAGGACCTGCTGTTCGCCACCCTCGACACGACCCAGCGCACCATCCGCTTGCCGCAAGGCAGGCCGGCGATCGTCGCCGATACCGTGGGCTTCATCTCCGACCTGCCGCACGAACTGGTCGAGAGCTTCCGCGCCACCCTGGAAGAGGTGGGCGAGGCGGACCTGATCCTGCACGTGCGCGACATCGCCAGCCCCGATTCCGACGCCCAGTCGAAGGATGTTGAGGCGGTGCTGAAACAGATCGAGATTCCCGAGGGCAAGACCCGCCGAATCCTTGAGGTCTGGAACAAGACCGACCTGCTCGACGCCGATCTGCGTGAGGCGGTGCTGGGTCAGGCCGAACGGCTGTCCGTCGAGGGCAAGGCCGCCGCCGTCTCGGCCTGGACCGGGGAGGGGGTCGAGGCCTTGCGCCAGATCATCACCGGCCTGATCGACGACGACCCCGAGACCGAACTGACGCTCGATCCGTCCCAAGGCGAGGCCCTGGCCTGGCTGTACGAGCACGGCCGGGTCACAGGGCGGGATACGGATGAGGAGGGCCGCACCCACCTGACGGTCCGCCTCGCGCCACAGGCCCTGGGTCGGTTCGAGCGCCAGTTCCAGAGAGTCTGCTTCAGCGCGTCTTGAGGCTCAGGCCTTGGCGGCCAGGACCACCCCGACCAGCACCGCGACCCAGTGGACGCTGGCGGCGGCGACGACGTGCCCGTGCCAGATGGCCCGGAAATATTTGAGCCGCTTCTGGACGTAGAACAGGACGCCGGTCGTATAGACCAGCCCGCCGATGCCGAGCAGCAGCAGGGCGACCCAGGATCCGTGCGCCAGCATCGGCTGGAAGGCGATCAGCACCAGCCAGCTCAGCGCGATATAGATTGCGACCCAGAAGCCCTTGCCGAGGCCGGGCAGGAACAGCTTGCCCAGCGCCCCCAGCGTCGCCAGCCCCCACACCGCCCCGGTCATCGCCCAGGCCCAGGCCCCGGTCAGGGTGTGGGTCGTGAACGGAGTGTAGGAGGCCGCAATCATCAGAAAGATGCCCGCGTGGTCCAGCCGGCGCATGATCGGCTGGAACCGGGGGGCGGCGAAATTATAAGCGGTCGAGAAACCCAGCATGGCCAGCAGACCGGCCGCATAGACGCTGGTCGCCGCGATCAGGCCGACATCCCCGCGTGACACCGACAGGCCCAGCAGAACCCCGCCCCCGAACAGGGCGAGCGTCAGGCCTGTCAAATGCACGATCAAGTCCGCCAGCCGGGCCCCCGACGTCGGATAATGGGCCGAGATCCGGAAAATGTCTCTCATGTCCGCCATGTCGAGCCGGTCGTTTGAAAGGTGTGCCTAAACCTAAGACCGGATGGCCGTTGATCAAGGCGTCACGATGTCACCCGACGCCGTTTCGGCCGGGGTCGTCCTACCGGTGCGCCTCAAGATAGCCGATCAACCGGCTCATGTTGTTGATGTAAAGCCCTGTCGAGATCCCGACCGGTCCGGTCGCTTCGGTGAAGGGCGAAGTGTCCCATTCGTCGCCGACCTGACCACGATCAACGAAGCCGGGCGGTGGCGTAGGCGGGCCGTCGCCCCGGTAGGGGTGGCTGGTGGTGCGGAGTTCCAGCGGCCAGTAGCCCTCGGTGTTCAACTCACCGATCAGCACGGCCGCATCATTGGCCGCCTGGGTCCGGGCCGCCGTGATGTTCAGGTCCGACCCGCCGACCGCCCGCGTGACCACATAGCGGGGGAGCAGGGAGGGGCCGCGCCCCATAAGCACCGACCCGGCCGTCGCCGCCTCGGTGGACAGGGCCGCGGTCCGCTCGAACCGCGCGCGCAGGGCCGCCACGTCGACCCGTTTCTCGGCGCGGGTGTCGCGGGTGTCGAAATCCGACCAGTATTCGCCGTTCTGGGCATTCGAGCCCCGCCGGTGCGTCCCGATCAACCGGCCGGTGCCGGGCTCGTAGTTGCGGTGGAAGTTCAGCCCGTTGGCGGCCCGCTGATCCGCAGGAATTTCGACACTGGCCAGCCAGTCGATGGCCTCGGAGATGCGCGCCAGATATTTCCGTTCGCCGGTCTGGCCATAGTAGTCGAGCAACTGGCCGATCGCCGCCGCCGTGCCGTGGGGCGTGATCGCCGCCGGTTCATAGGTCCGTGCGCCCGAGGGCTTAAGGTCGGGGGTATACTGCATGGCCCAGCCGGGCGTCGGTGCCGGCTGTTGCAGGGTGATGATCAGCTCCATCGCCTTGACCACGGGGGCCCGCACCCGCTCGTCCTTCAACTGCTGGAGCACCAGCAGCAGGAAGGCGATGTTCTCCTCCGCGACCTCGTCGTTCAGGGTGATGAAGCCGGTGTAGTCGGGGCGGCCGTGGTTTGAAAACGCGCCCATGCGCGGGTAACGCTGGGGCCAGCCGCCGTTCGGATACTGGCTCTCGAGGAGGAAATCGACGGCCTTGTCGGTCGCGGCCCGGTATTTCGGATCGCCCTTTTCGAGGTGCAGGCGAAGCAGGAACCGCCCGCATTCGACCGTCGCATGATCGTCGAAGGTCGCATTGCCGTAGTAGTGCTGGAATTCCTCCAGCCGCCATCCGTTCTTTCCGATCGTCTCGTACCAGCGTTTCAGCGAGGCCTCGCCAGCCGTGTCGATGATGTAGTTCCAGCCGCCGGACGGATGCTGGCCCGCGATCAGGGCGGCCGCCGTGCTCTCGGCCGCCGCATAATACATCTCGTCGCCCGTGGCGTGCCAGGCGTCGAGGAAGGTCTGGCCCATTTCGGGCGTGCCCGGTGCCTGGGTCCAGATCATGGATGGATAGGCCTCCATCTCACCCCACCGCCGCGAGAAATCGGCCAGGTAGGACCAGACATAGCCGCCCCCCACCGCCACCTTGTCGGTCATGAAACGGGTCGCCCGCGCCATGGCGGCCCTGACCGTCTCCGGCGTCGCGTCGGCAGCGAACGCAGATGTGGTGGGCAGCAGGGGCAGGGCGGCGGCGGACAGCAGCCAAGTGCGACGGTTCAGCATCTCAGAGCGCCCTGAAGGTGAAGTTCCGGAACCGCGCCTCGCCGTTTCCGGCCGAGTAGATCCCGGGCCTCAGCATCATGAAGCCGTTCCTGACGTTCTGGTTATAGCCCGACACCTCCATATGCCGGTCGAACCGCCGCCAGGTCACCCCGTCCGCGCTCGAGTCGAAGAACAGGACGTTGTAGGCGTTGGTCATCCGCAGGTGCATCTTCGTACCGAACGGATTGGCCGGACGGCCGCGCTCGATGCCGTACTGGTGGGTCACGAACCGGCCCTTGTCGAACCCGACCCCGGCATAGAGTTCGCGATCGTAGAACATGATCAGCCCGGCCGTGACGCCCGGATCGACCTCAATCTCACACGTGATCTCATAGGCCTGGTCGCCCTGGACAAAGGTCAGAGGCGAGCAACTGCTGGGTGCCGTGCCCTTGGCGCGCATGTGCAGGGTGCCGTTCTCGCGTCGCAGCCGGGATTTCTCGTCACCTTCCGGCGCGTAGAAGCTCCATTGCAGGCCGAACTTGTCGGTCGAGAAATCGTCGGACAGCGCCATGCCGTGCGGCACGGCTTCGCCGCCCGCGGGCTTTGCCAGGGGCGTGGCCAGGTCGCCGCCCTTGGCCCGGAACCAGCCGTCCGCAGTCCATTCGATGGGATCCAGCAGGGCTTGGCGCCCCAGGGTCCAGTAGGCGTTCTCATAGCCGTGATAGACCATCCACCAGTCACCTGCCGGGCCCTCGACCAGGGTCGCATGACCCCGCGACCACCACTTCTCGGCTCCCGAGGCGGTGCGCACGATCGGATTGGCGGGATCGTCTTCCCATGGCCCATGGATCGACTTGGACCGCGCCACGATGACCATGTGACCGGTCGGCGGGCCCGAGGTGCCGCCCACGGCGGTGATCATGTAGAAATATTCGCCGTGCCGCATGACCTTGGGGCCCTCGGGTGAGAAGCTCTCCACGATCCAGTTTTCCGGATAGTGCCAGGGGTCATAGACGTGCTTGATCTCGCCGACCGTGGCCATGCCGTCGTCGGTCAGTTCGACCATGTCGCCGCCCGACAGGAACAGGTAGCGCTTGCCGTCCTCGCCGACGATGTGGCCCGGATCGATGTGGGCGGGCAGTTTCAGATCGACCGGCTCCGACCACGGCCCCTCGATCCGGTCGGCCCAGATCACATAGCTGGACCGGTAGTCGGGGAAGCGGGCGGGGATGTAGACGAAATAGCGGCCGTCATGCTTGCACAGCTCCGGCGCCCAGACCGAACCAATGTTCTTGGTCAGGGCCGCCACCACCGGCTGCCAGTTCACCAGGTCCTTCGAGTGCCAGATGTGGATGCCCGGCACCGACTCGAACGACGAGAAGGTCATGTAGTAGTCGTCGCCGTCCTTCAGGATCGACGGGTCCGGGTGATCGCCGGCCAGGATGGGGTTGAGGAAGGTTCCGTTCCCCAGATCGGCCTTCCTCTGGTTCTCGATCCCGCGCGCCCATTTCATGTGCGACCACTCGCGTCCCAGCGGCGCAGCCTCCTCATTTGTCTGCGCAAAGGCACGCCCCGACGACACGGCCGACATGGCCACACCGCCCAGAAAAAGAGAGAGCGACGAACGTCTGGTAAGCGGTGTCATTTTGGTGCGAAACTGTTGTGACGCTGGGGTACTGGGCATGGGGATCACTGGATTTCCTCTGACCGCTCTGCGGCGGTCTCAAGACGCGGGCGAGCCCGGGCGGATGAGGCGAGTAAACATGACTGAGGTTGGGAAAGCTAGATGCGTCTGAGTTTTGTGGCGATCATCGCGGGTCTGTCGACCGTGCTGGCCGGGGCGCGCAAGCCGCCGAGAGCGGGATTCTGGCCGGTTGGCGCGCGCCTCAGATCGACTTTTCGCATGCGGGATACCGGGGCGGCGGCGTGGCGCCGCCGATGCGGCCTGCGACTCTGATCGTCAAACCCGGACCCGGCGACGACGCCGATCGGATCATGGCCGCAATACGCATCGTCGAGCGGATGCCGGTGGATTCTGAGGGTCATCGCGGCCTGGTTCAGCTGGCACCCGGCGAATTCGAGATCGGCGGTCAGGTTCGCATCGAAACGGGCGGGGTGGTGCTGCGCGGTGCCGGCGCGGGCGAGGCTGGCTCCGTGCTGATCGCGACCGGTCATGACCGCCGCGCCTTGATCGCCATAGCGGCACCGGACCGTCCCGTGGCGGCCGAGGGTGTCGCCTATACCGTCGCGGAGGCCGCCGTCGGAACCCGGACGGTCACTCTCGACAGCGTCACCGGCCTGCGGATCGGGGATGCGGTCACCGTGGTGCGTCCCTCCAACGCCGACTGGATCACGAGCTTGGGCATGGACGCGTTTCAGGGCTGGCGGCCCGAGGGGCGGCTGAACTGGAAGCCGGGATCGCGCGACATCGTCTGGGATCGCCGGATCACGGCCATCGACGGCCTGACGGTGACGCTCGACGCCCCCCTGACCACGGCCATCGAGACGGTCTGGGGCGGTGGTGTGCTGCGCAAGGGCGCCTCGGCCGATCGGCTGAACGAGGTCGGGGTCGAGGGGCTGAAACTGGTCTCCGCCTCCGATCCGACCCGCCCGCTGGACGAGGACCACAGTTGGTTCGCCATCGCCGTGGACCGGGCCGAGGACGTCTGGATCCGCAATGTCGCGGCAGAGGGCTTTGCCAGCTATGTCGTCGATCTGGGCGCGACCAGCCGCCGGGTGACGGTCCAGGACGTCTCGGCGTCCCGTCCGGTGTCGGAGCTCGGCGGCCTGCGTCGCCGCGTCTTCTACACGGCCGGACAACAGGCGCTGTTCGTTCGCTGCGACAGCCGCGACGGCATCCACGACTTCGCCCTCGGCCACGCTGCGGCCGGGCCGAACGTCTTCCTCGACTGCACGGCGATCGACGCCCACGGCGATTCCGGACCCCTTGAAAGCTGGGCCTCGGGCGCCCTGTACGACGGGGTCAAGGTGCGCGGTGGCGGGCTCAACCTCACTCACCGGGGACGTGATGCCCAGGGCTCCGGCTGGTCCGCGGCCAACTCCCTGTTGTGGAACTGCGAGGCGACCCAGGTTGATGTAAGCAGCCCGCCGGGAGCCCTCAACGCCGCCGTCGGCTGTCGCGGTGAGGTGTCCGGCGACGGCGTGATCGAGGATCCCCGCATCCAGCCCGGCCGCGACTTCTACCGCGCTACCCCGCAACAGCCGGCCAGCCTGTATCGCGCCCAACTGGAGGCCCGACTGGGCCCCGCCGCCCTGGCCGCGCTCGCCCCCGTCGCCTTGCCCCCGGTGCCCGCGAATGCCCGGCGTCTGACCGAGGCCGAGGTCCAGGCCTATGCCCGCACCGCCCATCCGACGCCGGAAAGCCACCCGCTGACCATCGTCGACGGCCAGTTCGTCATCGACGGCCGGCCGGCCTGGCGGCGTGTCCTTAGCTTCTCCTTCTTCCAGGCCCAGATGGTTCCGGCACTGGCCCCTGCCTTCGGCCCCGCCCTGACCCGGTTCGCACCGGGACTGGAGGGGGTCGGCCTGACCGACGACCTGCCGGCCTTGGCGGCCTCGCTGAACACCGGGGACGTCGTCGGCCACAATTATGGCCTCTGGTACGACCGGCGGCGCGTCGATCACGACTTCTACGGCTCGCCGGACCAGAAGGACGGAGAAGTCTGGGGCCCGTTCATGGAGCTTCCCTGGGCCCGCAGCGGGACCGGACGCGCCTGGGACGGGCTCAGCCAGTACGACCTGACCCGCTTCAATCCCTGGTTCTTCGACCGCATCCGGACCTTCGCCGACCTGGCCGAGCAGCGAGGCGTGGTCCTGTATCATCAGATGTACATGCAGCACTGGCTGCTGGAGAGCCGGTCGCACTACGTCGACTTCCCGTGGCGGCCGATGAACGCGATCCAGGCGACGGGCATGCCGATGGAGGTCCCGGCCGCGACCACCTTCTGGGACGTGTCGGACCCGGTGCGCCGCGACCTGCACCGCCTCTACATCCGCCACACCCTGGACGTGCTGAAGGACCGCCCCAACGTCGTCATCGGTCTGGACCCCGAATACACCGGCCCGCTCGCGTTCACCCGGTTCTGGCTGGACACCATCGCGGCGTGGGAGGCCGAAACCGGATCAGCGCTTCATGTGGTGCTGGAAGCGCCGAAGGATCAGGTCGACGCCGTCCTCGACGACCCGGTCCGGTCGCGCATCGTCGATGGTATCGAGATCCACCACTGGACCTATCGCCCGGACGGCAGCCTGTTCGCCGTCGTCGGCGGGATCAACAAGGCCCCGCGTGAGCAGGTCGACGCCATCGCGAGGCCGCAAGACCTGGTCGGGGTAGCAGAGGCGGATATCGGTGCTGTGCGCCAGGCGCTTTGGCGATCGACGCCCGAGATGCGCTATCGGCTCTATCGCGAATACCGCGACCGGCGCGGCGGCCTCGTGGTCGTCGGGGCCGAGGATGTCTGGCCGGGCCTCAGTCGTGCCGTCGAGCAGATCGTCCCGACCGCCGTTCGCGCGACGATGCGGTCAGGCACAGGCCCGGTCGCTGACACCGCCAAGGCATGGAGCCTCGGCACGGCAGGCGGGGCGTCGTTGACCTACAGCCTGGACGGTGGCGTCGTCACGCTCTCGCAACCGCTCGGGGGCGCGGCGAGAGCCGTCTGGATCGCTGAGGACGTCGCTCCGGTCGAGGTAGCCCTAGCATCCGGGACGACGACGCTGACGCCGCCGCCGGCCATGGCGGGACAGCCCGCTGCGGTGTGGATCCGGCCGGAAACCTGATCCGTCGCTCAGGCCGGTACGTCGGCCCGGTCGGCCTCGAGCAAGGCCCGGATCGGGGCCCAGGCACCCCGGTGGGCCGGGCAGGGGCCCATCGCCTTCAGCGCCGCCTGATGGATCGGCGCATTGTATCCCTTGTGGCTGGCGAAGCCGTAGCCGGGATAGGTCGCGTCAAGCTCGACCATCAGCCGGTCGCGCGCCGTCTTGGCCAGGATCGAGGCCGCCGCGATCGACAAGGACAGGCCGTCGCCGCCGATCACGGTCTGGACCTCGCACGGCAGTTTGAACCGGTAGTTCCCGTCCACCAGGGCCGCTGCGACCGGTGTGCCCAGCCCCTCGACCGCCCGGCACATGGCCAGGCCGGTGGCGTGCAGGATGTTCAGCTCCGCGATCTCCTCGACCGAGGCGAACCCGACGGCCCAGGCGACAGCGCGCGCCTTGATCTCGACCTCCAGCGCCTCGCGCCGGGCGTGGGTCAGGGCCTTGGAGTCGTCGATGCCGAGGGGCACGTCTTCGGGGTTCAGGATCACAGCCGCCGCCGACACCGGCCCGGCCCACGGCCCGCGACCGGCCTCGTCCACGCCGCACACCAGCCCGCCCGCCGACTGGGCCAGCAGGGTCTCCAGCGTCAGGGTCGGAAACGCGCGCGCAGGCGGCTTGAGCTTGCGGGGTGTCGGAGTCTTCGGGGCCGTCATGGCTC
The DNA here is from genome assembly GCF_027912515.1 of Brevundimonas sp. NIBR10. NCBI lineage: Bacteria > Pseudomonadati > Pseudomonadota > Alphaproteobacteria > Caulobacterales > Caulobacteraceae > Brevundimonas > Brevundimonas sp. NIBR10. The sequence goes on from NZ_CP115464.1 coordinate 2,694,939, forward strand.
GCCCATCGCACGAACGTCCTCGCAGCGAAAGCAGGACCAGACGTGATTTCCGCCTCGCGGGTCGCCCGGATCAGTCGATCTCGGATCGACCTCTACTCGGCCCCCAGCGTCTTCAACTGGTCCTCGGCATTGGCGTTTCCGGGGTCGAGAGCGAGCGAGCGGCGGTAGTTTTCGATGGCACGTGTCCGGTCACCGGAACGGGCGTAGACCTCGGCCAGGCTGTCGTAGGCGTTGCCGCTTTCCGGATAGAGGCCGACGATGACCTTCATCACCGTCAGGGCCTCGGCGACCTTGCCCCGGCCGAGCAGCCGATAGCCCCAGTTGTTCAGATCAACCTCTGGAAGAGACGCGGCTCCGTCACGGGCGATGAGTTCAGCCGCCGCGCGTTCGGCCTGTTCGAACCCTTCCGCCTCCAGGCGCTCGCGCAGGGCTGGCACGCCGGTCAGCCTCATGCCGGGTATGAAGCGGGTGGCGATCGGGTCGGTCAGTTCCTCAGGAAAGGCCCCGGCAAGATTGGTCAGGATGACGACGGCCACGCCGTCTTTGGGATAGACCGAAAAGGCGGATCGCGCTCCGCCCGACATCCCGACGGCCGGATGGTTCTGTCGGTCGACGACCACCCACCCGTTGGCCCATTCGCCTGTCCTGCCGTCATTGAACTGTGCCGGCGTCCAGAGCGCTTCCAACGTCGCAGGCTTCAGAATTCCGCCTGATTGCAGGGCGATCAGCCAGTGAGCCAGGTCCTGAGCAGAGCTGTTGATGCCGGCGGCGGTGCGGGCGAAGGCCGGAAAGGTCTCGAACACGTTCTTCAGCACCGGCCGTTCGCCACGGCTGAAACGATAGCTGTCCGCCTTGCCTGGAATGACGTCGAGCGAGTCGCCGAAACCGGAGTCCGCCATACCCAGGGTCCGAAAGACGTCCTCGCCCACGACCGTCTCGAAGGGGCGCCCCTGTACCCGTTCGATGATCATCCGCAGCAGCATGTAGTTGGTCTGGTTGTAGGCGAACCGCTCGCCCGGCGCGAAACGCAGGGGCTGATCGGCGAGGGCCGCCAGGGCTCCCGCTTCGTCCTGCCCGACATAGCCTTCATCCGGCGTGACGATATCCGGCAGGCCGGACATATGGGTCAGGATCTGGCGAACGGTGATCGGACGCCAGGTCGCAGGGAGGTCCGCCAGATAGGTCGAGAGCGGCGCATCGAGATCGACCTGACCGCGCTCGACCAGCCCCATGACCTCGACCCCGGTGAAGCTCTTGGTCGCAGAGTTGATCGAAAAGACGGTGTCTTCGGTCACCGGCACCGGCGTCTGCAGATTGGCCAGTCCGTAAGCGCGGGAGTAGACGATCCGGCCGTCCTTCACGACCGCGACCTGCAATCCCGGGATCGAACGAAGTTCCATCTGACGCTGCACCCAGACGTCGAGTTCGGCATCGATCGAAGATCGCGTCTCGGATTGCGCTCGGGCCTGGAGCGGCGCGCCGATCAGGCAGGCGGCGATCGTCAGGGCGAAGACAAGACGGTGAAACAACATGACGGCTCCGGTTCAAGAGCCTGGAAAGATCACCTCGCCCGCCCGGCTGCCAGTGAACCTTTAGTAATTTGCCCGAACCTCGTCGCAGCGAAAGCAGGACGGGAAGTGATCGTTGACCATGCCGGTCGCCTGCATGAACGCATAGACGATCACCGGACCGCAAAAGCTGAACCCGCGCTTTTTCAACGCCTTGGCCATGGCGACTGAGGCGTCGCTCTGGGTCAGGCCGACCGGGCTGCCCTGCACCGGTCGGCCATCGACGAACGACCAGAGCCAGGCGGAAAAGTCCTCGCCGTTGTCGCGCATGTCCAGCCAGACCTGGGCCCCCCGGATCGTCGCATCGATCTTGGCGCGCGAGCGGATGATGCCCGGATCGGCCAGTAGCCGTGCCCGGTCGGTGTCGTCGTACCGGGCTACCTTTTCCGGATCGAAGCCGTCGAAGGCGGCGCGCAGGGTCTCGCGCTTTCTCAGGATGGTTATCCAGGCCAGCCCCGCCTGGAACCCGTCCAGCGCCAGCTTTTCCCACAGGGCACGCGCGTCGTACTCGGGCACCCCCCATTCGGTGTCGTGATAGGCGACATAGAGCGGGTCGGTCCCGCACCAGGCGCAGCGATGGATCGAATCGGCCATGGCCCATCCTATCGCCGTCATGTTCGGAAAGTCGTGGTCGCCGGGCGAATTCTGGCACAGGATCGACTCGGGGAAGACTTGGGGAAGCGCCGTCATGACGATCAGGATCTGGACCGCCGTCGCGATGATCGGCGCCCTGCTGGCCGGGACGGGCGCTCAGGCCCAGACGACGCCGCAACCGACACCCGCCACGGCGGAGGCGCAACCCGTCTCGCTCGAGGCCGTGGCCCAGGCCATGGACCGGGGCGACATCGCTGCCCTGCGCGCCGCCGCCATGGACCGCAACCTGATCGACCAACTGCGGGCCACAGACCCTGACACCCTGATCGAGTTCCAGCTGTCCTTGGCCGAGGCCTACGACAAGGCCGGACTGAAGGACGAAGCGACCGCCGCCTATGTCCAGGCCCTGGTCTCGATCCTTCAGTTCCGGGGTCAGGGTCATGTGTCCATGATCGAGCCGCTGGAGGCCGTGGGGCGGCTGGCCACCGAACCCAGCCTGAAGGCCGACTGGTTCCTGAGGGCCTATGAGATTCGCGAAAGCGTCTACGGTGCTAACAACCCCAACCTGGCCCCCTATCGCGCCGAGCTTGACGCCGCCCGTCGCGCCGCAAACCTCAGCCCGCTGGGCACCCGCGCGGCCCCGGCCGACGGTTCGGCCAACTTCGATCTTGTCGACGTCTATTACGCGACCCATCGCGCTCGCACCGCTCAGGCCACTCCCGCAGGGATGTTCGGCGGCGATCGTGCGCCGCTCAGCTTCGGCGTCGCCGAGGTCAGCGTACCGCGCGACCGGGCACCGGGCTCCATCCCCCGGCCGTCGATCTGGACGCTGGAGTTCCGGCCCGACCCCAATAAGCACATGATCCTGAACAGCGTGACGCCGGTGACCGACCGCGACGCCTTCTTCAACCGCGTGTCCGGCGTGGTGGCGGGGACCGAGCGCAAGGAGGTCTTCGTCTTCATCCATGGCTACAACACCTCGTTCGAGGGGGCGGCGATCCGCACGGCGCAGCTGGCTGTGGACATGAACCTGGACGGCGCGCCGATTCTCTATTCCTGGCCGTCGCGGGCCAGTCTGCTGGGCTATCAGGCCGATACCCGCGCCGTGGCCGACAGAGCCCTGCTGAACGAGGTCGCCGACTTCCTGACCGACGTCGCCAATCGCACGGGGGCCGGGCGTGTCCACCTCGTCGCGCATTCGATGGGAAACCGGGTGCTGGAGCGGGCGCTCGACGTCATCGCCGCCCGCACGCCGGGTCGCCCCCCCATGTTCAACGAGGTGGTCTTCGCCGCCCCCGACGTCGGGGTGGACGAGTTCGAGGCGACCTTCCCCCGCATCCTGCCGACCGGCCAGAGGTTCACCCTCTATGCCTCCCAGCGCGACCGGGCGCTGCAGATATCGCAACAGATCAACCGGATGCAGCGCGTCGGCGATGCCCGCAACGTCGTGGTCCGCGAGGGCCTCCAGACCGTGGACACCACCTCGGCCTCGGGCGGCCTGCTGGGTCACGACGACTTCGCCGGCAGCGCCCTGGCCGACTTCCGCGCGGTGATGTGGCTGTCGCTCGCCCCCGAACGGCGCTGTGTGCTGGAAACCGCCGAGACCGCCGGCCGCCGCTACTGGGCCTTCGGCGGCGGCTGTCCGGAGGAAGAGTTCGTCGAGGACACCCAGACGGTTCGGGCCGACGGCTCGATCGAAAAGGCCCTGGCCCGGCTCGACGACGATGCGTCCAAGGCCGCCGCCCTGGCTCGCGACGCCCTGATCCGCAAGCGCGAGCGGCTGGCCGTCATGTTCGGCCTGGCCGCGCCTACGCCTCGGGCGGTTGCCACTCCGGCATCCAGTCCGGCCGCCACGCCCGCGCAGGCCGGCCGTCGACCGTCAGCTCGCCCTGCGACCGGTCGAGCCGCATCAGGCCGATCGCCGCGTTCCTAACGCCGCCCATCACCTCGCCCGCGCGTCGCTCGCCGTTCAGCACCTCGGCCCCGAAGGCCGGGGGAGGGCCGTCGAAGGCCAGGGGCAGCATCCGGTTCTTGATCGCCCCGCGCCGCTTCATCCGCGACGTCGTCTCCTGACCGACAAAACACCCTTTGGCGAAATCGATCCCGTTCAGTAGGTCGAAATTGGCCTCGATCGGATAGGTGCGATCCGACCCGGCGTCGCCGAAGGGATCGGGCACCCCCAGCGCCAGTCGATGCGCGGTGTAGTCCGTCTCGGTCGCGGTCGTGGCCACAACACCGCCATGCGCCCGCCCGCCGAGCGCGCTCAGTCGTGGATCGACCACGAATCCCGGCGCGGCCTCCGGCCAGCTCGCGAACACCGGCCGGTCATCGACGGTGACCTCGACCTGCGCGCGCAGCCGGTACATCGACAATCGCTGCAACAGGGCCTCGCGCCGCTCCGCCGCAACGTCCAGCAGCACCGCATTCGCCTCGCCGATCAGGAACAGGTCGAACAGCAGCCGTCCCGGCGGCGACAGCAAAGCCCCGAACCGCACCTCGCCGTCCTTCAGCGTGTCGACGTCCTGGGTCAGCAGGCTGTGCAGGAAGGGCCGGGCGTCGGGCCCTGCGACCCGGATCAGGGAACGACTGTCGAGGCGAGCGATGTGCGTCATGGTCGCTAGATAGGGCGACCCGGCACGATACGCGAGGACGCCCTACAGCCGCGGCGGCGGGGGAGGCGGCAGGGGTGCGGGTGGCGGCCATGGCGCGGAGGACTGAGGGCAGCCGGGCGGATAGTGCCGCGCGCCATAGCTGGTGCAGCCGCCCAGAAGCGCCGCCGCCGCCAGCATCGTCACAACGATCGATCTCGACATCCGGGCTCCCTCCAACCGCTCACCGATCAAAGATCACCGATATTCCCTTCGGTCAACCAGACGCTGAACCGACGCGAGAATCCGTATACGGTCCGTCCATGCCCGCGCGTTTTTCGATTCTGTACATCGCCGAGGCCGACCCGGAAGCCGCCGTCCTGTCCTCGGGCGTGCCGGCCTATCTGGCCCGGTCGATGCCGAACGCGCGCTTCACCATCGTCGGCTCGCCCCAGACCGCGCCTTTGTTCGCCGACATGCCACGCCTCGACCGGCTGCTGGTGCTGGAGACCGAAGGCCGACTGGACTGGATCGGCCTGTGGAACCAGGTCCGCGACACCAAATGGAACCTGATCGTCGACATGCGCGGCACCGCCATCTCGACCCGGCTGCGGCGCGACAAGCGGGCCGTGCGCGGCAAGGCCAAACCCGGTCGCCACGCCGTGGAACAGGCCGCCGACGTCCTGACCCTGGACGAGGTTCCGGCCCCGCATCTGTTCGTCTCCGATGCAACGCGCGCCGCCGCCGACGCCCTGATCAAACCGGACGACAGGCCGATCCTGGCGGTGGGTCCCGGCACCGACTGGATCGGCAAATGCTGGCCCGCCGAACGCTATTCCAAGATTGCCGCCGCCCTGCTGGGGCCGGACGGTCAGCTGGCCGGGGGGCGGCTGCTGATCGTCGGCGACGAGGTCGATCGCGAACTGGTCCACACCATCCGCCTGTCCGTCGCGCGGACCCGGGTGATCGAGGCTCAGGGCCGCCTGACCCCGCTCCAGACGGCCGCCGCCCTGACGCACGCCTCGCTCTATATCGGGGCCGATTCGATCTGGACCCAGCTCGCGGTCGCGGCGGGCGTCCCTTCGATCGGGGTCTATGGTCCGTCCGACGAGACGGTCGTCGGGCCATGGGGCGGGGTCTCCGTCCGGGGCCCCCGGACCCTCGCCGAGTTCCGTGAACTGGACCCCCGCCTGAACCAGGCCATCCAGCACATGATGGACCTGCCTGCCGAACGCGTGCTGAAGGCGGCGCGGAAGATACTGGCGCAAGCGCCCGCGACGCCTTAACCGGTCCCGGCATAGCGAGGAGCGGCGGCATGGCGAAAACCTACGACCTGATCGTGCGGGGCGGCGAGGTGGTCAACCACGCCGGTCGCGGCATGGCCGACGTCGGCATCACCGACGGCCGCATCGTCAAGGTCGGCGACCTGTCCCAGGCCTCGGCCGAAGAGATCGTCGATGCGACCGGCCTCACCGTCCTGCCCGGCGTCATCGACACCCAGGTCCATTTCCGCGAGCCCGGCCTGGAGTGGAAGGAAGATCTCGAAACCGGGTCGCGCGCTGCGGCCCTGGGCGGCGTCACCGCCGTGTTCGAGATGCCCAACACCGAGCCGGCGACCACAGATCCCGACGCCCTGGCCGACAAGCTGAACCGCGCCCGCGACCGGATGTGGACCGATCACGCCTTCTACATCGGCGGCACCCACGACAATGCGCGGCATCTGGGCGAGCTGGAGCGGTTGCCCGGCTGTTGCGGGATCAAGGTCTTCATGGGGGCCTCGACCGGCACGCTTCTGGTCGCCGACGACGACGGGGTCCGCGAGGTGCTGAAGCACGTGAAGCGCCGTGCCACCTTCCATTCCGAGGACGAGTATCGCCTGGCTGACCGCCGCCCCCTGGCCCGCACCGGCGACTGGACCAGCCACCCGGAGGTCCGCGATGCCGAGAGCGCGATCATGTCCACCCGCCGCCTGGTCAAGCTGGCGCGCGAGACCGGGGCCCGTATCCACGTCCTGCACGTCACGACGGCCGAGGAGATCGACTTCCTCAGCCACAACAAGGACGTCGCCACCGTCGAGGTGACTCCCCAGCACCTGACCCTGGACGGCGACGAGGCCTACGAACGCCTGAAGGGTCTGGCCCAGATGAACCCGCCGATCCGCAACGCGCCGCATATCGCCGGGCTCTGGCGCGGCATCACCCACGGCGTCGCTGACGTGCTGGGTTCGGACCACGCGCCCCATACGCTGGAAGAGAAGGCACGGCCCTATCCGGCCTCGCCGTCGGGGATGCCGGGGGTGCAGACCCTGGTGCCGGTGATGCTGACCCATGTCGCCGAGGGGCGGCTGTCGATCGAGCGGTTCGTCGACTTGACCTCCGCCGGCGCCAACCGCGTCTTCGGTATCGCGGGCAAGGGGCGGATGGCCGAGGGTTATGACGCGGACCTGACCCTGGTGGACCTGAAGGCGCGCCGCACCATCGTCCACGCCGACATGGCCACCCGTTCGGGCTGGACCCCGTTCGACGGCTTCGAGGCAAAAGGCTGGCCCGTCGGGACCATGGTTCGGGGCAAGATGGTCATGCGCGATGGCGAACTGGCCGCAAAGGCGGCGGGCCGCCCCGTCCGCTTCCAGGAGACCCTGGCGGCGTGAAACCCCGGCTCGGCCTGATCGGATACGGCGCCTTCGGGCGGCTGACCGCGCGCCATCTGTCGCTGTGGTTCGATATCATCGCCCACGATCCAGCGGCCGAAGAGGGGGAGGGCACGGTCGTCCTGACCGACCTGGCCACAGCCGCGGCCTGTCGCGTCGTAATCCTCGCCGTGCCGGTCGAAGCCCTGGCCGAGACCTGCGACGCGATCTCGACGCACCTGACGCCCGACGCCCTGGTCCTCGACGTCGGCTCGGTGAAGGTCCTGCCCAGTCGGGTCATGACCGAGCGCCTGCCTGCTGGCATCAGCCTCGTCGGCCTTCACCCCCTGTTCGGCCCACAGAGCGCGAAGGACGGCGTCGCCGGTCACCGCATCGCCGTCTGCCCGGTCCGGGACGACCGCGCCGCCCGCCGCGTCGCCGCCTTCTGTCGCTCGGCGCTGAAGCTCAGGGTCTTCCGCGTCTCGGCCGAGGATCACGACCGCGAAGCCGCCGTGGTCCAGGGCCTGACCCACCTGATCGCGCGCGTCCTGCTGGCCATGGAGCCCCTGCCGACCCGCATGACCACGACCAGTTTCGAGCGGATCATGCAGGCGGTGGAGATGGTCCGCCACGACAGCCCGGCCGTGTTCCGCGCCATCGAACGCGACAACCCCTTCTCGGCCGAAGTCCGCGACCGCTTCTTCGCCCTCGCCGATGAGGCGCGGGCCGAACTGGATCACCGCTCGGGGGAGTGACCCAGGATGAAGTCGCCGACCGCCTCTGCAACGCCGGGCGCGAGCGGCAGGTCCGGATCGGAATAGGTCGCGATGTTGCCGGCGCGGTCGGCAGGCGCGATTTTCAGCACATGGTTGACCCCCTCGAACCGGGCCACGGTCGCATCCGGCCGGGCCGCCGCCAGAGCGTCCAGATCGGCGGCCGCGACCTGAATGTCCGTCGTACCCCGCGCGATCATCACGGGCCCCGAATAGGCCGCCGCCAGCCCGGCCGGGTCGAGCGCGAACCACGAGATCAGATACGGCTGGACCGACGGCCGGAACAGGCTTTCCAGACCGGGGATGTTCGCCGTCTCCCGCCCGGCGACCAGGTCGGCCAGCCCCGCCATGGCCTGGGCCTTCAACGGCTCCGGGAGGCCCGCCAGTTGTTGGGCGATCACCGTGGCGGCGGGGCGGCCGGCGGGTGCCAGCAGGACCAGGCCGCAGATCCTGTCGTCCGGCTCCCGAACAGCGCCCAACGCGACAAGGGCACCCTCGCTGTGTCCGATCAACCAGGCGCAGGGCCGGCCGGTTCGCGTCGCCGCCTCGACGGCCCAGGCCCGGGCGTCGGAGATGAAGGCGTCGAACCGCAGCGAACGCTCATCGCCGCCCGCCAGCAGGCTCTGCCCGATGCCGCGCTTGTCGATCCGCAACGTCGCCACGCCCTGTCCCGCCAGGCCCTCGGCCAGCAGGCGATAGGTCGCCGCCCGCACTTGCAACGGCGTGCCGTTGTTCAGGCTGTTGCCGTCCTGATCCGTGGGGCCGGAACCCGGCAGGATCACCGCCACGGCCCGGGTGTCCATATGGGGCGTCCGCAGCGTGCCGTGGAGTGTCGGCATGCCGGTGAGAGCCAAGGGCGTCTCGCTCTGAACAGAGGCGGGCAGGGGGGCGAGCGCCATCGCGCCCGCGATCAGCAGGGTCAGCATCGAAGGTCTCCGAGTTCAAGTGGGATAGATCAGAACGGCTGGCGGTCGGGGTCGCTCTTCCACACGCGCCAGCTTTCGAACACGGACCAGGCGGCGGCGATCAGGACGGCGGCCGTCAAGGTCACGAAGCCTGCCGGTTGAGGAACGAGAGGCGCGGCGATCAAGGTGACCAGCCCCAGCCAGAAGAACAGTCGGCCCGCCAGGCGGTTCGACCGATCCCAGGCGCGGCGGCTCTTGAACGACCATGGCGTTCTCACCCCGATCAGGGGATTGGGTGCGACCCGGCCGAGGAAGGCACCCGTCGCCACGAAGATCGCGCCCATCAGCGCCATGGTCCAGCCCGTAGTCGCCTCCGCCCCGGCACCCACGGAGCTCTGGCCCAGTATGGCCGTCCACAGGATCGCCGTGGTGCCGCCGATCGCCAGCAATGCGATCAACTGCCCGATCTCCAGGCCACGTCGCCGCGAGGGATCATCCGATCGTCTGGCGTACCAGCTCATGGCACCGGCCGTCAGCGCGGTCATCGCGGTCATGAAGGCGAGCAACCCGGCCATCTCGCGTCGATCACCCCATCGGTCGGGACGACCCTCAAGGTCGAAATGCATGGCGATCGGTCCGGTCGGCCCCGCAACGGCGACCCAGACAGCGAGGATGGCGATGACCGCGATCATCACCACGGTGGCGGTGTCGAGCAGGGTAAGGCGAGGGCGGGTCATTTGGCGGGATCCTCCTGGGCTTGCGTTGCGGTCTGGCCGGTCCCGGCGATGTCCATCAGGAAGGCCAGCGCCTCCTCGACGGCGGATATCTCCAGCCGATAGCGGATCGTCTGGGCCTCCCGCTCGGGACTGACCAGACCGGCCTCCTTGAGCGCATTCAGATGCCCCGTGATCGTCGGCCAGCTCATGTCGAAGGCCGCCGCGATATCCCCGGACGCCATCGGCCCGGGCCGCAGCATCTCGATGATGCGCCGACGAACCGGATGCGACAGGGCCTTGAACAGGGTGTTCATAAGGCTAGAAGCTAATTAGCGATCAGGCTAAGGTCAAGACCTGTTTAGGCGATACCCTAATCGACCGCACCTAGATGGAGAAGCTGACCCCGCAGCCGCAGCTGGTCGCCGCGTTCGGGTTTCGCACCACGAACTGGGCACCGGCCAGTTCGTCGACGTAGGCGATCTCGGACCCCTTCAGGAACGGAACCGATACCGGATCGACCAGGGCCGTCTGGCCGTCGGTCTGGATCAGCAGGTCGTCGGCCTCTGCCGCCTCGACCAGGTCGAGCCGATACTGAAAGCCGGAACAGCCGCCGCCCTCGACCGCGACCCGCAGCATCACCGGATGGCCCTCGGCCTCGGCCAGCCGGGCCAGCCGTCGTGCCGCCGTGTCGGACAGCACGATGCCCTCGGGCGCGCGCCGGGCGACCTGAAGCTTGAACGGGGCGGTGGGTTGGACGGTGCTCACGGCTGTCTATATGAGGCGCGCCGGTCCATAGCGAAAGACCGCCCTGTCATCGAAGCGATCGATTGAGCCCGTTCACCGCCGTCACGCCCGCGTTCCGCGCCCTCTATGCCGAGGATCCCGCCGCCTCGCGAGGCCGTCTGACGCCCGAAGAACCGAGCCGGACCCGCAATGCCTTCTCGCGTGATCGTGACCGGATCATCCATTCCACGGCCTTTCGACGGCTGAAGGGCAAGACCCAGGTCTTCGTCGCCCACGAGGGTGATCATTACCGCACCCGCCTCAGCCACAGCCTGGAGGTGGCCCAGATCGCGCGGTCGCTCGCCCACGCGCTCGGCCTTGATCAGGATCTGGCCGAGACCATCGCCCTCGCCCACGACCTGGGCCATTCGCCGTTCGGCCACGCAGGCGAGGATGAACTGAAGGTCCGGATGGCCCCATGGGGCGGCTTCGATCACAACGTCCAGACCTTCCGCATCGTGACGCGGCTGGAGAGCCGCTACCCGGCGTTCGACGGCCTGAACCTGACGTGGGAGACCGTCGAAGGGATCGTCAAGCACAATGGCCCGGTCAGCCACCGGCTGGATGAACCCGCCTGGCGCGCCATCGCCGACTATGCCGAGGGTCGGCCTGACTGGAACCTGAGACTCGACGGCTTCGCCTCGCTGGAGGCCCAGGCCGCCGCGATCGCCGACGATATCGCCTACAACAACCACGACGTGGACGACGGACTGTCCGCCGGCCTGTTCACGCTCGACGATCTGGCGACCCTTCCCTTGATCGGCCCGGTGGTCGCCGGGGTTCGTGCCGACTGGCCGGTCCTGACGTCCCGAATGACCCGCTACGAGGCCGTGCGCCGGATGATCGGGGTCATGGTCGACGATGTCCTGGCCGAGACATCGCGCCGCCTGGCCCAGGACGGCATCGACAGCGTGGAGGCGGTCCGCCGCGCCGGCCGCACCCAGGTGCAGTTCTCCGACGCCATGATGGCGGACCTGGGGGTCCTGCGGGCATTCCTGTTCGAGCGCATGTATCGCCATGCGACCGTCAACCGCTCCCGCGCCCGGGCCCGGCGCACGGTGGCGGCTCTGTTCGAGCGGTTCATGACGGATCCGGAGTTGCTGCCGCCCGAATGGTCGAGCCGGGCGCGACTGGACGACGGGCCGAGGCGCGCTCGCGCCGTCTGCGACTATATCGCCGGCATGACCGACCGCTTCGCCACCGATGAGCAACGCAGACTGGCCCCGGCGCGGTCACGCCGCCAACTGTGATTCGTCTGTGCGCGCTCAGGGGTTAGGATGCCCAATCGCGCGTGATTCGCGCGACGCCTTCAGAGACCACGCCATGTCCCACGACGATCAACGACCCGACGGCCGCGACCGGGGGGCCTATACGCCGCCGACCGACGACGACCTGCCGTTCAATCGCGGCTTCGATGCCCGTCGCACGCCGCCGACCAAGGCCCCGCCGGTCACCCTGATCATCTCGGGCGTGGTTCTGGTCGTGCTGATCGTCGCCGTGGTGCTGTTCTATCGCTCGGGCCTGCGCGCCTCCAACGACGTGCCGCCCGCCGTCGGCACCCCCGTCGGCAACCTCAAGATTGAAGCCCCGGTGGACGCCCAGCCGGTGGACGCCGAGGCCGGGATCGACGTCTATCGCGACGGTGCCGAGGCCCCGGGTACCGCGCCCACCTTCACCCCGCCGCCCGAAGAGGTGCAGCCCCGCCCGACGCCCCAGCCTCTGCCTGCACCGACGGCGACCCTGCCGGCCGCGCCGCCCGCGAAGACCACCACACCCGCTCCGCGCCCGGTGACGCCGACAGCCCCGGCTGCAAGCCCGGCCCCCGCCGCCTCGACCGCGACAGGAACCTCGGCGGTCCAGATCGGCGCCTTCTCGACCACTGCCATTGCCGACCGCGAGTTCGCCGCCGTCGCCGCCCGGTTCCCGCAATTCTCGCGCGGGTCGGCCAAACGGGTGCAGGAGGTGACGGCGTCCAACGGATCGACCGTCTATCGCACCACCTTCACCGGCCTCAGCCGCGAGCGGGCCCAGGCCTTCTGTGCGGCCATCCGCGCCGCCGGCGACGACTGCCTGGTCCGCTAGGTGCGCACGGCGGCGATATACGGGTGCGCCGGTCACGTCCTGACCGAGGACGAGCGCGCCTTCTTCGCCGAACAGCGGCCCTGGGGCTTCATCCTGTTCCGCCGGAACATCGACACCCCCGATCAGGTCCGCGCCCTGACCGCCGCCCTGCGCGCCAGCGTCGATGACCCGAAGACCCCGATCCTGGTCGATCAGGAGGGCGGCCGGGTCCAGCGTCTGGGCCCGCCGCACTGGGCCAAATACCCGCCCGCCGACGCGTACTTGAAGGCGACCAACGATCCGCTCGCCGCCCGTGAACTGGTTCGGCTGGGTGCCCGGCTCATGGCCCATGACCTCAAGGCCGTCGGCATCGACATCGACTGCGCCCCCGTTCTGGACGTGCCGACCCCCGGCGCCCACGACATCATCGGTGACCGCGCCTATGCCCGCGATCCGGTGCTGGTCGCCCAGCTGGGCCGGGCCGCCGCCGAGGGGCTTCTGGCCGGGGGCGTCCTGCCGGTGATCAAGCACATGCCCGGCCACGGCCGCGCGTTCGGCGACACCCACAAGGAACTGCCGACCGTCCACGCGGACCTGGCCACCCTCGACGCCTGGGACTTCGCGCCGTTCAAGGCCCTGTCTGACATGCCCATCGGCATGACCGCCCACATCGTCTTCACCGCCATCGACGCCAAACGGCCAGCGACCCAGTCGAAAAAGGCTATCCGCCTGATCCGCGAGACCCTCGGCTTCAAGGGCCTGTTGCTGTCCGACGACCTCGTCATGAACGCGCTCAGCGGCACATTGACCGAACGCGCCGCCAAGTCGCTCAAGGCCGGCTGTGATCTGGTCATCCACTGGAACGGCGACATGGATCAGATGCGCCAGGTCGCCGACGGTGTCGGCAAGCTGAAAGGCGGGGCCGCCCGCCGTGCCGCCGCCGCCCTGGCCCGCATCGTCCACACCCCCGAGCCCCTGGACCCCGTCGAGGCCCGCGACCGCCTCGACGCCATGCTCGCCGGCCGCCTCGACGCCGCAAGGGGCCCGGACGTGGCGGAGGCGCAGGCCTGATCCATGACCGAGGCCTTCCAGCCCAACCTGGACTTCACCGCCGTTGAACAGATCGACGCGGGCGAGGCCTTCGTGGTCGATCTGGACGGTTATGAAGGCCCGCTTCACGTCCTTCTGGCCCTGGCCCGCACCCAGAAGGTCGACCTTCTCAAACTGTCGATCACCCGCCTCGCCGAACAGTATCTGGCCTTCGTCCACGAGGCGCGTCGCCGCAACTTCTCGCTCGCCGCCGACTATCTGGTAATGGCCTCCTGGCTGGCCTATCTGAAGTCGCGTCTTCTGCTGCCCCGCACGGAGAAGGCCAAGGGGGACGAACCCCCCGCCGAACAGATGGCCGCCGCGCTCGCCTTCCGCCTGCAGAAGCTGGAGGCCATGCGCACCGCCGTCGAGGCGATCACCAGCCGCCCCCAGCTCAAGCGTGACGTCTTCACCCGCGGCGACCCCCAGGCCACGGTTATCGTCCCGTCCGACCGCATCGACGCCAGCCTGTACGACCTGATGAGCGCCTATGTGACCCAGCGCCGCCGCGAACAGGCGCGTCACTACAATCCCGGCCAGCGGGTCGAAGCCTTCGGGCTGGAGGCGGCGCGCGACTGGCTGCGCGACGTCCTGCCCAGGCTGTCTGACTGGACGCCGCTGGATCGGGTGGCCCCCGAACGCGACGCCACGGGCGACGGCCCGACCCAGGCCAGCTACCTGGCCTCCACTCTGTCTGCGAGCCTGGAACTGGTGAAGGAGGGGGCCATGGATGTGCGTCAGGAGCAGTCCTTCGAGGACGTCTGGCTCAAGCGTCGCGGTCTGGGTCAGGCGCTGGAGCTGACGCCATGACCCTCGATTTCAAACCGGACGAGATCGAGATGGCCCGCCGGGTCGAGGCCCTGCTGTTCGCGGCGGCCGGGCCCCTGTCCCTCGTCGAGATCGCCCGCCGCCTGCCCGAGGGGGCCGACGTCGCCGCCGCCATCACCGATCTGCAAACCCAATATGCGGGCAGGGGGGTCGAGCTGGAATGCGTCGCCGACCGCTGGCGGTTCCGCACCGCCCCCGATCTCGGCTTCCTGATGACCGAGGAGCGCGAGGAACCCCGCCGCCTGTCGAAAGCCGCGCTCGAGACCCTCGCCATCATCGCCTACCACCAGCCGGTCACCCGCGCCGAGATCGAAAGCGTGCGCGGCGTCTCCATCTCGCGTGGCACCCTGGACCTGTTGCTGGAGATGGGGTTCGTGCGTCTGCGCGGTCGTCGCCGCACCCCCGGTCGACCGGTCACCTATGCCACCGCCGACCGCTTCCTCGAACATTTCGGCCTGGCCAACATCCACGACCTGCCCGGTGCCGCCGAGATGAAGGCCGCCGGCCTGCTCGACCTGTCCCTTCCCACCGGCTTCGAGGTGCCCGACCCCTCGCGCGGCATGGACGCCGACGACGAAGACCCCATCGAGGACGGCGACACCCCGGAATTCGCCCAGGATTTCGTCGGGGATTGAACGAATCTCCTCCCCGTGCGCGGCGCTCCTTCAGCGCCGTGACGGAGGGGGCGACGGGGTCTGACCGATGAGGACTCTCGCAGCGATCGAGGTGCGTCCCGCAGCCCTCATCTTGGGCACCGAGTCGCCCCCTCCGTCAGCTCGCAAGAGGCTCGCTGCCACCTCCCCATCGCTTCGCGACAGGGAGGAGACGGCTTGTCCGCCGCCTCGAACTTGCGAACTTCGAGCCACCAGCCACCAGCCACCAGCCACCAGCCACCACTCCCTTGTGGGCAACCGAATCGCTGCCGTGCCAACCGGGCGAATCACAGGCATCCTCCCCCCATGACCGTCGCCCTCTCCCATGCCGATCTGAAGTCCGAAACAGCCTCCGCTGATCACCCGGAATGGCAGTATCTGAACCTGCTCCAGGACATCCTCGACAACGGCGTCGAACGCGGCGACCGGACCGGCACCGGGACGCTGGGCGTTTTCGGGCGTCAGATGCGTTTCGACCTGTCGAAGGGCTTTCCCCTGCTGACGACCAAGAAGCTGCACCTGAAGTCGATCATCGTCGAACTTCTGTGGTTCCTGCGCGGCGAGACCAACATCCGCTGGCTCAAGGACAACGGCTGTTCGATCTGGGATGAATGGGCCGACGAGGCGGGCGAGCTGGGTCCCGTCTATGGCAAGCAGTGGCGGTCGTGGGCCGCCCCGAACGGCGAGAGCATCGACCAGATCGCCCGGCTGATCGAAGGCCTGAAGACCAATCCGAACGGCCGGCGCCACATCGTCTCGGCTTGGAACCCCGCCGACATCGAGGACATGGCCCTGCCGCCCTGCCACTGCCTCTTCCAGTTCTTCGTCGCCGACGGGAAGCTCAGCTGCCAGCTGTATCAGCGCTCGGCCGACGTCTTCCTGGGCGTGCCGTTCAACATCGCCTCCTATGCCTTGCTGACGATGATGATGGCCCAGGTCACGGGCCTGAAGCCCGGCGACTTCGTCCACACCCTCGGTGACGCCCACCTGTATCTGAACCACCTGGATCAGGCGAAGCTGCAGCTGACCCGCGAGCCCCTGCCCCTGCCGACCATGACCATTGCGTCGAGAACCGACCTGTTCGACTTCGAGGCCGCCGATTTCGTGCTGAGCGACTATACGCCATGGCCGCATATCAAGGCGGCGGTGGCGGTCTGAGGCGGAGCCGGTGCATCTGAAATCGCTGTCGGCCGACGTCACCCGAATCTCCGATATCTACGCCCGCGAGCACGGCATCGATCGCGACAAGGCGGGGGCAGGTGACTGGGCGCTGCTGAAGCTACAGGAGGAACTGGGCGAGCTGACCGCCGAGCATCTGCGGATGTCGGGCAGGGCGCGAGGGACAGCGGATGCGGAGGCTCTGGGCAATGAGGCGGCCGATGTGCTGGGGATGCTGCTGATCTATTGCGACCGGGTCGGGATCGATCTGGAGACGGCGATGGCACGCAAATGGCTGCGCTGGCTGGAGCCGGAGAACGTCGTTTTCTGATCTAGCTTGACCATAAGATCCGGCGCATCCTGACCGCTGAGTCTGCACGACTGCGGACGACATGCCTCGGGAGGGCGTCATGGTGAAGAAGTTTTCGGCCGAACTGGTCGGGACGATGGTTCTGGTGTTGTTCGGGTGCGGGGCGGCGGTGCTGGGTCCCGCGCCGTTCGACCAGCTGGCGGTGTCGCTGGCCTTCGGGTTCGCCATCGTGGCCATGGCCTACGGCATCGGGCCGGTGTCGGGATGCCACGTCAATCCGGCGGTCAGTTTCGCGGCCTTCATGGCCGGGCGGATGTCGGCCAGGGACATGCTCGTCTACTGGGTCGCCCAGGTCATCGGCGCCCTGATCGGCGCCTTCATCCTGTCGCTGATCGCCAAGACGGGGATGAGCAACCTGGGTCAGAACGGCTGGGGGCCGGGCTATCTGGGCGAATACGGAATGCACGCGGCGCTGATCTTCGAGGTCGTCATGACGGCGATCTTCGTGGTCGTGATCCTGGGCGTTACGGGCGAGAAGGCGCACGGGCCGTTCGCGGGCGTGGCCATCGGCATCACCCTGGCGGTCATCCACATCGTCGGCATCCAGGTGACCGGCGTCTCGGTCAATCCGGCCCGCAGCTTCGGCCCGGCGGTGCTCGCAGGCGGGACGGCGATCGGCCAGCTGTGGCTGTTCATCGTGGCGCCGCTGGTCGGTGCTGCGATCGGCGGTTTGCTGTTCCGCTTGAAAGTGCTGGACCCGGACGCCTAAGCAGGATCGGGCGCAGCGGATGACGCTGCGCCCGCCCACCGGAGCTGCCCCATGATCGTCCCCGCCATCGCCCTTGTCGTCGCGCGTGGGAGGAACGGCGTGATCGGCGTGGACGGCGACCTGCCCTGGCGGCTGAGGTCCGACCTGCAACGGTTCAAGGCCGTGACCCTGGGCAAGCCCTGCATCATGGGGCGGTCGACCTGGGAAAGCCTGCCGCTCAAGCCGCTGCCCGGCAGGCTGAACCTCGTGCTGACGCGAGACCTCAGCTATCAGGAAAGCGGCAAGGCCAAGGGAGCGGTCGTCTGTTCCAGCCTGGACGAGGCCATCGACATCGCCCGCGAGACCGCCGTCGACGACGACGTCCACGAGGTCTGCGTGATCGGCGGCACCAGGGTGTTCGAGGCGGTCCTGCCCAAGGCGAAGCGGCTCTATATCACCGAGGTTGACGCCTCGCCTGAAGGCGACGCCTGGTTCCCGACCTTCGACGAAAGCCGGTTTCAGGAGACCGAGAAAGAGCGGCACGATGCGGGCGAAAAGGACGACCACGGCTTTACCTTCCGCGTTCTGGAGAGGATCTGACCATGCTGACTTCGACCACCAATGACATCGCCGGCCATCGCATCGTGCGCCACATCGGGGTGGTGCGCGGCATCACCGTGCGGTCGCGAAACGCGCTCAGCGACATGGTCGGTGGCCTGCAGTCCATGCTGGGCGGCCGCGTCGGGGCCTATGTGAAGCTGGCCGAGATGGCGCGGCAGGAGGCCTTCTCCGAACTGATCCGGCACGCCGAGGCCGAGGGCGCCAACGCCATCCTGGCCATGCGCTATGACGCCAACGAGATCATGCCGGGCATCACCGAGGTGCTGGCCTATGGCACGGCAGTCGTCGTCGAGCCGGCAACTTAGTCGGCTACCGCGCAGTCGCGTTACTTGAGGCCGGGCTGGTCCCTGATTTCAGGCATCGCATCGGTGCCGCACAGGCGGTCCCAGACGCGGAAGAACAGGCCGAAATTGGTCTTCATGTGGGTGTGATGGCGGCTGTGGTGGGTGGCGGTGATGAACTGGCTGCCCGGGCCTGATCGCACCCAGCGGTCGGGCCAGAGCTCCCAGCCGCAGTGGTTCATGACCGCGCTGGCCGTCATCACGGTCAACAGCACCGCCAGCATCCAGATGTTCAACGGGACCACAAACGCCAGTACCGGCAGCAGCCAGGCGGTCAGCACCGCTTCCGCCGGATCGAAGGCAAAGCTGGCGAAGGGACTGGGGTCGCGGGCCCTGTGATGGGCGGCATGGGCCCAGGGGAACAGGCTCCGGTGATGCAGCAGCCGGTGGGTCCAGTAGTAGTGGGTGTCCTGTACGATCAGCAGCAGGACGAAGCTGAGTGGCAACCACCACAGCGGATACGCCGCCGGATCGAGATACAGTTTCGTGCCGCCCGCCTTCCAGGCCTCCAGGGCGATCGCGGCGGGCAAGGCGTAGATCGGCGTGGACAGCAGCGAGTAGCGGACCTCGTGCAGCATCAGTTTGCGCGACGGCCGATCCCGGTTCAGGCGGCGGCCGAGATCGTTCGCCCGACCCCACAGCAGCCACCAGACCCCGCCCGCGACCAGCAGATAACGCGCCCCGATGATGAGGCTGAGCCAGGCTGTAGTGATGGCGACGGGGAGGAGCATGGGGACGTGATCGGTGCTTAGGGGCTCGTGATTAGTGGCTGAGGTCGACCGGCTTCAATCAACAACCACCAGCCACGAACCACCGCGCGCGCGACGCCTAGTAAAGCACGCCCAGCGCCTCGCGGGTGAAGTCCTTCAGGTCATCGTGACGGCTGTCGCGGACCTTTTCGACCCACTGCGGATCGGCCAGCAGGGCGCGACCGACGGCGACGAGGTCGAACTCGTCGCGCTCAAGCCGTTCCAGCAGACCGTCGAGCGAGGCGGGCTTCGAGCCCTGGCCTGCGAAGGCGGCCAGAAACTCGCCGTCCAGACCGACAGAGCCGACGGTGATGGTCGGCTTGCCGGTGATCGTTTTGGCCCAGCCGGCGAAGTTCAGGTCGGAGCCCTCGAACTCCGGTTCCCAGAAGCGGCGCTGCGAGCAGTGGAAGACATCGACCCCGGCTTCGGACAGGGGATTGAGCCATTCGGCCATCTCGTCCGGCGTGCCGGCGATCCTGGCGTCGTAATCTTGTTGCTTCCATTGGGACAGACGCAGGATCAGGGCCATGTCCTCGCCGACGCCTTCACGCACGGCCTTGACCACCTCGACGCCGAAGCGGTTGCGGTCGGCGATGGTCGATCCGCCCCAGGCGTCCTCGCGCCCGTTCAGCCCGTTCCAGAAGAACTGGTCGATCAGATAGCCATGGGCCCCGTGGATCTCGACGGCGTCGAAGCCGAGCTCTTTCGCCGCGCGGGCCGACTTGCCGAAGGCCGAGATGGTGTCGGCGATGTCTTCCTCGGTCATGGGCTCGTACTTGACCTTTCCGGGGGCGGTCATGCCCGACGGGCTGTCGACCTGACCCTCGGGCGTCCAGTCCGGGGCCTGGCCGCGAGCCGAGCCGACGTGCCAGATCTGGGGCGCGATCTTGCCGCCGGAGGCGTGAACCTCTTCGACCACCTTCTTCCATTCGGGCAGGGCCGCGCCGTGGAAGAAGGGCACCTGGACGTCGTTGCGGGCAGCGGGACGCTCGACCACCGTACCCTCGGTCACGATCAGCCCGACCCCGCCCTCGGCCCGCCGCCGGTAATAGGCCGCGACATCCTCGGTCGGCACGCCGTTGGGTGAGAATGACCGGGTCATCGGGGCCATGACGATGCGGTTTGGCAAGGTCAGGGACTTGACGGTGAACGGACGGAACAGGGCGTCGAGAGACATGGGAAAGCCTTGCAGTGATCTGGAACAGACAAGGTGGCTATGGCCGTTGCGTTTGAAAACCCTTGGCGGACGATTTTCTGAAAGCGATTTTGGGTCGTGCGAAGGGAAGCAGGGAATTTGGTCCACGGCCCTGTCTCGTTTCTCGTCTCCATTCCCGGGGAGACGGGCGGCATCATCGGTTACCCCGCAAACCCGCCCTGATTCAGGAAAGCCTGTTCCTCTGCTGTCGTTTGTCGCCCCAGAGCCTTGTTTCGATGCGGGAAGCGGCCGAAGCGGACGATGATGTCGCGGTGGATATGGGCGAACTTCAGGACCTCTGGCATATCGGAGGACAGGGTCACGGCCGTGTCCTGGTCGGTCAACTCTTCGGAATGCTCGAAGGGGGTCACGAAGAACTGTCGCAGGTCCGGATCGAACGTCTGAGGCCAGCCGCGATCCCAGGCCTGTCGGGCGAACATCAGGCCCAGCGCGTCCGTGGCGAACTGGTGCGCCGTGCCGCGAAAGCTGTTCCGGGGATACTGGTCCAGCAGGATCATCAGGGCCAGGGCACCCTCGGCCGTCTCCGTCCAGTCGTCCAGCTCGCGCCGGGCGGCGGCCCAGTGCAGGGCGTGGCCAGCGTCGCGGAACTCGCGGTCGAACGCCTCGTCCTTGGCGTACCACTTTTTCGGACCGGCCTCTTTCCAGAAGGCGACGACGGATGAAGGCGTTATGAGGTTGGCCATGACCGAGACACTACCCAATCCATTGCCCGTCTTCCACGATCGCGACTGCGACCTGTCGATCATTCGGGGCAAGCGGGTCGCCGTCATCGGATACGGCAGCCAGGGCCGAACCCACGCGCTGAACCTGCGGGACTCCGGTGTCACCGACATCGTCGTCGGGTTGAAGGCCGGCTCGGCGACCCGGGCCAAGGCGCAAGGCGACGGCTTTCCAGTCATGACCGCAGGCGAAGCGGCATCCGGTGCCGACGTGGTCGCGTTCATGGTCTCGGACGAGGCCCACCGCGACCTGTATCGCAACGAGCTTGAGCCGAATCTGAAGCCAGGCGCGGCCCTGATCTTCGCCCACGGACTGTCGGTCCGATTCGGCCTGGTGACGCCGCGCGCCGATCTCGACGTCATCCTGGATTCGCCCAAGGGCATCGGGCCGCGCATCCGCGACCTGTACGAGGCCGGGGAGGGGGTCTTCTGCCTGTTCGGCGTGCATCAGGACGCGACGGGCGGGGCCCACGCCCTGGGCCTGTCCTATGCGGCGGCCCTGGGGTGCGGGAGGAAGGGCATTCTGGAGACCACCTTCGCCGCCGAGTGCGAGAGCGACCTGTTCGGCGAACAGGTCGTGCTGTGCGGCGGCGTCGGCGAACTGATCGACGCGGCCTTCATGAAGCTGGTGAACGCCGGCTATCCGCCCGAGGTCGCCTGGTTCGAATGCTTCTACGAGGTCAAGCTGGTCACCGACCTGATGTACGAGCGCGGCATCGCCGGGGCGTTCGCCAAGATATCGAACACCGCCGAATACGGGGCCTATCTGACCGGACCCCGCATCATCGGCGAGCCGTCACGCGCCGCCATGGATCAGGTGCTGTCGGAGGTTCGGTCCGGCGCTTTCGTCGGTCGTCTGATGGCCGACTATGACGCAGGCTCGCCCGAGCTGCTGGCGCGGCGTCGGGCCCTGGGTGAACGGACGATCGAAGGGGTCGGGGCTCACCTGACGGCGATGGCCTCGGCAGCGAATGATGCCTGACGACTCAGGAAGGCGGATGGCTGGGGAACTAGGACTCGAACCTAGAATGACGGTACCAAAAACCGGAGTGTTACCATTACACCATTCCCCAGCAGGTCCGGCGTCCCGCGGGCCTCGGCTCGCGGGAGGCGGTCGAATACGCCAAGGGGGCGGGGGATGCAACAGCACTTTTTGCGTTGCGCTACCGCCCATAGGGCTAGTTGAGCGCATTGGGTTTTCTAGTTGCGCTAGCGACCGTCAGCCGGCTTGAGCGCGGAGCATTCTTGTTTGCGCTATCGCCCTTCGGGCTACTTGAGCGCGGGACATTTTTCGCCTCGGGGCGAAGTCTGCTTGCGAGGGTCAAACCCCGTCGCTATAAGCCGCGCCTCAAGTCGGAGTGTGGCTCAGTCTGGTAGAGCACTGCGTTCGGGACGCAGGGGTCGGAGGTTCGAATCCTCTCACTCCGACCATTTTCTAGAAGCGACGTCGTCGGGGCTGCCAGAGCCCGGGTCGCTGTTCCCACAAATCGTCAGTGGCGTTGCTGGGGCCCCAAGGGCAGCCGGATGCGGACGCCGACACCGGCCTCGGGTGCCGTCTCGACCGTCATCACCCCGCCCAGATGCTCGACCAGGCCCGCGACCAGGGCCAGCCCGTCGCCATGGACCATCTCCACTACCCCGACGCCCGAATCGCGCACGACCAGGCTGACGCCGTCCGGCGACTGGGAACAGGCCACGGCGATCGAGCCCCGCCGCCCATCCGGGAAGGCATGGCGCACGGCGTTGGAGATCAGTTCATGGGCGATGATGGCCATCGGCAGGGCATGGCTTTCCGGGATCGCGGACGAGGCGGCGCGCACATCGATGCGGATCGCGTCGGCGGTGCCCGTACGTCGCCAGAAATCGACGGCGTCTTCCAGATAGCCTGAAAAATCGATCGGCCCGGCCTCGGTGATTCTGCGGTTGATCAGGGTCAGGGCGGCGGTCACGTCGCTGAGCCAGGTCAGGTGACGGCGGCTCTCGGGATCGTCGACACTGCGCAGCCGAATCCCAACCAGCGCCTGGAGCAACTGATAGCCGCCCAGCATTCTTCGCTGGAGTTCGGCGATACGGGTTTCCGCTTCTGCGGCCATGCACCTCTCCAGGACGTCGAGAAATCGAAGCATTTCATAGCGTGGCGAGAACCAAATCGCCAAGCGCGCGTTTGAAGTGTTCGGTAACCGACAGAGTAATGTTAACCGGCTTTCGGGGCTGTATGCCGGGTGTCTGGACTGGGGCGAATTTTGGCTGGCACAGCCGACCTGCGGGTCATGATCGTGGAAGACCAGGCCATCCTCGCGATGGAGCTGGAGATGGTGCTTACCGACGCCGGTTGCGACGTCGTGGGCTGCGCCATGGACCGTGCCGGGGCCTTTGCCGTCGCCGATCGTGAACGACCCGACCTCGCCCTGGTCGACGTCAATCTGCTGGACGGACTGACCGGCCCCCAGATCGCCAAGCGGCTGGTCGAGGAATACGGATCCGCCGTCGTCTTCCTGACCGCCAATCCCGAACAGATCCCGGACGGTTTCGCCGGTGCCCTCGGCGCCGTGTCAAAGCCGTTCGATGAACAGACGATCTGCGCTGTCGTCGCCTTTGCCCGGCAGTTCATCCGCCTGAAGACCGTCGGGGCACCGCCGCGCCGGTTCCGGCTGGCCCCATGGCTGACGACGCCGCCTGCGGACGTCGCGCCGCACTGAGCGGGCCTAGTTGAACAGCCCCACGGCCCAGCCGGCCAGACGATGGACGATCTCCGACACCGTCGCCCAGACCAGAAAAAGATAGCCGGCGCTGAGCGCGGTCCCGGCCACGCCCAGCAGAACCGCGACCCCGTCCTTCTGCATTACTCCTAAGGCAAAGAAGACGATCGCCAGGCCGGGCAGGGCGTCACCCAGCGGCACCGGCAGGGCCATCATCATCGCCAGCAGGACGCACGCGATGCCCATCAGCACCTCGGCGACCGGCCCGTTCAGGAGTGGCAGGCGCGGCCGGGTCAGGTTCTCCGCCGATCTCAGCGCGCGGATCACCGTCATCCCGCGCGGATGCCTGCGGACCAGTCGCCGCACCCAGCGGGCAAAGTGATAGCGGGCCTGGGTGCCGCCCAGGCCGATCCGGAACTCCCGCGTCAGAACCCATCGCCTCAGCCAGCCGGGGGCCGCGAACGGGGTGGTCAGCAGCTTGATGTAGGCCGTCCGGCTCACCGAGGCCTTGAGCAGCCAGCGCGGCAGCCAGACCTCGTTGCGCTGAAAGGCCAGCTCCAGGGCCAGCAGGATGATGGGGGCCGCGAACACCGCCTTGCCGCCCGGGGGCCACGGCAGCAGCGCCATCAGGGCCAGGACCAGGATCAGGGCCCCGATGCCCCGATCGCCGAAGGCCTCGACCACCTCGTCCAGCGTCAGCGACGGGTTCTCGCCGCCGCCGAGGTCTTCGAGCACCTGGGAAAAGGTTCGGGAGGTGGAAATGGGACGAGGCGAAGACATGCGGGGTCAGGAGCGGGACCCAACCGGCCCGTGCCGTCATTTAGGATCGGCGGCGTCCGCGCGCCACCCGTCCGATCGTGATCGGTGCGGGAAATCGCAAAAGGATCGCAGGCGTGGCTTCAGTCGTCGGCACGACCCAGGCGGCGATACAGATTATAGGCCGACACCCCGACGCAGGCGGCACCGATGACGGCCAGAACCCAGGCGATGATGGTGATGTCGCTCGAGCCCGAATCCGCCTGCGACGCCTTGCGGAAGGCCGCCATCGACATGCCAAAGGACAGCAGGCCGAAGGCGCCCATGACGAGGTACAGGCCGGTCTCGCGCCATTCGAGCTTCAGCGGCGCATCGCCGATCATCTCGTGCCGGATCATCTGGTGCGCGCCGAGCCGCAAGGCACCGTCATCCTCGAACAGCGGGGTGTCGCTCGATGTCGGTTCGTCGTGGGGCCAGACCAGACGCGGCGTCGTCACCATCGCACTCTCGTCGAGCGGGGTCAGGACCAGCAGGTTTTCCGCAGCCTGAGGCGCGGCGGCCGCGATCGAGGGCTGAAACGTCGGGATCTCGATGGGCGCGGGCTCTGTGATCCCATCGGTGTCGGCCGGCTCGACCGGAACGGGCTTGATCAGCTCGAGGCCCGGCACGGGGGCGGTCAGCCCGGGCAGGGGGCCGACGATGTCGCCGGCATAGGCCGAGTACCTCTGGCTTCCAGGAACGGTCCCGGTTGGCGACAGGCTGGTGGGCGCAACTTCGGCGTCGGCACCGGCCAGGAAATCGTCGGAGGCCTGGGCCGTCGGATCGAACACGCTGGGATGATGCGGCTCAGGCAGATCGGCCGCGATGGCGTCGGCGTCCAGAGGCGAGGCGTCGTCCGTGACGTCGTCGGGCGGTCCCTCTCCGGCGTCCAGCACCGGGGTCGGATCGGCAGGGACTTCGCCGGTATCGTTAGCGCTCGGCGTTTCGAGAACGGCGGCTGAATCGTCTGCCTCGACGCGAGAGGTTTCGATGTCATTCGGACGATCGTCGCTTGCGGGCCGATCGATCAATGCCGTGTCCGCAACTGCGGTCTCGACTTCGGGCTCGGGCGACGCGGGTGCCGGGATCGTGTTTTCCGCCGCGGGCACCGTGTTGGCGTCAGCGTCGGTTTCGGACACCGGGGCGCTGATCTCGGGCACGCTGAGGGGCGGTGGCGGCAGGGGCGCTGACAGCAGTTCGGCCAGGGCGACCGGCCGGTCCGGGTCGGCGACGAACAGGGCGCGTTCGGCGGCGCGGCGACGCATCCCCGCATCGGCCGGCGACGGGTCGGCCCACCCGATGATGGCGTCGGCGGCCTCGCCCTGAGCACCGGCAGTCAGGCGCGACAGCACGTCGGACGCCTGGAAACGGTCCAGGCCGATCGAATGGACGAAGCTGGCCAGGGCGTCGAACTGGTGCTGGTTCAGCGAGGAGGGAACGTCGTTCAGGGCGGCGGCGACAGGCAGCAGGTCGTATTGCAGCAACAGCTCGGCATCGCCTTCCGACACCACCCCGCCTTCGCGAGCCGACAGGGTGTGGCCGTATCCGATGACCCAGCGGCCGTCGTCGCGGCGCACGGCATGGGGCCGGAAACCCTCGAAACTCTTGATCAGGATGATCCCCTCGCGGGAAATTTTCAGTCGCTGCATGACGGGTTCGGACACTGGATTGACCCAAATCGAGACGGACGCGCTCGCCCGGGGAGGGAACCAGCAAGGGCCGCGCCGCCACTATGCGCAGGCGCCGAGGTTCGCAAACCGAATTCCACCGGCGGGCGGCCGACCTCAGATCAGGACGATCGTCGCCAGCCCCAGGAAGATCAGGAATCCGAAGAAGTCCGTCGTCGCCGTGACGAACACCGCCGAGGACACGGCCGGGTCGAACTTCAGCTTCGACAGGGTGATGGGCGTCAGCACCCCGACGGTGGCCGCGACGATCAGGTTCAGCACCATGGCCGCGCCGATGACCAGACCGATCTTCCAGTTCTCGTCCCGGAACCAGATGGCCGTGGCGACGCCGATCAGGGGGGCCAGGATCAGGCCGTTGGCCACGCCGACCACCAGCTCGCGCATGAAGGTCCGGGGGGCATTCGAGCTGTTCAGTTCGCGGGTCGCGAGCGCGCGCACGGTCACCGTCAGGGCCTGGGTGCCCGCATTGCCGCCGATGGCCGAGACGATCGGCATCAGGATGGCCAGGGCGACGATCTGCTGGATGGTGCCCTCGAACCAGCCGATGACGCTGGCCCCGATCACGGCGGTGAACAGGTTGATCGCCAGCCATGGCACCCGACCGCGCACGATCTCGGTGACCGACGAGCCCCGGTCCTCGTCGCGCACCCCGGCCAGGCGCAGGATGTCCTCGCGGTTCTCTTCCTGGATGATGTTGACGATGTCATCGACGGTGATCTGGCCGACCAGCCGTCCGGCGGAATCGATCACCGGCGCCGAGATCAGGTGGTATTTCTCGAAGATATAGGCGACCTCTTCCTGGTCCTGATCGACGGCGATGTCGTTGATCGGCTCCATGATCTCGGTCAGGGCGACGCTGCGCGCGCTGCGCAGCAGGCGGCTGATGGGCAGGCCCCCGACCGGCCGGTTCAGCGGATCGACCACATAGATGTCGAAGAACAGTTCGGGCAGGTCGTCGCCCTGGCGCCGGATATGGTCGATGGTGTCGCCGACGTTCCAGAAGGCGGGCGCGGCCATGACCTCGCGCTGCATCAGGCGACCGGCGGAATCCTCGGCGTATCCGAGCGAGCTTTCGATCGCGGCGCGGTCGCCGGCCGGCATGGCCGACAGGACCTTCTCGCGCTGGTCGTCCTCCAGGTCCTCGACGACGGCGGCGGCGTCGTCGGAATCCAGCTCCTGAAGCGCCTCGGCCAGGGTGGCGTTGGGAACGCGCTCCAGCACCTCCTCGCGGATGTTGTCGTCGAGCTCCGGCAGGGTCTCCGCCAGCAGTTCGGGCGGCAGCCACAGCACGACCACGGCCCGGTGCTCGGCCGTCAGAAAGCCCATCAGGTCGGCGACGTCGGCAGGGTGCAGGTCTTCCAGCAGCGACCGCAGCCGCATGCCCTGGCCATCGTCGGCGGCATCGACGACCTTCTCGACGAAGGCGGCGGTCAGGACATAGTCCTCGTCCAGCGCCTCGTGGTCTTCGATGATGACGTCAGGGTCGAGAGTGGTCTGGTCGCTCACGCGGGGGCCTCCCTCTCTCGATGGTCTCAGCCTTGGTGGAAGCCGGTATCTATCCCTGATTCGTCGATCGCTGGTGCGGTCGAAACGCACGCCATCGGCGTCGCCTAGTTGCCCATGCCGGCTCAAAGGTCAAGCGCCGCAAGGCTTTGGGCGGTCCAGTCCGGAGGTGGTCGATGCCGCGCGTCCTATTTCGGTCTGACAGGTGGACTGGGTCATGCGGCCGAAGGGGTTGAGGTAGGCAGCGGCCGGGAAGGCCGTGACCTTTGACCCCACCATCCTGGACGCCATCAAGGTGGTCGGACGGCTGCTCGCGGCGGCCGAAGTTGCATAACTCGGCCGCCCGATCCCTTGCCGCACAAGGGATCGTACCGAATTCGAGGCCCCCGAACGCGCCCAGGGTCCACGGTGTGTTAGGCTCGTCTCGCACCGGTCTTTGACATCGCCAGATCGCCCACAGGGCAATGCGAGTCCGGACTCAACGGACTCAACGGACTCAACGGACTCTGTCTTTTGAGTCCGGACTCTTCGGACTCTTCGGACTCTTCGGACTCTATTTTTTGAGTCCGAACTGTCCGATGGTCGTCAGATTAACCTGACGAAGCGGCCGTTCAGGAGCGAGCGGGATCGTTCGCCTCCTAAGCGGACCCTTCAGATGTCTCTTACGGGGGAGGAGCGGACCTCAGCGAACGCTACCGACGATCATACCGCCAAGGTTCTTTTCCGGTTTCATCGCGAACGCCAAATGCAACGAGCCGTCCATTCCTGAACTTGGCGAAGTCGCCTGCCGAACCTCCAGGCTGATTCGCTACGAGGATGGTTTCAGCGTCCAAACGACGAACGTAGCCGCCCCCATCCACACGGACCGGGACAGGTTTTCTTTCGCCGGTCTCACAAATCGTGATGAGAGTGGACCAGTGACAGTGAAATGCTCCGGCCACCTCGAATGTCATTGGCTGAACAGTCGTGGAAGGCTGACCCAAAGCGGATGGCCCGGTGAACGTAAAGCTGGTGTCGCGAGGCGGTAACGGCTGCCGAAGCTTCACGGTGGCTATCACGGCCCCTTGGTCGTTGAGAGAAACGAATTCCTCGCGAGAGAGGGGCGGGTTCGCACACGCACATAAGGCGGCAAATGCGACGAACGTCGCCCAGATGGTTTGCAGGCTAGCTTTGCTCACCCGCTCATATGAGGCGACCTTCTGAAGGTCCGCAATGGGTCGAAACCCGTCAAACACGCCATGCCGGAACGCAGTCGGGCGAGCGCGGGGGAATTTCAGTAGCCGTACCGGGTGGGGTCTTTCAGGATCGTGTCCGCTATCCAAGCCGGCTGGGATAGATCGACTTCTGCCAGCAGGCGGATCATGGCGTCACGGTCGCGAGAGCGTGTCGCGACCGAGAAGGCATCCATCAGACCTGCCGTGACCAATCTCTCGTTGGTCGTCATGGCCGAGTAGTCGGGCTGCTTGTCCATGCGATCCGTATAGCGGGATGGGTCTTGTCAGCTAAGGGTCGTAAGCCGTCATCGTCATGCCGCCCACCCGCTGACCTTCGGTGCCGTGCCCTCAAGGCCAGCCCTCTGCCCGACCCGTCATTTCAGACCATTCAGACCTTTCAGACCCTGCATTTTTCGCAGCAGCGCCGGCACCAAATCCAGGTTTCAGACCATTCGGACTTTTCAGACTCCTGTTTTCAGCACGGCAGTCCCCGGCCGCTCAGCCCCCCACCCCAACCCGCATCACTACGAAATCCCACCCACCGGGTTCCATTCCGGGCCTGAGGCGTTAGACCCCGCTGCATGTCGTCGCCCGTCTCAAACTCCGTTTCCCAGGCCGTCGCCGCCGGTCAGAAGGCCGTGGCCTTCGATGCCGCCATGATCGCCAAGATCACCGACCTGGCCGGTCAGTTCGCGGTCAGCGCCTCTATCGCCGTCATCATCCTGATCGTCACCATCTTCGCCTCGAAATGGGCGGCGGCGGGGACGCGGCGGGCGCTGGGGCGGGTGCGGGGGTTCCGGCACGACCCCACGGTGCTCAGCTTCGCCGTGCAGGTGGTGCGGGTGATCGTCCTGCTGATCGGCTTCATCGCCGTGCTGCAACGGCTGGGGGTCCAGACGACCTCGATCATCGCGGTCCTGGGGGCCGCCTCCCTGGCCGTCGGCCTGGCGTTGCAGGGCACGCTGTCGAACGTGGCGGCGGGGATGATGCTATTGATCCTGCGTCCCTACCGCGTCGGCGATCTGATCAATATCAACGGCAACATCGGCAAGGTCACGCGGCTGGATATGTTCACGACCCAGATGGTGGACGCCAACAACGTCAAGATCGTCGTGCCCAACAAACTGGCCTTCGACGACACCATCCTGAACCTCTCGGGCCAGAAGACCCGCCGCATGGAGCTGAAGATCAGCGTGGGGTACGGGGCCAACCTCAGCCAGGCCCGCGACGTGCTGGTCGCGGCGGCAGCCGGCATCGCGGAAGTGCTCAAGGACCCGCCGCCCTGGGCCGGGGTCACCAATCTGCTGGACAGCGGGGTCGAGGTGACGCTTCAGGCCTGGACCCTGTCCGGCGACTACTGGCAGGCCCGCGCCGACGTCTTCCAGGCGGCCAAGGAGGCGCTGGATACCGCCCGAATCGAGATCCCCTTCCCGCACCAGGTCGCCGTTCCCTACGGCTCCGAACCTGGCCTGTCCGCCTATGTCGAGGGGGCCGCCGCCCTGCCGCACCGGTCCTCGACCTCGCCCGACGAGACCTCCGCCGACCATCACCAAGACCCCAGTGAAGCCTGACCCCATGCGTTACGATTTCGGTTCCGACAACACCGCCGGCATGGCCCCCGCCGCCCTTGAGGGCGTCGTCGCCGCCAATGCCGGGTTCGCCCGGGCCTATGGCGCCGACGACATTACTGCCCGGGCCGCCGACCAGATCCGCGCCCGCCTGGACGCCGACGCGGAGGTCCGGTTCGTGTTCAGCGGTACGGCCGCCAACGCCATCGCCCTGTCCATGCTGGCCTTTCCGTTCGAGGCGGTCCTGGCCCACCACGCCGCCCACGTCTGCACCGACGAGACCGGTGCCCCGGGCTTCTTCGGCCAGGGCCTGGGCCTGATCGGACTGCCCGGTCTGTCGGGACGGATCGAAGAGACCGCCTTGCTGGCCGCCCTTGAAGAGCCCGAGGTCGGCCATCGCCAGCCCGCCGCCGCCCTGTCCCTGACCCAGTCCACCGAATACGGCACCGTCTATTCCGAGGAGGAACTGCGCCACCTGATCGAGCCGGTGAAGGCGCGCGGCTATGGCGTCCACCTCGACGGTGCCCGCCTCGCCAACGCGGCGGCAGCGGGCTTCGACCTGACCCAGATCGCGCGGCTGGGCGTCGATGTGCTCGTGTTCGGTGGGGCCAAGGCGGGTGCAAACTGCGCCGAGGCCATCGTCCTGTTCGACAAGTCACTGGCCCGGCGCCTCGACAACCGCCTGAAACAGGCCGGCCAGACGGCGTCCAAGGCCCGGTTCCTCGCCGCCCCCTTCCTCGGCCTGCTCGAGAGCGGCGACTGGGAGGGCGGCGCCGCCCATGCCAACCTGATGGCCCAGCGTCTGGCCGAAGGGATCGCCACCCGGTCCCCCTTCGTCCTCGCCCACCCGGTCGAGGCCAACGCCGTCTTCGTCCGCATGCCCGAGGCCGCCCACGCCCGCCTGAATGGGCTCGGCTGGGCCTGCTACCGCTTCGACGACGGCTCCGTCCGCTTCGTCTGCTCCTGGGCCACGCAGGCCGAGGCGGTGGACGAACTGCTGGAGGCGATCTCTGGCATTTCGTGATAGGGTGTGGGGATGGAACACCCTCGCATCTCTCGTGACCCCGCGATCATGATGGGTAAGCCCTGTGTGACAGGCACACGGCTGACGGTTGAACACATCTTGCGGGCGCTGTCTCAAGGCGTGTCCATCGATGTCGTTCTTGAGGAGTATCCCCGCTTGAAGCGGGAAGACGTGCTCGCTGCCGTCGCCTACGCTGCCGACTACCTCCGCCAGGAAGGTCTCATTGCTGCGTGACACGTCACAGGTTGTTTGCCGATGAATGTTGTGCGCGCAGCTTGGTCCTGATGCTCCGGTCACTCGGCCATGACGTTCTCTGGGCCTTGGAAGACGGCCACGGACTGTCGGATGTCGAGCAGGCCCGCCGGGCGTTCACGGAGAAGCGGATCGCGGTGTCCGCCGACTATGATTTTGGTGAACTGGCTGCTCGGCGGATGGAACCTTTCATCGGGCTTATTCTGTTGTCGCCGAGTTTGGAGATGGAAGGGGAAGCCACTGAGGTGCTGGCCCACCGTATTCACGACTGTCTTCTTCGGGCGACCGGGCACATCCTGATCCTCGAACCCGAAAGGGTTCGCGAACGACCCCTTTGATGGCTTTCCCATCTCCCCGACGCAGCCCATATGGCACCCCATGACCATGAGAGGCGTCGAGCGCGGGGGCAGGAGCCGGGACCCCGACACCAAGGCCATGATCGGCAAGCCGCCGGTCGAGAAGGCCGAGGACCCCAACACCCTGGCCGCCCTCACCGACCTCGTGCGGCTGGTCGGCCGTTCCGAGGCACCGCAGCTGCGCCTGCGGCTGGTCCTGTCGATCCTGCTGACCCTCGGCGGCAAGGCGCTGGGCGTCGTGGCGCCGCTGGTGCTTGGCGCGGCGGTCAATCATCTGGCCCGGGATCAGCCGACCGAGGTGGCGATCGGCCTGGGCTTTGCCGGGTTTGCGGTCGGCTGGGCCCTGGTCCGGTTCCTGTCGTCGGCGGCACCCCAGATCTCGGACGTAGTCTTCGCGCCCGTGCGGGCTGCGGCCCAGAGGCGGACGGCGGCCGAGACCTTTGCCCACGCCCTGAACCTGTCGCTGGACTTCCATCAGACCAAGCGGTCGGGATCCCTGTCGCGCACCGTCGACCGGGGATCGAGGGCGGTGGACTTCCTGCTGCGGATCCTGGCCTTCAACCTGATCCCCACGGTGCTGGAGCTGGTAATGGCGGCGGCTGTCCTGGGGGGCAAGTACGACTGGCGGTTCGCGGCCGTCGCCGTGGTCGTGGTGGTGATCTATACTGGCCTGACCTTCGCCATTTCCAACTGGCGGATCGAGCACCGGCGAACGATGAATGCCGCCGACACCGAGGCGGCCGGTCTCGCGGTCGATGCCTTGCTGAACTACGAGACCGTCAAGTCGTTCGGGGCCGAGACCCGTGCGGCCGCCGACTATGACCGGGCGCTGGGCGTCTACAATCAGGCCTCGCTGAAGGCCAATACCTCCCTGGCCCTGCTGAACGGGGTGCAGGGCCTGATCATGAATGTGGGCCTGGGCGTCATGGCCGTCATGGCCGGGTTCGAGGCGGCGGCGGGGCGGATGGGGCCCGGCGACGTGACCGCCGCCGTCCTGATCATGATCTCCCTCTATGCGCCGCTGAACATCCTGGGCTTTGCCTATCGCGAGATCCGTCAGTCGCTGATCGACATGGAGGAGATGCTCAAGATCACGCGTCAGAGCCCTCAGGTCGCCGACGCCCATGGTGCCCCCGACCTGCCGCCGCCGCGTGATGCGCGGGGGGCTTCGGTGGTGTTCGAGGACGTGTCGTTCCAGCACGACGCCCGGGCCAGCGGGCTGGAGGATGTCAGCTTCATCGCCGCGCCAGGCACGACCACGGCCCTGGTCGGACCGTCGGGCGCGGGCAAGTCCACCATGGTCAAGCTGGCGCTGCGCCTGCTGGACCCGCAGGGCGGGCGGGTGCTGATCGACGGTCAGGACATGCGCGACGTCACCCAGGCCTCGCTGCGCCGCGCGGTATCGCTGGTGCCCCAGGACGTGGCCCTGTTCAACGACACCATCCGCACCAACATCGCCTTTGCCCGGCCCGAGGCCGACGATGCGGCGATCTGGGCGGCGGCGGAGGCGGCGGAACTGGCGGCCTTCATCCGGGCCCTGCCGGACGGGATGGAGACCCGCGTGGGTGAGCGCGGCCTGAAGCTGTCGGGCGGCGAGCGTCAGCGGGTGGGGATCGCCCGGGCCTTGCTGGCCGATCCCTGCGTCCTGATCCTGGACGAGGCGACCAGCGCGCTGGACAGCCGTACCGAGGCCGCGATCCAGAAGACCCTGCGTCGCGCCCAGGCGGGCCGCACGACCCTGGTGGTCGCCCACCGCCTGTCGACCATCGCCGACGCCGACCAGATCCTGGTGCTCAAGGCC
Source organism: Brevundimonas sp. NIBR10 (assembly GCF_027912515.1). Taxonomy (NCBI): domain Bacteria; kingdom Pseudomonadati; phylum Pseudomonadota; class Alphaproteobacteria; order Caulobacterales; family Caulobacteraceae; genus Brevundimonas; species Brevundimonas sp. NIBR10. Next base: position 2,728,888 of record NZ_CP115464.1, read on the forward strand.
GGGCGTATCGTCGAGCGTGGGGCGCACCACGAACTGGTGGCCCGGGTCGGCGGCGAATACGCCTCGCTGTGGAAGAAGCAGACGCGGGGTGCCCGCAATCCGGTTCCGGCCGTCGAATAGATCAGTCGGCCGACGCGCCCGGGATCTTGTGCGCTACGACCTGGGCCAGGCTGTCGAGGATCTGGCGTCGGGTGTCGCCGGCCTCGGGCGGCAGGGCGAGGATCAATTGCATGGCCTGGGCGTGGACGGTGACGATGCGCCAGTCGAAGGGCCTGTCCTCGGGGGCTGCGTCGACCAGGTCGCACAGGCTGGAGGCGGCGGTACACAGGTCGTCCCGCTGGAACGGATGGGCGGCGTCGATGACGGCGCTGGCCAGCTCATAGGCCGTGACACGCCGTCCCAATGCCTCCGGGCTGCCTGGCTCCGGCGGCACCAGCGCCATCAGGGCCGCGACCCGGTCGGCGACGATCTCCATGCCCCGGGCCTGCAAGGCCTGAACATTGTCGCGCGCCTGGGTCAGGGCCACGCCGATGCTGATGCCGCCGGGCGCATTGATCATGCTGGACAGGCGCGAGGTGCGGGGGATGGTCAGGACGACGCTCATGAGCCGTTCTCCGCGACCTCGGCCGCCTGTTGTCTGTTGAACTCGGCCAGCTTGCGCATGTCGCTGCGCCGCTCGTTCTCGTCGCGGGGAGTGGCGTCCTTGAACCGGCGGTCGGGGCCGCGGTAGTCGCCGACCTGCAGGAAGGGGCGGGCGTCGCGGGCCACCCAGATCAGCCGTTGCAGCAGGCTGGCGGGGCTGAAGGGCTTGGTGATCAGGAAGTTGGCCCCGCAGTCCCGCACGTCGCCCACCTTGGACTTGCGGACGTGGCCGGCGGTCATGATGATCGGGACGAAGGCGTTGGGCTCCAGGTTCGAGTTGCGCACCCAGCGGACCAGATCCTGGCCGTCCATGCCCTGCATCTCGGTATCGACGAAGACCAGGTCTACGGTGTGCTGCTTGAGGATCTCCATCGCCGCAGCGGCGGTGGAGCAGGTATAGCGCGCCTGGACGCCGAAGCCGCGCAGGGCCGCGACGGTCAGCTCCATGCTGAACGGCGAGTCGTCGACGACCATGGTGACGGCGTCGGTGAAGTTGAAGACCGCGCTCTCGCGCAGGTTCTCGGAAAAGCTCATGGACGACGCCGGACTTAAGACGCCGGAACGCTGTCAGACCGCGATGGAGAAGCGGTTAACGCTCAGCCCAGACGACCGATCGCATAGAACCGGTCGGACCGTTGCTTGCGCAGGGCGGCGGGATCCAGGGGGCTGAGCGCGGCCAGTTCCTCGGAGATGGCGTCGCCGACGGCATCTACGGCGGCGGTCGGGTCGGCATGGGCCCCGCCGACCGGCTCGGGGATCAGGCGATCGACGATCTTGAGGCCCAGCAGGTCCGGGCCGGTGATCTTCATGGCCATGGCGGCGTCGCGGGCGCGGGCCCCGTCGCGCCACAGGATGCCGGCGGCACCCTCGGGCGAGATGACCGAATAGATCGAGTGCTCCAGCATCAGCACCTTGTTGGCGGCGGCGAGCGCAATGGCGCCGCCCGATCCGCCTTCGCCCGTCACCGTGGTGATGAAGGGCACGCCGAGCGTCAGCCCGCGCTCGGTCGAGCGGGCGATGGCCTCGGCCTGACCGCGTTCCTCGGCCCCCAGGCCCGGATAGGCACCGGCGGTGTCGACGAAGCTGAGCACCGGCAGGCCGAACCGGTCGGCCAGGTCCATCAGGCGCACGGCCTTACGGTACCCTTCCGGCCGCGCCATGCCGAAATTGTGGGTCAGGCGGGTGGCGGTGTCGTGGCCCTTTTCGTGGCCCATGACGACCACGGCCTGGCCCCGGAAGCGGGCGAGGCCGCCCAGGATGGCCTGGTCGTCGCCGAACTGACGGTCGCCGCGCAGCTCGACATAGTCGGTGAACAGCTGGTCCAGGTAGTCGATGAAGTGGGGCCGTTCGGGATGGCGGGCGACCTGGGTCTTCATCCAGGGGTCGAGGTCGGCGTAGGTCTTGCGACGAAGCTGATCGGCCTTCTTCTTCAGGCCCGCGATCTCGGTCTCGAACGAGCCGGAGGTCGAGCTGAGCAGACCCAGCTCCTCGATCTTCTCCTCGAGCTCGGCGATCGGCTTTTCAAACTCGAGATAGTGGGTGGCCATGGGGCGTCCGATGAGGCGGGCGGGGAGGCCGCGCTGGAAGCGGCGGAACCTAGTGCCGGTAACGTCTTCGGGCAAGCGGGGGTTCGGAAGGGGCGGAAATCCGGGCGGGCAAGGTGGAGGTGGGCGGTTCGGCCGGCGGGTCTGGCGGTGTTCGACGGACCATGCGGCGGAAAAGCGGGTCTGAAAGGTCTGAACAGTCTGAATATGTAAAGCAAGCTTGACTCTTGCGGACTGTCCGGACTCAAAAAACAGAGTCCGAAGAGCCCGTTGAGTCCGTTGAGTCCGGACTCCTGTCCCTTCCGGGGTGGACGCGGGCTGATTGTCAAAGACCGGGGCGAGGCCGCAGTCTACCACGGCCGGGACGGGTGCCAGGTCGAAGGCCTCGAGAATCGCCCAATCCCTTGTGGCGCAAGGGATTGGGCGGCCGAAGTTGGAAAGTTCACCGGGGTCTTGCGGGACCAAAGCCGGTCTCGACCCGATCGAGGGTACGGCACCGCGCGAGCCGCGCCGGCGATCCCCCTATCGTGAGTTGTAACCGTCACGAACGCTGCTTAGGCTTTGTCCGAAAACAGGGATTTCTATCATGCCGACCTTCACCGGAACTGCTGGCGACGACACTCTGACCGGCGGCGTGGGGGAAGATATCGTCCTGGGCCTGGACGGGAATGACACCCTGTCCACGGGTGAGGTCTATATCGCGGAGCCCACCACGCCTCTGCCCGTCACCAATGTGCGCGACGTCGTGCGGGGCGGGGCCGGCAACGATGTGATCACGGCCTCGGGCATCAACAACGGGACGATGCTGTCCGGAGACGACGGTGATGATCGGATCACCGCGGATTTTCCGGGCGTGGCCGCCCCGTACAGGGTTTTTCCGGGCGGGAATCCCATAACCTCCACCGTCTACACGGGTGTTGACGGCGATCCGATCCAGATTTTTGGAGGGGCTGGAAACGACCAGATTCGAGCCAGGGGCCACGCGATCATCGATGGGGGTGACGGAGATGATTACATCACCGTAGGCCTTGGTTACTATTGGCTGCTGGGTGGCCCGGGATTTTACTCCGTGCCGAGCGGTCAAGACAGGACCATTCGTGTAACCGGCGGTGCCGGGGCGGACGTCTTCAACATCGAGAACCCTGTCGGCGCGGTGTTGATCACCGACTTCGAGGTGGGGGTTGATCGCCTCAATCTGCACAACAGTAATCCGAACCTTCAGGGGTTCGGCCATAACGGCTATATCATCATGGCGCGTCAGGGCAGCGACACCCTGTTGCTGTCGCGAGACGGGTCCAGGGTCTTCGCGCGGCTGACCAATGTTGATCCTGCGACGCTGACGGCCTCGACATTCCTCGAGAATCCGGGCGGTCCGGGGTTCATCGCGCCGGCCACCTACCTGGATCTGAGCGGCCCCATCTATACGGCGGGAACAGATCAGGCCGATACGATCCAGGGCGTCGGGGCCAGCTTCATGTTCGGTCAGGGCGGCAATGACGTACTGCGGGCCGGAACGGGGAACTCGATCCTGAGCGGTGACGCCGGTGACGATCGCCTGGTCGGCGCCGATGGTGCGGATACCCTGAGAGGCGGGGTCGGGGCGGATACCTTGGAAGGCGGCGCCGGCGGCGATACGCTTCTGGGCGGCGACGGCAGTGACGTGATGATCGGCGGCCTTGGGGCCGATGTGCTGACGGGGGGCGAAGGTCGCGACACCTATCGATACACCTCGGCGGCCGAGTCGAACGCCACCAACGGCTACGATATCCTGACGGATTTTCAAGATGACTACGCGCTGAGTGGGAACGGAGACCGGGTCGACCTGACCGGACTGGGCGCCAGCCAGGTCACCCTGTTGCGAACCGGCAGTTTCGAGACTGTCCTGTTCGCGACGACGGGTGATGGCGTCTTGCAGGTGGGGTCTTCCGGGCGGCTCAGCGGGTCCGACCTCATCCTTGCGGCCGGTGCTACCGTGACCATGATCGGTTCCACCCAAGGCGACTTTCTGATCGGTGGGAGCGGGGCCGACACCCTCTATGGTCTGGACGGCGGAGATAACCTTCAGGGCCGCGGCGGTGCGGACGTGCTGTTCGGCGGAGCCGGCGCAGACAGGTTCACCTATGCCCTGGCATCGGATTCGACGGCCTCAGCCTATGACACCATCGTCGACTTCGAAACCGGAATCGACAGGATCGACTACTTCGGGGACCCTCTCGCGTTCACCGTCACAGCCGTGACCATCGTGCGATCCGCCGGATCCAGCTTTGTCTTCTCGGAGTCGAGTTTGGGAAGCTCGCAGGTCCTCGCCTTGGGGCGCGACGTCAACGCAGGCGACGTCTATCGGACCGGTTCCCTGTTCCGAAACGTCACCCTGATCGGATCGGAGGCGCAGGACACCCTGATCGGCGGAACGGGAGACGACGTACTGCGCGGCGGCCGGGGCCTGGATCAGCTGACGGGCGGAGCGGGTGCGGACAGTTTCGTCTATGCGGCGGGGGATTCGACCCAGACCGCGATCGACTCCATCGCCGACTTTCAGACCGGATCGGACCGGATCGTGCTGGAAGGAACCGTCACGGGGCTGAGCCTGGTTCGGGTCAGCAGCACCGCCACCCTGGTCTTCGCGGGTCACGGAGCGGAGCCGCAAACGGTGATCGGCGTCAACGGCGTCATCCAGGGCGGTGATGTGGTCGGCGCGAACGGCGCGGCGATGCGCACCAGTCTGGTCGGGTCCAGCGGGGCCGACTTGATGATCGGCGGAGGTCTCGATGACACCCTGACCGGCGACGGAGGGGCAGATTCCCTCGCCGGCGGAGCGGGTGCGGACGTGTTCAGATACACCTCAGCGGCGGACTCGAACGCAGCCGGCGCTGACAATCTGTATGACTTTCAGACGGGTATCGACCTGATCAATGTCTCGGGCCCCACGACGACCGCGATCAGCATCATTCGTAGCGACAACGGATCCAGTTTCGTTTCTGTCGAGACGACCGAGGGCTCGATGCTGATCACCGCCGCAGGCCGCGCGATCAATGGAACCGACTTCCGGTACGGCAACCAGCATGGAATCTATCTGATCGGCTCCAGTGGTGCCGACGTGCTGACCGGCTCCAGCCTGGCCGATCCGATCCAGGGGGGTGCTGGCAATGACACCATCACCGGCGGCGGCGGGGCAGACGTGCTGTTCGGCGAAGGCGGGGCGGATACGTTCGTCTATCGCGCGGCGTCGGATTCGACGGTGGCGGCGGCGGATACGATCTTCGGCTTCGTGTCGGGAACGGACCGGCTCGATCTCAGTGCGGTGCGGACCGGGGCGAGCGATACCTACGGCATCGCCTATGCCAATGGCGGGAGCTTCCTGTTCGTCGATCTGGGCGGGAACGGGACCAACGACATGCTGATCCAGCTGGCGGGGACGACGCTGGTGGCGTCGGATATTCGCTGGAGCGCGAGTGCGGGGGAGCTGGAGCCGACCGTCAAGGATGCGGGGCCGGACGTGCTGCCGGTGTCGGACGATGGCGATCTCGGCTTGAGCGGGTTGGGCGCGATGGACGGCGGCGAGATGCGGTTCCTGGCCGACGGGGCGCTGGCGTCGGCGCGCGGGCACGACTGGTATCTGTGAGGCGCTGACGGCTTGAGCGCCTACTCCTCCCGCGCCAACGGGTGATGCTGGTTGACGACCTGGGTCAGGCGGTCGGTGGCGACGTGGGTGTAGATCTGGGTGGTGGCGATGTCGGCGTGGCCCAGGAGGGTCTGGACGACACGCAGGTCGGCGCCGCCCTCCAGCAGATGGGTGGCGAAGGCGTGGCGCAGGACGTGGGGGCTGACGCGGGCGGGGTCTATGTTCGCGTCGATGGCGGCCTGGTCCAGCATCTGGGCGAAGCGACGCGGGGTCAGGTGGCCGGATGCGCCGCGTGAGGGGAAGAGCCAGGGGCTGTCCGGGGTTTTCGGCTTGCGGGTGGCGTCGCGGATCGTCAGCCAGGCGGTGACGGCCTGTCGCGCCGCCGTGTTGAGGGGAGCCAGCCGTTCCTTGCCACCCTTGCCCCGGACGATCAGCCAAGCGGGGTCGCGACGCACGGCCTCGACCTTCAAGGCCAGCAGTTCGGAGACGCGCAGGCCCGAGGCATAGGCCATCTCGACGAGAGCCAGCATGCGTTCGCGGCCTCCGTTTTCGCGCCCGGCGGAGGCGGCCAGCAGCCGTTCGACCTCATCCCGCGACAGGGTGCGGGGCAGGGGGCGGCCCTGTTTGGGGGCGTCGATGCGGCGGGACGGATCGTCGGTGCGCCAGCCTTCGCCCAGCGCGAACCGGTAGAACTGGCGCACCGCAGAGCGCCTGCGCGCCGCCGTCGCCGCCGAAAGGCCGCGCGTGGACAGGGAGGCGAACCAGGCCTCGATCGCGGCCTCGTCGGCCTTGAGTAGGCCGCCGGCGGGCAGGGCGCCTTCGGCGTCGGCGAGGTCGCGGGCATAGGCCGACAGGGTGTGGGGCGAGGCGTCGCGCTCGACCGCCATCATCTCCAGGAAGGCCTCGACCTGGGGCGAACTGACAGGGCCGCTCATCGTACGGCGCAGGTTTTCAGGCTCTGGCGAGCGCTGGCGCATCGTGTAGAGGGTTGATCCGTCATGCCTCTCGCCGCCGAATCCCAGTTGTTGCAGAGCCGCACCATAGCCCTGGTCGGGTTGATGGGCGTGGGGAAATCGACCGTGGGCAGACGTCTGGCGGCGCGGCTGGGGCTGCCTTTCGCCGACGGCGACGACGAGATCGAACAGGCGGCGGGGATGTCGGTGTCCGAGATCTTCGCGACCATGGGCGAGACGGCCTTCCGCGAGGGCGAGGCGCGGGTCATGAGGCGTCTGCTGGAAGGGCCGCCGATCGTGCTGGCCACCGGGGGCGGGGCGGTGCTGAACGACGAGACTCGTGCCCTGCTGAAAGAACGGGCGACCATGGTGTGGCTGAGGGCCGATCTAAAGGTCGTGGCGGCGCGGGTGCAGCGGCGGGACACCCGCCCCTTGCTGCGCGGCAAGGACGCCTATGAGGCCCTGTCGGAGATGGCCCAGGTCCGTTACCCCGTCTATGGCGAGGCCCATGTGACCGTCGACGTCGGCGGCGGGGCCCATGCCGAGGCAGTGGAGGCGATCATCAGGGCGCTGGAGCGTTACCGGCAGACGGCGAAGACCTC